>NZ_JBFRDX010000006.1:0-185867 GCF_052114005.1 Marmoricola sp. RAF53 | reverse complement strand
GCGTGGGCCCGGCGTGGGCCCGGCGTGCGTCCGGACGGGTTTCAGGCGAGCCGGAGGAGTGCGGCGGTCGCGGCGGCGACCACGACCACCACCAGGAACGGCGCCCGCAGCGTGAGCGCGACGGCGGCGGCGGCCAGTCCGGCGAGCCGGGCGTCGATCCCGATCCCGGGGTGCCCGCCGTCGTCGACGGTGAAGACCTGGACCGTGATGAGCGCGGCCAGCAGGGCGACCGGGAGCAGGTCGGCGATCCGCTGCACCAGCGGCCGTTCCAGGACCTGGTGCGGCACCGAGAGCCCGGCGAGCTTGAGCAGGTAGCAGCCGAGGCCGCAGACCACGATGGCGATCCAGATCATGCGTGCGGGCCTTCCTGGGGAACGCCGCCCGCGCGCAGCCCCAGGCCGAGGGCGACCACAGCGGCCGCGAGCACGGGGATCCCCGCCGGGGTGAGCGGGATCAGGACGAGCGCGAGCGCCGCCGCGAGCACTGCCGTGACCCGGTGCAGCCGGGAGTCGAGCCGGGGCCAGAGCAGTGCCAGGAAGGCACCGCCGACGGCCGCGTCGAGGCCGAGGTCGCGCGGGTCGCCGAGGGTGTCGCCGGCGAGCGCGCCGGCCAGGGTGGCCAGGTTCCAGAGCGCGAAGACGCCCAGGCCGGTGGCGAGGAACCCGACCCGGGCCGCGGCGGTGGAGTCCCGGGTCACGCTCATCGCGCTCGACTCGTCGATGATCAGGTGCGCCGCGGCGGCGCGGCGTACGCCGGTCCAGGAGAGCAGCGGGGCCAGCCGGAGGCCGTAGAGGCTGTTGCGGACCCCGAGGAGCAGCCCGGAGAAGGCGCCGACGAGGGGAGCGCCGCCGGCCGCGATCACGCCGACCAGGGCGAACTGGGAGGCGCCGGTGAAGACCAGCAGGGAGAGCGCGCACGCCTGCCACACGTCCAGGCCGGCGCCGGTCGCGATCGCCCCGAAGGAGATCCCGTACGCGCCGGTGGCGACCGCGACCGCGACCGAGTCCCGGACGATCTCGCGGCGCAGCGCCGGGTCGAGACCGGGCTCCCGGGCCGGGTCGGTCATCCGAGATCGGTGTGCAGCCGGACCTGCTTGACCGTCACGCTCCCGTCGCCGGTGAGGTCGAGGGTGCGGTGGGCCCCGTCGGCGTCCCAGCCGGTGCCGACCAGGAAGGCGCGGGTGGCGTCGTCGGTCGCGGCCAGCCAGGTGACCGCCCGGGTGAACCGGTCGGCCCGCAGCGTGTCGACGCAGGCCTGCACCAGCCGCGACCCGTGGCCGTTGCCGCGCTTGTGCGGGTCGACGGTGAGGTCGCTGATCTCGCCGTCGGCGACCGGGTCGAGGTCCGGGTCGAGGGCCGGTCCGGTCACCGCGAACCCGGTCACCAGGTTGCGCTCCAGGGCCACCAGGACCCGGTTGCGGGCGTCCGGTGGCCGGCGCAGCGACTCGTTCCAGCCGGCCGAGACCTCCTCGGGGGTCAGGGCTTCGAGGAGCTCGGCGGGCAGCAGGTCGGCGTACGAGGTCCGCCACGCGCGGACCTGGACCGCGGCGATCGCGGGGGCGTCGTCGGCCCAGGCGACGCGGCAGGAGACATCGGCACTCACCGGGCCATGAAAGCAGGTCGCCCCGGTGTTACAGATAGAGCGTCGTCCGACGTGATTCCTGTAACAAACTGACGTAGGCTCCGGACATGACCACCTTCGAGGACGTGCTGGCCGCCCAGGACCGGGTCGAGCCGCGCGACGCGATGCCCGACGGCTACCGGGCCACCCTCGTCCGGCAGATCGCCCAGCACGCGCACAGCGAGATCATCGGGATGCAACCCGAGGGCGCCTGGCTCACCCGGGCGCCGAGCCTGCGCCGCCAGGCCGTGCTGCTCGCCAAGGTCCAGGACGAGGCCGGCCACGGCCTCTACCTGTACGCCGCCGCCGAGACCCTCGGGGCCAGCCGCGAGGAGCTCCTCGACGCCCTCCACACCGGCCGGCAGCGGTACTCCTCGATCTTCAACTACCCCTCGCTCACCTGGGCCGACGTCGGCGCGATCGGCTGGCTCGTCGACGGCGCCGCGATCGTCAACCAGGTCCCGCTCTGCCGCTGCTCCTACGGCCCGTACGCCCGCGCGATGGTCCGGGTCTGCAAGGAGGAGTCCTTCCACCAGAGGCAGGGCTTCGAGCTGCTGCACACCCTCAGCCACGGCACGCCCGCCCAGCACGCGATGGCCCAGGAGGCGGTCGACCGCTGGTGGTGGCCGTCGCTGATGATGTTCGGCCCGCCGGACGCGGACTCGCCGCACAGTGCCCAGTCGACCGCCTGGGGGATCAAGCGGTTCTCCAACGACACGCTGCGGCAGCGGTTCATCGACCAGGCCGTCCCGCAGGCCGAGGCGCTCGGCCTCACCCTGCCCGACCCCGACCTGCGCTGGAACGCCGACAAGGACGAAGGCCGCGGCGGCTACGACTACGGTGCGATCGACTTCGACGAGCTCCGCGCGGTGCTCCGCGGCGACGGTCCGTGCAACGCCGAACGGCTCGCCCACCGGGTGGCCGCCCACGAGGACGGCGCCTGGGTCCGCGAGGCCGCGGCCGCGTACGCCGCCAAGCACGCGCGTCCGGCGCGGCCGGAGGTGGCCTGATGGCCGGGCTGTGGGAGGTGTTCGTACGGCCGCGGCGCGGCCTGGCGCACGCGCACGCCGGCTCGATCCACGGCGCCGACGCCGAGATCGCGCTGCGCAACGCCCGCGACGTCTACACCCGGCGCGGCGAGGGTGTCTCGATCTGGGTGGTGCCCTCCGAGGCGGTCGTCGCGAGCAGCCCCGACGAGGCCGACGAGTTCTTCGACCCGGCGGGCGACAAGGTCTACCGCCACCCGACGTTCTACGAGGTGCCCGATGGCGTCCAGCTCTGAGACGGCGGTGGTCGCTGACCGTGCCGCGACCGCGGGCTACGCGCTCGCCCTCGGCGACGACGCCCTGGTCGCGGCCCAGTGGCTGATCCGCTGGGTGGCCCGGGCGCCGGAGATCGAGGAGGACGTCGCGCTGGCCAACATCGGGCTCGACCTGCTCGGCCAGGCGCGCGCCCTGCTCACCTACGCCGGGTCGCTCGAGGACCCGGTCCGGACCGAGGACGACCTCGCCTACCACCGGGCCCCCGCCGATTTCCGGAATGCGGGCCTGCTGGAGCGCGACGGCGGCGACTTCGCCGTCACGATCGTCCGGCTGCTCCTCCTCGCCGGCTACCAGGGCGAGCTCTACGCCCGGCTCGCCGGTGGTCCCGACCCGCTGCTGGCCGCGGTCGCCGCGAAAGCGGTCAAGGAGGTCGCCTACCACCGCGACCACGCCCGCACCTGGGTGCTGCGCCTCGGTGACGGGACCCCCGTCTCGCACGACCGCGCGCAGGCCGCCCTCGACGCCGAGTGGCCGTGGTTCGCGACCCTGTTCGCCCCGGTCGACGGCGCGCTCGTCGACCCGGCCGCGATCGAACCCGCCGCGCGGGCCTGGGTCCGGGGCGTGCTCGCGGAGGCGACCCTGGCGGTCCCGGACATCGCCCTCGAACTTCCCGACGGTCGTCGCGGCGAGCACACGGACGCGCTGACCGCGATGCTCGACACCCTGGGCGAGGTCGCCCGCGCACACCCGGGGGCCCAGTGGTGAGCGTGCTCTCCGTCGACGAGGTGCGCGCGGCGGTCGCGGCCGTGCCCGACCCCGAGCTGCCGATGGTCAGCATCGCCGACCTCGGGATCCTCCGGGTCGTCGACGTGGTCGACGGCGTGGTCCGGGTGACGATCACGCCGACCTACTCCGGCTGCCCCGCGATGGACGCGATCCGCGACGACATCGCCGCCGCCGTCGCGCCGCTCCCGGTCGAGGTCGAGACCGTGCTCAGCCCGGCCTGGACGACCGACGACGTCACCGACGCCGGCCGCCGCGCCCTGGCCGAGGCCGGGATCGCGCCGCCGTCGCCCGCCGGGCCGGTCCCGCTCACCCTGACGGTGCGCTGCCCGCAGTGCGGATCCCCGCGCACCCGCGAGCTCAGCCGGTTCGGCTCGACCTCGTGCAAGGCGCTCTGGGTCTGCTCCGACTGCGCCGAGCCGTTCGACCGCTTCCGGGAGCACCGGTGAGCGCACCCGCGGCCGAGCCGCTGAGCGCTCTGCCCGAGCACGGGCCCGCCTTCCACCGGCTGGTCGTCACCGAGCTCCGCGAGCTCACCGACGACGCCGTGGCCGTCCGGCTGGCCGTCCCCGAGGACCTGCGGGCGGCGTACGGGTACCAGCCGGGGCAGCACGTCGCGGTCGGCGTACCGGGGGACGAGGAACGCCGCTCCTACTCGCTGTGCGGGCTGCCCGGCGAGGACGACCTGCGGATCGGCGTACGGCGCCTGCCCGGGGGGCGCTTCTCGCACGGCGTCCTCGACACCCTGCGGCCCGGGGACGCGCTGGAGGTGATGACCCCCGCCGGCCGGTTCGGGGCGGGCCTGCCCGGCCTGGTCCGGCCCGCGTTCGTGGCCGCCGGCTCCGGGATCACGCCGGCGCTCGCGATGGCCGCGGCCGCGCTCGCCGACGAGACGGTCGAGGAGGTCACCGTGCTGGCCTGCAACCGCACCCAGGCGAGCGTGATGTTCCTCGAGGAGCTCGCGGCGCTGAAGAACCGGTACCCGTCCCGGCTGCAGCTGGTCCACCTGCTCACCCGGGAGGCCCAGGAGAGCGCGCTGCTCTCCGGGCGGCTGGACCCGGAGCGTCTCGCCGCCGTGCGGGCCGCCCTCGTCGGACCGGTGGACGGCTGGTTCCTGTGCGGGCCGCAGTCGATGGTCACCGAGCTGCGCGCGGCGCTGCTCGCCGACGGCGTCCCCACCGGCGCGGTGCACGTCGAGCTGTTCCACGCCGAGACCGCGGCGCCGCCGCCGGTCCCGGACGCGCCGGCCACCGGCACGCTGGCCACCGTCCGGCTGGCCGGGCTGGTCGGGGAGGTCACCGTGCGGCCCGGCGAGGTCGTCCTCGACGCCCTCCTCCGGGTGCGGCCGGACGCGCCGTACGCGTGCAAGGGCGGAGTCTGCGGCACCTGCCGGGCCCGGGTGGTGCGCGGCGAGGTCGTGATGGGCGCGACCTGGGCGCTGGAGCCCGACGAGATCGAGGCCGGCTACGTCCTCACCTGCCAGTCCCACCCGACGGGGGAGACGCTCGAGGTCGACTACGACGCCTGATCGAGCGGCTGGCCGTCGTGCCCGGGGTCGTGGCCGGGGTCGTGGCCCGGATCGTGGTCGGGGTCCAGCAGGTCGAGCCGGGCCTCCGCACCGCAGAGCACCACGCCCGCCGCCAGGCTCACCGCGAACGCGACCAGTGCGGCCGGCCACCAGCCGGCGCGGACCTCGTCGCCGAAGACGAGGAGGCCGACGACCGCCGGGATCAGCGTCTGGAGCAGGACCAGCGGCGCGGTCGCCGCGGTCACCGAGGTCCGCTTCATCGCCACCGAGTAGAGGACGAACCCGAGTGCGCCGTACAAGCCGATGCTGAGCGCCGGCACCACCGTCGCCGGGGTGAAGTCCAGGTCGGTGAGCACCCGGGTGGCGACCGGGGTGCCGCCGTACGCGAACCCGGCCAGGATGCCGAGGGCGACGCCGCTCCAGGCGCCGTGCCAGCGGTAGGCGAGCCAGCCGAGGGCCGCGTTCACGCCGAGCAGCACGTAGAGCAGCACGGTCGTGCGGCTGGTGAACTCCGAGTCGCCGACCGGACCGGCGGACAGCGCCAGCACGCCCAGGCCGACCACCACCCCCGCGACCGCCACCCAGTGCTCGGTGCGCAGCGGCTCGCCCATCACGAACGCGGCCACCAGGGCGGTCACCACCAGCGAGGCGCCGACGCCGACCTGGGCCAGGTACAGCGGCAGCTCCGCGATCGCGACCAGGTGCAGCAGCCAGCCGACCAGGTAGGCGACCAGGACGCCGGCCATCATCGGCGAGACCAGACCGTGGCGACGGATCACCGCGGCCTGGACGACGGCGATGACGCCGAACAGGACGGCGGCCAGCAACGCCGCCGTGAGACCCAGGAGCACCCCCGGAGTCTGACACGTGGTGTCCCGCCCGTCCCGGGTGTTTCGCGGAGGTAGGTTGTCGCCATGCAGACGTACCTCGACCTGGTGCAGCGGATCCTCGACACCGGGGTCGAGAAGACCGACCGGACCGGCACCGGCACGCTCAGCGTCTTCGGCCACCAGATGCGCTTCGACCTCGCCGAGGGGTTCCCGCTGGTGACCACCAAGAAGGTGCACACCCGGTCCGTGTTCGCCGAGCTGCTCTGGTTCCTGCGCGGCGACACCAACGTGAAGTGGCTCCAGGACCGCGGCGTCACCATCTGGGACGAGTGGGCCGACGAGAACGGCGACCTCGGACCGGTCTACGGCTACCAGTGGCGGTCGTGGCCGACCCCGGACGGGCGGCACGTGGACCAGATCGCCCAGGTCGTCGAGCAGCTGCGGCGGGACCCGGACTCGCGGCGGCACATCGTCTCGGCCTGGAACGTGGCCGACATCCCGGACATGGCGCTGGCGCCCTGCCACACGATGTTCCAGTTCTACGTCGCCGACGGCAGGCTCTCCTGCCAGCTCTACCAGCGTTCTGGCGACGTCTTCCTCGGCATCCCGTTCAACATCGCGTCGTACGCGCTGCTGACCCACATGGTCGCCCAGGTCGTCGGCCTGGAGGTCGGGGACTTCGTGCACACGATCGGGGACGCGCACCTGTACCTGAACCACCTCGACCAGGCCCGGCTGCAGCTGACCCGGGAGCCGCGGCCGCTGCCGACGCTGCGGCTGGACCCGTCGGTGACGGCGCTGGACGAGTTCGACCTCGAGCACATCGTCGTGGAGGGCTACGACCCGCACCCCGGGATCAAAGCACCGATCGCGGTATGAAGCCTTCGGTGGTCGAGGAAGGTGCGCAGCGCCTGTCTCGAGACCTGACGCTCGTCGCCGCGGTCGCGGACAACGGCGTGATCGGCGCTGACAGCGACATCCCGTGGCGGATCCCGGCGGACTTCGCGCACTTCAAGGCGCTCACCCTCGGCGGGGTGCTGGTGATGGGTCGGGCGACGTACGAGTCGATCGGGCGGCCGCTGCCGGGCCGCACCACGGTCGTGCTCACCCGGGACCCGTCCTGGACCGCGGGCCCGGCGCACCCCGGGGTGCTCGTCGCCACCGACCTGGACGTCGCGCTCGACCTGGCGGCCGGGATCGGGGAGGTGTTCGTCGTCGGCGGCTCGGCGGTGTACGCCGCCGCCCTGGACCGCGCGACGCACCAGGTGCTCACCGAGGTCCACCTGAGCCCCGACGGCGACACCCGCTACCCGGACTTCGACCGCACAGCCTGGATCGAGACGAAGCGCGAGCCGCACCTGGACGGCGAACCGGGCTTCGAGTTCGTCTGGCTCGAACGCGCCTAGGCACTCGACATGTAGGCGTCGGGCTGTCGGCGTCGGGCTGTGGGGCGGCGTGCCGTGGGCGGCGTGCGGTGCTCGTTGAGCGGTGGTCGTCGAGCCTGTCGAGACGGCGTAAGCAAGGCAGGACCTGGCACCGAAGGTCAGCCCGAATTGCCCTGTGGACAAGGCGAAAACCGATCCGAAACTGTCGGCGCCGGTTCCTAATCTGTACTCATGACCTCGGGCTCCCTGACCTCTGCGCCGCCGCATCCGGTGGCGCAGCTGGTCTCTGCCCTGGGGGACTTGATCGACGAGCACGGCACCGCGCCGACCTGGTCGCTGACGCCGGGTGACCTCACCGATCTCCTCCCCGCGCTCGCAGTCGCCAAGCGCCGCCTGGACGCCCTGGAACTACGCCTGCTGGCCGAGGCCGACCGGCACCAGGTCGGCGACCCGCTGGGTGCGGCCAACACCGCGGGCTGGTGGGCCAACGCGACCCGTACGACCAAGCCCGCCGCGCACCGGGCCGTGAAGCTGGCCGGTCGCCTGGGCTCACACGACACCACCGCCAACGCGATGAGCGCCGGGGCGGTCTCGGTCGAGCAAGCAGCCGTGATCCTCGACGCGGTCGACGCGCTCCCGAGCGCGAAGGCCGAGGCCGAGGCACATCTGGTGGCGCTGGCCGAGCACCACGACCCCAAAGAGTTGCGCTTCCTGGGCCGTCGGATCCTGGAGGTCGTGGCCCCCGAGGTCGCCGAAGAGCACGAACGTCGCCTGTTGGAGGGCGAGGAGCAGCGGGCACGGGAGACGGCGTCGTTCACGATGAACCCCGACGGGCACGGCTCCATGGTGGGCAGATTCAAGCTCCCGGTCCTGGTCGGGCAGATGCTGGCCCGCCACCTCGAAGCCCTGGCCGCGCCCAAGCACCGAGCTGCGGTCGAGCGCACCGCCGGGGAGAAGGTCGCCCGCCCGATCCGCCTGGGCCAGGCGTTCATCGAGTACGTCGAGACCCGCCGCGACGCCCCGAAAGCCGGCGGCATCGCCGCCACCGTCGTGGTCACGATGACGATGGAAGCCCTCCTGGGCGCCGACACGGTTGCGACCCTGGACACCGGGGACCGGATCACCGCAGGCGAGGCCCGGAGGCTGGCCTGCGAGGCCGGGATCATCCCGGCCGTCCTCGGGTCGAAGTCCCAGGTCCTCGATCTGGGCCGCAAGACCCGCTTCCACACCGAAGCCCAACGCATCGTCCTCGGCAGACGGGACGGCGGCTGCACCGCCGAAGGCTGCGACTGGCCGCCAGGGATGTGCCACGCCCACCACGGCATCCCGTGGAGTCGCGGCGGACCCACCGACATCGAGCACGRCAGGCTGCTCTGCCCCCGCCACCACACCCTGGCCCACGACGCCCGCTTCCAGATGAAGACCGGACCGAACGGAAAGGTGACCTTCAGCCGGAGGACGTGAGAACGGCGTCCGCTCCGCAGCTGGCCGATACGTCGTGACCAACGCCGGTCGCGACGTCGCAACCGAATGCCGGTGAAGAGACCAGCCAACGATTCCGTTGCTCACGCCTAGCTCTTGGCCGGACTCGGATGTTCGTCGAAGCCTAGGTGCCCGCCGTTGGAGTCCACGTCGGTCACTGTCGTTAGTCTCGCCAGATGACGGAACCAGTCGACGTGGACTCTGAGGTGGGGGCGCTGCTTCGCGCGCTGCAGCAGCAGCGGGACCGGGTGGTCGAGACCTTCGCCGGGCTGCCCGACGAGGTGTTGCGCACGCCGGTGCTGCCGTCGGGATGGACCTACCTGGGCGTGGTGCAGCACCTGGCCCTCGACGTGGAGCGGTTCTGGTTCCAGTTCGTGGTGGCCGGTCGGGAGGTCGAGCTGTCCACCGGCGACCAGGCGTGGCAGGTGCCGGCGGACCGGCCGGCCGAGCAGGTGGTCCAGCTCTACCGCGACGAGGCCGCGCGCACGGACGAGATCATCAGCGGCACGCCGCTCGACGCCGGACCGGCGGCGTGGCCGACGGAGATGTTCGGCGACATGCCGAGCAGGGTCCTGCGGCGTACGGTGCTGCACGTCATCACCGAGACCGCCGCCCACGCCGGACAGCTCGACGCGGCGCGCGAGCTCGTCGACGGGCACCAGTGGCTGGTCCTCACCGACTGACCACGCCTCACCTACGACGGTCCGCTGCCCGTCAGCTGCCGCGGAACGCCGCGATCGCCTCGTCCAGCGTGCGGTACACGTGCTCGCTGCCGATCGCCTCCGTCACCCCGAACCTGGCGAGCTCGCCGGTGACGTCGCCGCCGGCCTCGGCCACGGCGAAGACGACCCCGCGGCTCGCGAGCTGGTCGGCGACCTCGAGCAGGGTCTTGCCGCCGGTGTAGTCGACGTCGTCCATCGCGTCGGCGAGCAGCACGAACCAGCGGGGCGGGTCGTCGGTGTCGACGAGCGCGAGCACCTCCTCGGTGAACCGGCTCGCGTTGGCGTAGAACAGTCCGACGCCGAAGCGGTAGACCACGAGACCGGGCTCGGTCAGGACCCCCGGCGCCGCCGGTACGACGTGCGGCCGGTCGTCCGGGCCGAGGGTGAGCACGATGTCGTGCGGGGTGTAGTGCCGGCTGACGTGGACCAGCAGGGACAGGACGATCGCCGCGACGATGCCCTGCTCGACGCCGATGCCGACGACGATGGCGGTCGTCGCCAGCGCGATCACGAACTCGTCGCGGCGCACTTTCGCGATGGCGCGCAGGCCGGCGAGGTCGACCAGCTTGAGGCCGATCACGAAGACGACGGCGGAGAGGGCGGCGTTCGGCAGGTACTGCAGCGGCTCGGTCAGGAACAGCAGCACGACGGCCACGGTGGCGGCCATGGCGAGCATCGAGACCTGGCTGCGGCTCTTGGCRGCGTCGGCCATCTCGGTCTTCGTCGGGCTCCCGTTGACGACGAACGAGCTGCTGAGCGCCGCGGCGATGTTGGCGGTGGCGAGCCCGACGAGGTCGGTGTTCTCGTCGAACCGCTCGCGGTAGCGGACGGCGTACGCACGCGAGGTGGCGGCGCTCTGGGCGAGGATGACCACGAACATCGACGCGCAGATCGGCAGCAGGCCGCGGACGTCGTCCCACCCGACTCCGGCGGGCCAGCCGATCGACGGCAAGCCGCCCGGCACGGTTCCGAGGACGGCGACGCCGTGGGACTGCAGGTCCAGCGCCCAGCTGGCGGTGATGGCGCCGACGACGGCGACCAGCCCGCCGGGGATCCGGGTGATCCAGCGCTCGAACACGACCAGGGTCACGATCACCGCCACCGAGACGGCGACGGTCGCGGCCTGCGCCTGGTCGATCTCCCGGAGGGTCTTCCAGAACCTGATCAGCGTCCCGCTCACCTGGTCCGGCGCGACGTCGGGCGACGGCACGCCGAGCATCCCGCCGAGCTGGGACAGCGCGACCTGGACGCCGACCCCGGTGAGGAACCCGACCAGCACGGTCCGGGAGATGAAGTCGGCGACGAACCCGAGCCGGGCGACCCGCGCGATCACCAGCATCACGCCGGTGATGAGCGCGGCCAGGCTCGCCAGCGCCAGCCACTGGTCGCTGCCGGGGACGACCCCGGAGAGCCCGAGCCCGGCGATGCCGGCGTACAGGATGGCGGCGGTCGCGGAGTCGCCGCCGACGACGAGGTGGCGCGAGGAGCCGAGCAGCGCGAACGCGGCCGCCGGCAGCAGGATCGTGTAGAGCCCGGTGACGACCGGCGTCCCCGAGATCTTCGTGTAGCCCATCACCTCCGGGATCGCGAGGGCCGCCAGGGTGACGCCCGCGACGAGGTCGCGGCCGAGCTGCCCGCGGTCGTAGGGCCGGATGCCCTCCAGGACCGTGACGTAGTGCCCCGTACGACGCATCGCGCGCGGGTCCGACATGACCGCAGAATCCCACGCGGGACCATTGCGGCCATCCTCCGGAACGGGTGGGATGGAGCCATGACGGCGAGCACCACGGGGACGGCCGGGGATCCGCAGCAGCCCGAGGAGTGGAAGGTCGCGCACCTGACCCCCGAGGAGCGCGCCGCCCGCGGCAAGGCGGCCCGCAACGAGGTCCCGCGCTCGAGCCACGGGGAGTGGGCGCCGGCCGACAACCGCCCGGACCCGGTCGCCCTCCTGGAGGAGCAGGGACGGACCCGGGTGCCGGACCTGCTGCCGATCCGGTACGGCCGGATGCTGCTGTCGCCGTTCACCTTCTACCGCGGAGGTGCGCTGATCATGGCCGCCGACCTCGCGGCCACCGCGAGCTCGGGGGTGCGGGCGCAGATCTGCGGCGACGCGCACCTGTCGAACTTCGGGGCCTTCGCCACCCCCGAGCGGCGGATGACCTTCGACATCAACGACTTCGACGAGACCCTGCCGGGCCCGTGGGAGTGGGACGTCAAGCGGTTGTGCGCGAGCCTCGAGATCGCCGGCCGTGACCGCGGGTTCACCGCGGAGCAGCGGCGGGCCGTCGTGCTGGCCGGGGCGGCGGCGTACCGGACCAAGATGCGCGACGCGGCCGGGCGCCGGAACCTCGAGGTCTGGTACGACCACGTCGAGGTGAGCGAGCTGCTCGACCGGCTCAGGTCAGAGGTCTCGGAGAAGGTGTGGAAGAACGCGAAGGCGAACGAGGCCAAGGCCCGCGCCCGGGACAGCATGCAAGCACTCACGAAGTTCACCCACGACTCCGGCGGGAAGCCGCGGATCACCGCGGACCCGCCGTTGATCGTGCCGCTGGAGGACCTGCTGCCGCCCGGTAAGGAGCGCGAGCAGATCGACGCCGACGTCCGGGCGCTGATCCGGTCCTACCGGCGCACGCTGGAGACCGACCGGCGCCACCTGCTGGAGCAGTTCGAGTTCGCCCACATGGCGCGGAAGGTGGTCGGGGTCGGCAGTGTCGGCACCCGCGCCTGGATCGTGCTGCTCCTCGGCCGGGACGACCAGGACCCGCTCGTCCTGCAGGCGAAGGAGGCCGAGGAGTCGGTCCTCGAACGCTTCGTCGGGAAGAGCCAGTACCCGAACCACGGGCAGCGCGTCGTCGCCGGTCAGCGCGTGATGCAGTCGGTGAGCGACATCTTCCTCGGCTGGGAGCACACGATCGGATTCGACGGGCGGCCCCGTGACTTCTACGTCCGGCAGCTGCGCGACTGGAAGGGGTCGGCCGACGTCGACCGGATGAACGCCTCGACCATGGCGGTGTACGCGCAGGTGTGCGCGGCGGCGCTCGCCCGGGCGCACGCCCGCTCCGGCGACCGGATCGCGATCGCGTCGTACCTGGGCGGCGGCGACACGTTCGACCACGCGATCGCCGCGTTCGCGAGCGCGTACGCCGACCAGAACGAGCGCGACCACCAGGCGTTGGTCGACGCCGTGAAGGCGGGCCGGATCGCCGCCGAGACGGGCGTCTGACGGCTCAGAGCCGGTCGGCGACCAGACGCAGCGCGGCGACGGTCGCCGCGCGTACCTGAGCGCGTGCCATGCCCTGGGACTGGTTGACGGTGACGCTGATCAGCCGGGGACCGACGTGGACCACGCCGACGCCCTGGAGGTCGTCGCCGCCGAACATGGTGCCGGTGACGACGAACGCGTCCTGCCCGATGCCGGTGATGTCCTCGGGGGTCCCTTCGACCGCGGAGATCGCACCTTCCTTGGCGGCGGGCATGCCGGTGTACTTCTGCTCGAAGACGGAGAGCGCGGTGGCCTTCGGGTTCGGGCCGGTGAAGCGGCAGCCCCCGCCGCCGACGGCCTCGCCGGTCACCTCGTGGCCCAGCGCCCTGCCCACGGCGGCCTCGGAGAGGTCCTGGCAGACGCCGCCGCCGGCAGCGGCGGGCTCGTCGGCTCCGTCGGCGTCACCGTCGCCGAGCTGGTCGTCGGTCGCGGCGGCGGTGGGTGTCGGGGTCGGAGTCGGCGTCGGGGTGGGCGTCGGGGTGGGCGTCGGGGTCGCGGTGGCGCTCGGCGTCGGCGTCGGCTCGGTGCTCGCGGCGGACCCGGCCGGGTCGGTACCGCCGCACCCGGCCAGCAGYAGCGCGCAGGCCGCGAGGAGCGGGGCAGCGGTGCGGAAGGGACGCAGGGGGCGCAGGTGACTCACGGGACGAAGGTACCCGCCCGGGCCTCGCAGATCCGGACTTCCGGGCTCCCGGGTGCCCGCCCAGGTGCCCGTACAGCACAACTGGGTGCGCCTCCGGCCGCCGGGACTACTAACCTGAACCCCATGAGCCTGCCTGCTGCCCCGTTCGGACGCGTGCTCACCGCGATGGTGACGCCCTTCAAGGACGACGGGTCGGTCGACCTCGACGCGGTCGCCGCGGTCGCGAACCACCTGGTCGACCACGGCAACGACGGCATCGTCGTCAGCGGGACCACCGGGGAGGCGCCGACCACCTCGGTCGCCGAGGACGGCGAGATCCTGCGGGCCGTGATCGACGCGGTCGGCGACCGCGCCACTGTCGTCGCCGGGGTCGGCACCAACCACACCGAGCACTCGATCGAGCTCAACGAGCAGGCCGAGAAGGCCGGTGCCGACGGGGTGCTGCTGGTCTCGCCGTACTACAACAAGCCCACCCAGGCCGGGATCGCGGCGCACTTCGAGGCCGTCGCCGCCGCTAGCGACCTGCCGATCATGCTGTACGACATCCCCGGCCGCACCGGCGTCACGATCACGCCGGAGACCTACGCGAAGGTCGCGCGGATCGACAAGTTCGTCGCGGTCAAGGACGCCGTCGGGGACCTGTTCCGCGGCGCCCGGATCATGGCCGAGACCGGACTGTCGTTCTACTCCGGCGACGACGTGCTCAACCTCGGCTGGCTGACCCACGGCGGCTGCGGCGTCGTCTCGGTCGTCGGCCACGTCGCCGGCTCCCGGTACGCCGAGATGATCGCCTGCGTCGACAAGGGCGACCTCGACGGCGCGCTCGCGATCTACGTCGAGCTGCTGCCCGTGGTCGACGCGATCATGAACCACGCACCCGGCGTGATGACCGCCAAGGCGGCCCTGCAGCTGATGGGCGTCACCGCGAACCGCGCAGTCCGGCTGCCGCTGGTCGAGGCGGACGACGACCTCGTCGGCCTCGTCCACGAGACCCTGGCCTCGGCCCACCTGCTCCCCGAGACGGAAACCAACTGATGAGCCACCCGCACCCCGAGCTCGACGCCCCCGGCCCGCTGCCCCAGGGCGGCCTCCGTGTCACCGCCCTCGGCGGTCTCGGCGAGGTCGGCCGCAACATGACCGTCTTCGAGTACGACGGCCGCCTGCTGATCGTCGACTGCGGGGTGCTGTTCCCGGAGGAGAACCACCCGGGTGTCGACCTGATCCTGCCGGACTTCGACTCGATCCGCGGCCGGCTCGACGACGTCGAGGCGCTGGTGCTGACCCACGGCCACGAGGACCACATCGGCGCGACGCCGTACCTGCTCCGCGAGCGGCAGGACATCCCGCTGGTCGGCTCGCAGCTGACCCTGGCGCTGCTCGGGTCCAAGCTGCGCGAGCACCGGCTCAAGAACAGCGTCCAGCACATCGTGGCCGAGGGTGAGCGGATCGCGTTCGGTCCGTTCGACCTGGAGTTCGTCGCGGTCAACCACTCCATCCCGGACGCGCTCGCGGTCGTCATCCGCACCGGCGCCGGTCTGGTGCTGCACACCGGCGACTTCAAGATGGACCAGCTCCCGATGGACGGCCGGATCACCGACCTGCGCGCCTTCGCACGGCTGGGGGAGGAGGGTGTCGACCTCTTCCTCACCGACTCCACCAACGCCGAGGTGCCCGGCTTCACCACCTCGGAGAAGGACATCGCCCCGGTGCTGGACCGGGTCTTCCACCAGAGCAACCAGCGGATCATCGTGGCCTGCTTCGCCTCGCACGTGCACCGGGTGCAGCAGGTGATGGACGCGGCCGCCGAGCACGGCCGGAAGGTCGCCTACGTCGGCCGCTCGATGGTGCGCAACATGGCGATCGCCAAGGAGCTCGGCTACCTGGACGTGCCGCCGGGCCTGCTCGTCGACGCGAAGGCGCTGGCCGACATGCCGCCGGAGAAGGTCGTGCTGATCTCGACCGGGTCGCAGGGCGAGCCGCTCTCCGCGCTGGCGCGGATCGCCCAGCGCAACCACAACTTCGTGCACATCGAGGAGGGCGACACCGTCATCCTCGCCAGCAGCCTGATCCCGGGCAACGAGAACTCGGTCTACCGGGTGATCAACGGCCTCACCCGCTGGGGCGCCAAGGTCGTGCACAAGGGCAACGCCCTGGTCCACGTCAGCGGCCACGCGAGCGCCGGTGAGCTGCTCTACTGCTACAACATCGTCCGGCCGCGCAACGTGATGCCGGTGCACGGCGAGATCCGGCACATGAAGGCCAACGCCGACCTGGCGATCGCCACCGGCGTGCCGGCCGACCGGGTCGTGATCGCCGAGGACGGCGTCGTCGTGGACCTGGTCGACGGCAAGGCGGCGATCGCCGGCAAGGTCGACTGCGGCTACGTCTTCGTCGACGGCACCTCGGTCGGCGACATCACCGAGAGCAGCCTGAAGGACCGCCGGATCCTCGGCGAGGAGGGCTTCGTCTCGGTGATCGTGGTCATCGACTCGCAATCCGGCAAGGTGCTCAGCGGGCCGGAGATCCACGCGCGCGGGTTCGCCGAGAGCGAGGGCGCCTTCGACGAGATCCGGCAGCCGATCATCGACGCGCTGACCAAGGCGGGCGCCGAGGGCGTCGACGACGCCTACCAGCTCCAGCAGACGATCCGCCGGGTGGTCGGGCGCTGGGTCAGCAACACCCACCGGCGCCGGCCGATGATCATCCCCGTGGTGCTGGAGGCCTGAGCGTGACGGCCGCGGACGCGTCACCGGACGAGGCGGAGTTCGTCAGCTACCAGCAGTGGGGCGTCGACTTCTTCTCCGAGGCGGTCAGCCAGGAGCGGATCCTGGCCGCGGTCGACAACATCGCCGGTCAGCCGATCGACTTCGGTCCGATCGGCGTGGGTCCGGGCAAGATCGCCAAGGTGCGCGCGAACGGCGCGATCGGCTCCGCGACCGCGACCCGGCTGGACGGCCCGTCGATCGCCTACCGGGTCGAGCTCCCGGTCTCGCTCACGTTCGCCGTCGACCTGCAGGTCGAGACGCACACCTACCACGCCGACCTGGTCGTTCCGCTGACGCTGACCGCCCGCGCGGTCGAGGGCGTCCGGATCTGGATCGACATCGCCCCGCCGCACCGCTCGGAGGTCCGGATCAAGGTGACCGCCGAGGGGATCCGGGCCTCGATCATGCAGCGGATCGCGAACATCGAGGGCGAGGTCCAGCGGTTCGTCGCCAAGTACGTCGCCCGCGAGACCACCAAGCCGCGGGTGCAGGCCGCCCGGATGATCGACGTCTCCGCGGCGATCGACAAGGCCTGGTCCTCGATCGCGCCGAAGGGGTCCGACGAGCGCGTCATCGACGACCTCAACGAGGCGCTGGAGACCGAGATCCGGGAGAACGAGGACACCTTCCTGGAGCTCTGAGCCTTCTCGGGGCTTCTCGGGGCTCCTCGGGAGACCGGGAATCCGCCGGGGCGTGTATCAGGACGGCCGGTCGGCGCTCCTGTCCGGCATGAGCACCTTGCACCGGTTCGCCGAGGCGGCCGTCCGTCGCGACCTCCACCGCGCGCACGCCCTGCTCGCCGAGGGCGGCAGGCTCAGCACGGAGCGGCGCCAGCTGCTGACCGACCACCTCGCCTGGATGTCCGGCCTGGTCGACTGCCCGGACGCGCGGGTCTGCGAGGCCGCCGCTGCGCTGTTCGCGACCGCCTGCGACTTCCGGGAGCGCGGGGACCGCGAGCACCGCGAGGAGCTCGACGCCGCGATCGGCGCGCTGCTGCGCCAGACCAGCCGGGCACCCTGCTGGACCTCCGACGAGGCGGTCCTCGGTCTGGGGGAGCAGGTGCCCTGGCTCCTCGACGGGGTCGCGGTCCCGCAGGGGGCCGGTCTGCTGCTCCGCGACCCGGGCGGCCGGGAGATGGGCCGGCTGCGCGCGGCGGCGTACCGGCGGGCCAAGGTGCGGATGTGGGGCACGGTCTCCCTGGAGATCCCGCGCCAGCGCGTCGCGGCGGACCGGTAGCGCCGACGGGAGGGGCAGGGCCATTCCCCTCGGGCGCGCGGAAAGGCAGAGTGGCTCCATGGACGTGGGAGATCTCTTCAAGGACGCCGTCGGCCGGGTGACCGAGCAGGTACCCGGCCTCGTCGAGGGGCTGGACGAGGACGACCTCGCCTGGCGGCCCGAACCGGGCGCGAACTCGATCGCCTGGCTGCTGTGGCACCTGACGCGGGTCGCCGACGAGTACAGCGCGGTGTACGCCGAGGTGCCGCCGCGCTGGACCGGCGGGGGCTGGTACGAGCGGTTCGCGCTGCCGTTCGGTCCCGAGGCGCACGGCTACGGATTCACCGCTGAGCAGGTCGGCCAGGTGCGCGCCAGCGCGGAGAACCTGGCCGGGTACTACGCCGACGTGGAGCCGGTGCTGGTCCGTTTCCTGGCCGCGCTGACGCCTGAGGACCTGGACCGGGTGGTCGACAAGGAGTGGGACCCGCCGGTCACCCTGGGGGTGCGGATGGTGAGCATCGTCGACGACATGGTGCAGCACATGGCGCAGGCGGCGTACCTCCGCGGGATGCTCGATCGGCGCTGATCCACCCCCTCCCGGGCGGTGTGTCCGGAATGTTGTGATGCTGTTGAGGCCTGCGACACGGCGTGTGACCTGTGGGACGGGTGAGGTTTTCCCGTACATTGCCCAGCATGGCGACCCGTACGTCTTCCCCGCCGGCGTCGCGAAGCAGGAGCACCAGCAAGACCGGTGCTTCGACCTCGCGGTCCCGGCCGTCCGGTAGCCAGGGCAAGCGCAAGCCTGCTGCGAAGAAGGGTTCGACGAAGGGTCGACGCCCCGCTCCGCGCGCAGTCCGCAACGGCCCTGGTCCCGTCTCGCGTACCTTCGGCGCGCTCGGCCACGGCGCGTCCAGCGTCTGGCTCGGCGTCGCCGGCGGCATCGGCGCCGGCGCCCGCAAGGTCGGCCAGGGCGCCCGCGACCTCGAACCCGAGCACCGCCGCGACGGAGCCGGCCTGTTCCTGATCGCGTCCGCGGTCGTGGTGGCCGCTGCCGTCTGGTGGCAGGTCCCCGGCGGCGTCTTCGACGCGCTCCGCGCCGCCGTGGCCGGCTCGGTCGGGCTGCTCGCGTGGTTCGTCCCGCTGGTGCTCGTCTACATCGCCTGGCGCAACCTCCGCGACCCCGACGCCAACGGCCCGGCCGGCCGCCAGGTCGTCGGCTGGGGCGCGCTCACCTTCGGCGTGCTCGGCATCGTGCACATCGCGAACGGCTCCCCGAAGCCCGAGCTCGGCGACACCGCCGACCTCCAGCAGGCCGGGGGAGCGCTCGGCTTCGTCGTCGCCAAGCTGCTCACCGACCTGCTGCACACCCCGTTCGTCGTGGTGCCGCTGCTCGTCCTGCTGGCCGTCTTCGGGCTGCTGGTGGTCACGGCGACGCCGGTCTACCAGATCCCCGTCCGGCTGCGGCACTTCCGCGACCGGATGCTCGGCCGCGAGGTCGCCGACGAGCCGCTCGACGTCGAGGACACCGTCCCGGTCAAGCGCCGCCGCAAGAAGGCGACCGACATCGACCCGGAGATGGGCGACGAGCCGTACGACACCCCGCTGGTCGCCGACACGATGGAGGGCCGGGAGTTCTCCAAGCGCGGCCGCAAGACGGTCGTCCCGGAGCCCGAGGCCGCCGAGGAGAAGGTGGAGCTCGAGCCGCCGCCGCACACCCCGCTGCCGGTCCGCGTCGAGCAGCTCAGCCTGTCCGGCGACATCACCTACACGCTCCCCGAGAGCGACATCCTCAAGCCGGGCAGCGCCCACAAGGCGCGCACCCCCGCGTCGGACGCGATCGTCGCGCGCCTCACCGCGGTGTTCGAGGAGTTCGACATCGACGCCACCGTGACCGGCTACACCCGCGGGCCCACCGTGACGCGGTACATCGTCGAGCTCGGCCCGGCCGTCAAGGTCGAGAAGATCACCAACATCCAGAAGAACATCGCCTACGCGGTGGCCTCCGCCGACATCCGGATCCTCTCGCCGATCCCGGGCAAGTCCGCGGTCGGCGTGGAGATCCCGAACACGGACAAGGAGATCGTCTCCCTCGGCGACGTGCTCCGCTCCAACAACGCCCGCAACGACCACCACCCGATGGTCGCCGGGCTCGGCAAGGACGTCGAGGGCGGCTTCGTGGTCGCGAACCTCGCGAAGATGCCGCACCTCCTGGTCGCCGGCGCCACCGGTTCCGGCAAGTCGAGCTTCATCAACTCGATGATCACCTCGGTGCTGATGCGGGCCACGCCCGACGAGGTCCGGATGATCATGGTCGACCCGAAGCGGGTCGAGCTGAACGCCTACGAGGGCGTCCCGCACCTGATCACCCCGATCATCACCAACCCGAAGAAGGCCGCCGAGGCGCTGCAGTGGGTCGTGCGCGAGATGGACATGCGCTACGACGACCTCGCCAACTTCGGCTTCCGGCACGTCGACGACTTCAACAAGGCGGTGCGCGCCGGCAAGGTGCAGCCGCCCGCGGGCAGCGAGCGCAAGCTGACGCCGTACCCGTACCTGCTGGTGATCGTCGACGAGCTCGCCGACCTGATGATGGTCGCCCCGCGCGACGTCGAGGACTCGGTCGTCCGGATCACCCAGCTCGCCCGTGCGGCCGGCATCCACCTGGTGCTCGCCACCCAGCGGCCCTCCGTCGACGTCGTCACCGGCCTGATCAAGGCCAACGTGCCGTCGCGCCTCGCGTTCGCCACCTCCAGCCTCGCCGACAGCCGGGTCATCCTCGACCAGCCCGGCGCGGAGAAGCTGGTCGGCCAGGGTGACGGGCTGTTCCTGCCGATGGGCGCCTCCAAGCCGGTGCGCGTCCAGGGCAGCTGGGTCACCGAGGCGGAGATCCACCAGGTCGTCACGAAGTGCAAGGACCAGCTCGAGCCGACCTACCGCGAGGACGTGACCGTCGCGGCCGCCTCCAAGCGGGACCTCGACGACGACATCGGGGACGACCTCGACCTGGTGGTCCAGGCCGTCGAGCTGGTCGTCTCCACCCAGTTCGGGTCCACCTCGATGCTGCAGCGCAAGCTGCGGGTCGGCTTCGCGAAGGCCGGCCGGCTGATGGACATCATGGAGAGCCGGGGCGTGGTCGGCCCCAGCGAGGGCTCGAAGGCCCGGGACGTGCTGATCAAGCCTGATGACCTCGATGCGGTCATCGCGACCCTGCAGGGGGAGATGTGAGCAGCAAGCACAGCGCCGCTCCGGTCGTCGACCGGCCGGCCCACTCCGAGGCACCCGCCGACGAGGTCGTCGCGATCCGCCGCAACCTGCTGCTGAGCGGCATCGTCGGCGGTCTGGTCGCGCTCAACGGCATCGCCTTCCTGGCCCGCGGGAGCTGGTTCCTCGACGTCCCGCTCGGGCTGCTCTTCCTCGTGCTCGGCGGCCTGCACCTGGCCGCGCTGGCCTCCTGGGGCGTGCCCGTGCTCGTCGCCGACGAGCAGGGGGTCCGGCTCCGGCTCGGACTGTCCTGGCGCGGCCTGCCGTGGTCCTCGATCCGGCAGGTGGTGGTCGAGCACGCCGACTCGCCGCTGCGCGACGGCCGGCTCGTCGTGGTGCCCCGGGACCTCGAGGCCGCGGTCGGCGCCACCGACGCGCTCGGCCGGGCGCACCTGCGCTGGAACCGCTTCTGGTACGACGCCCCGCTGGCCGTCCCGCTCGGGATGACCACCTTCGTCGACACCCCGGCCCTGGCCGACGACCTCCGGGCGCTCTCCGGTGACCGGGTCGACGTCGCCGACCTCAGCGGCAAGGAGCTCGCCCGCCTGGAGGAGGTCCCGGCCCGCGCGCACACGCTCGAACCGGACGATGCCGAGACCGACGGCACCGACGAGACCGACGCGGCTGCGCTGCTCCCGGAGACCGTGCCGGGGGAGACCGCCGAGCTCCCGCCGCCGCCCGAGGACGACCTCGAGGACGACCCCGAGGACGACCCCGACGACGACACCGACGACGACACCGGCCCCGCGGCCACGCTGCCCGACCCGGTCTCGCCGCTGCGGTCGCTGCGCCGCCCGGCCCGCGTCGAGGTCCGCCTGGAGCCTCCGACGCCGGTCGAGGAGCCTGAGGACCCCGCTCCGCTCGCGGCCACGGCCGTCCCGAGCCAGCGCCGGCCCGGCGAGATCGCGGCCCTGCTGGCCGGCGACGACGCCTCCGGCGCGGTCGTGCTGCCGGTGATCGACGACCTCACCCCCGAGCCGGCGCCGGTGCCGGTGATCGGCACCAAGATCGTGCACGCCCGGGAGATGCTCGACATGAGCGTCGACGAGCTCAGCCAGCGGACCCGGATCCGGCCGCACGTCCTCGAGGCGATGGAGGTCGACGACTTCGGGCCCTGCGGCGGCGACGTCTACGCCCGCGGTCACCTCGGGTCGGTGGCCCGGGTGCTCGGGCTGGACCTCGCGCCGCTGCTGGCGGCGTACGAGGAGCGCTACGCGCAGGGACCGATCAACGCCCGCCGGGTCTTCGAGGCCGAGCTGTCCACCGGCCTCTCCGGGGGGATGCGGACCACCCTCGGCGGCCCGCGCTGGAGCCTGCTGGTCACCGCCGTGCTCTGCCTGACCATGGTCTGGGGCCTGGCGCGGATGTTCGCCGACGACCCGGAGAAGCTCTCCGCGGCGCCGGACGCCAGCAGCGAGACGGCCGGCCTGACCGCGAACCGACAGCCGATCACCTCCCCGATCATGAAGACCTCGACCATGACGGTGACGGCCGCGCACGCCGCCGCGCACGTCGTGGTCCGCGACCGGACCGGCCGGATCCTCTGGTCCGGCGACCTGCCGATCGGCCACCACCGCAAGGTGGCCGGGCTGGCGCCGTTCGAGGTCGAGGCCGACAACGGCGGTGCCGTGACGGTCACCGTGAAGGGCAAGCAGCTCGGCCCGGTCGGGATGGCCGGGAAGGCCGGTTCCAAGAAGTTCGGGTGATCCTGCTCGCAGGCCCGCCTGACGGCCCGGTCGCCGGTTCGCTAACCGGCCACCGGGCCGTCATACTTTTCCGGACATGACTACCCCTGCCGCGCCCTCGTCCGACCGCCGTACCGTCGCTCTGGTCACCCTCGGGTGCGCGCGCAACGAGGTGGACTCCGAGGAGCTCGCCGGACAGCTCGAGGCCGGCGGGTTCGTGCTCGTCGAGGACCCGGCCGACGCCGAGACCGTCGTGGTCAACACCTGCGGGTTCGTCGAGGCGGCCAAGCAGGACTCGATCGACACCCTGCTCTCCGCCGCGGACCTCAAGGACGACGCCGGTGCCGGCGGCGTGACCCGCTCGGTGGTGGCCGTCGGCTGCCTGGCCGAGCGGTACGGCGCGGACCTGGCCGAGTCGCTGCCGGAGGCCGATGCGGTCCTCGGCTTCGACGACTACCCGGACATCGCCTCCCGGCTGCGCGCGATCCTGGCGGGGGAGAAGCTGCACCCGCACACCCCCTCGGACCGGCGCAAGCTGCTCCCGATCACCCCGGCCGAGCGCGGCGGGACCGACGTGGTCGTGCCCGGGCACGCCTCGGTGGCCCCCGCACCGATCACCGACGTGGGCGCCGGCGCCCCGGCGACCGGCCCCCGCACCGTCCGCCGCCGCCTCGAGGGCGGACCGATGGCGCCGCTCAAGCTCGCCTCGGGCTGCGACCGCCGGTGCGCGTTCTGCGCGATCCCGAGCTTCCGCGGCTCGTTCGTCTCCCGCCGCCCCGCCGACGTCCTCTCCGAGGCGCGCTGGCTCGGCGAGCAGGGCGTCAAGGAGCTCTTCCTGGTCTCGGAGAACTCGACGTCCTACGGCAAGGACCTCGGCGACCTGCGGCTGCTGGAGACGATGCTGCCCGAGCTGGCCGCCGTCGACGGCGTCGAGCGGGTCCGGGTGTCCTACCTCCAGCCCGCCGAGACCCGGCCCGGCCTGGTCACCGCGATCGCGAGCACCCCGGGCGTGGCCGACTACTTCGACCTGTCCTTCCAGCACGCCTCCGCGCAGGTGCTGCGCCGGATGCGTCGCTTCGGCGACCCGGAGTCGTTCCTCGGCCTGCTCGAGGACGTCCGCCGGCAGGCGCCCCGCGCGGGCGTGCGCTCGAACTTCATCGTCGGCTTCCCGGGCGAGACCGAGCAGGACTTCGAGACCCTCTGCGAGTTCGTCGGCGCCGCGCGGCTCGACGCCGTCGGCGTCTTCGGCTACTCCGACGAGGACGGCACCGAGGCCGAGGGGTACGACGGCAAGCTCGACGCCGACACCATCGCCGAGCGCGTCGAGCACCTGACCACGCTGGCCGAGGACGTCTCCGCCGAGCGGGCCCGGGCCCGGATCGGGGAGCCGGTCCGGGTGCTGGTCGAGTCGGTCGACGAGGACGGCACCGTCGAGGGCCGCGCGGCCTGCCAGGGCCCCGAGGTCGACGGCTCGACCGTGCTGGTGGGTGTCGGTTCCGGGTCCGTGCGGGTGGGTGACATGATCGAGGCGATCGTGGTCGCCACCGAGGGAGTCGACCTGGTCGCCGACGTGAGCGAGGGCGGGGAATGACCGAGCAGCAGGTGAGCAACTGGAACGTGCCGAACGCGCTCACCACGCTGCGCATCGTGCTGGTCCCGTTCTTCGGCTACGCGCTGCTCGTCGACGGCGGCGAGAACAACACCTGGCGCTGGATCGCCTACGGGATCTTCGTGGTCGCGATGATCACCGACAAGATCGACGGCGACCTGGCCCGCAAGCACAACCTGATCACCAACTTCGGCAAGATCGCCGACCCGATCGCGGACAAGGCGATCACCGGGATGGCCTTCATCGGCCTCTCGATCATCGGTGAGCTGTGGTGGTGGATCACCATCGTGGTGCTGGTCCGCGAGTGGTCGGTGACCTTCGCCCGGCTCTCGATCGCCAAGCAGGTCGTGATGCCGGCCAAGCAGAGCGGCAAGGTCAAGACGATGGCGCAGGCGCTCGCCCTGGGCGGCTTCGTCGCCCCGTTCAAGCACCTCGACGGCTTCTGGGAGGTGCCCGGCCTGGTCGTCTGGTGGCTGGCCGCGGTCCTGATGGCCGTCGCGCTCGTCCTGACGATCACCTCGGGCGTCGAGTTCGCGCGGGACGTGGCCCGCGCCAAGCGCGAGACCCAGGTCGACGCGGCAGCCTCCTAGCTCTTCTTCTCGCAGCCCACGTAGCTCCCGCGCCCGGTTCCCTGCGCGCAGGTGTCCTTCGAGGCGCCGCCGTTGAGGGTGTCGTTGCCCGCGTCGCCCTTGAGGACGTCGGTCCCGGCGCCGCCGTACAGCAGGTCGTTGCCGCTGCCGCCGGAGACCTTGTCGTTCCCGGCGAGGCCGTCGATCCGGTTCGCGGCGGAGCTGCCGACGATGGTGTCGTTGAGCGGGGAGCCGTTGACGTTCTCGATCGCGACCAGGGTGTCGCTGCCCTGCCCGGTCGCGCGGCCGGTCGCCATCGTCACCTTGACGGCCAGCTTGAGGGATCCGAACGACGCGGTGTCGGTGCCCTCGTTGCCGTAGAGCACGTCGTTGCCCGCGAGCCCGTTGAGCGTGTCGTTGCCGGCCAGCCCGCAGAGCACGTCCGCGCCGGTGGTGCCGGTGAGGGTGTCGTTGCCGAAGGTGCCGACCCGGGTGCAGTCGGCGCCGGAGACGGTGGTCGCGGAGGTGGCGGTGTTGTTGGCCGGGACCGGGTCGCCCTCGACGGCCGCCGTGGAGGCGCTGCCGAAGATCCCGTGCTTGACGTACGCACCCCGGACCACGACGGTGCGGGTGCTGCCGGCGGCCGTCGTGCCGAGGTCGCAGGTCAGCGTGGCGCCCGACAGGGTGCAGGTCGCGCCGGTCGCGGACTGGTACCGGAAGGACGTCGGCACCGTCTGGGTGAGCACGACCGGCATCGAGGTCCCGGCGCCGTTGTTCGTGACCTTGATCGTCCAGCCCGCGGCCGCACCGACGGGGACGGCGGTGGCCAGCGGGGTGACGGCGACCGAGACATCCATCTTCGGCGCGGGCGCCACGGTGACCGTGACGGTGCCGGTGGCGAACCCGCCGTGGCTGTCGTTCGCGGTGTAGGTGAAGGAGTCGGCACCCGCGTAGGAGGCCGGGGCCTTGTAGGTGCAGGTCGGCTTGACGGACCCGGCGGTGGTGGTGGAGGTGGTGCAGGTGACCGCACCGCCGTTCGCGGTGAGGCCGGTCCAGCCGCTGATCCGCAGCGCGTCCCCGTCGGGGTCGGTGTCGTTGGCGAGCACCTGCAGCGTCGCCGGCAGACCGGCCACGGCGCTCAGCGTGTCGGCGGTGGCGACCGGCGCGTCGTTCACGGGCGCGACGGTGACGGTCACCCTCGCGGTGTCCGTGCCGCCGCGGTCGTCGGTCACGGTGTAGTAGAACGAGTCGGTGCCGGAGTAGTTGGCGGCCGGCGTGTAGCTGCACGTCGTGGTGCAGGTGGCGGTGCCGTGCGCCGGGGTGGTGCTCGAGCTGATGGTCAGCGCGTCGCCGTCGGGGTTGACGTCGTTGGCGAGCACGTCGACCACCAAGGCGGGGCCGTCCTCGGTCATCGTCCGGGTGTCGTCCCGGGCGTCGACCGGGTCGTAGACCGAGGTGACCGTGACGGTGACCGTCGCGTGCGCGGTCGTGCTGCCGTCGGTGACGGCGTACCCGAAGGAGTCGGTGCCGTGGAAGTCGGTGGCCGGCGTGTAGAGGCACTGCGCCCCGCAGGTCACGGTGCCGTGGGCGGGCGTGGTCCAGGACGTGATCGTCAGGTCGTCGGAGTTGATGTCGATGTCGGCGTCGTTGTCGAGCACCGGGATCGCGACCGTGGTCTCCTCGCGGGTGACGGCCTCGTCGTCGGCCGCCGTCAGCGGGTCGTCGACGGGCGTGACGTGGACGGTGACGGTGCCGATGCTGAAGCCGCCCCGGCCGTCCTGGACGGTGTACTCGAAAGTGTCGTCGCCGTTGTAGTTGGCGCCGGGGGAGTAGCTGCACCCGAGCGGCCCGCAGCTGACCGTCCCGTGCTCGCCGTCGGTCCAGCCGGTGACGGCGAGGACGTCGCCGTCCGGGTCGGTGTCGTTGGCGAGCACGTTCTTCACCGACGTGACGTCCTCGGGCGTGGTGAGGGTGTCGTCGACCGCGTCGGGGGCCCGGTTGCCGGCGCCGGTCGTCACGCGCACCCGCGCGGTGGCGCCCGAGCCGCTGACGAAGAGGTCGGTCGCGACCGCGGCGGCAGCGTTGTAGTAGAAGCCGGGGGTGCTGGCGGTGGTCGCTGCGAAGGTCAGGCTGATCGCGCCTCCGGGGGGAACGGTCGCGGCCAGCGGCCAGGCGAGCCGGCTGCCCTGCTGGGCCGGGTTGCCGGTGGTGACGCCGGTGGTGGATCCGGGGAGGTAGGCGAAGCCCGCGGGGAGCACGTCGGAGATCTCGGTGATCGCGGCGTCGTACAGGCCGGGGTTGGCGACGGTGACGGTGTAGTGCACGGTGGCGGCCGCGCCGACGTCGGGGGTGTCGACGGTGCTGGAGGTGGTCAGCGGCAGCGACCCGTCGAACGGCGAGAAGGTGATCAGGCTGGACCGGGTGGCGGTGCCGCTCGGCGGCAGGGTGACGTCCCACTGCAGCGCGATGCCGTTGTCGATGTTCTCGCCGCAGCGGCAGGTGTTGGCCAGCGGCTGACGGGCGGTGATCGCGGACCAGATCTCGGAGTACTGCGCCTCGTAGTAGCGCGCTCCCGGGGAGATCGGCAGCAGCTGCTCGATCCGGTTGGAGGTCCCGGTGCCGCTGGTGCAGGCGATCGCGCCGTTCGGGCCGGGAGCGCCGAGGCCCTCGTCGTCGCCGTCGAGCAGGCAGTCGGCCGCCCGGTAGAGCCGGACGGTGCGCGCGGTCGCGGAGTTCTGCAGCTCGACCTCGGTCCGGTAGGACTCCTGGCCGGTCACGTAGGTGTCGGTCTGGACGAGCCGGACGCCGGTCGTGCCGGCGGCGACCGTGGTGACGATCGTGTACGGGTCGGCGGCGGTGCCGGTGCCGAGCACCGGGGTCTGGCTGATCTTCTTGTACGGCGTCCCGAGCTGGGCGCGTCCGACGTCGCGGGGGGAGTAGAGCACGCCGTCGACGACGAGGAAGGTGCCGCACGCGGTGTCGTCGAAGAAGGCGAGCTGGGTCTCGCTCTCCTGGCCGACGTCGCCGTTGTGGCTGACCGCGCAGTTGAGGTGCGGGGTGATCATGATCCGGGTCAGCGGCCCGTCCGCGGTGATCTGGCTCGCGTCGGCCTCGACCGTCAGGCTGTACGTCGCCAGGTTCGAGAAGCGCGCGGTCGAGTCCTTGGCCCGCCAGCTGAACGAGTCGGGGCCGGTGTAGCCCGCGGTGGGCGTGTAGGTGCACTCGCCGTCGGTGCAGTCGTCGAGGGTGCCGTGCGTGGGCGCGGCCACGAGGACGAACTCCAGGGCGTCGTTGTCCGCGTCGGCGGCGGCGTTCGCCAGCGACAGCGGGGTCGGCCGGCCGGCGGGGACCACGAAGTCGTCGTCGTGCGCGACCGGTGCGGACGCGGCCGAGGCGGGGGCGGCCCCGAGCGCGACACCGAGCGCAGCGAGGGCTCCGACGAGGACCAGACGCAGTGACGACACCTTGGGCGCACCTCCGGGGCGGTCCCCGGGCGCCGGGGACGGGAGGCCGAGCCTAGACCGTTATGCCCGATTTGTCCTCTCGGGTACCGAGGTGGGGACCAAGGTCCCCGGGGGACCGGTCAGCCCCGCAGCCGCTGGACCGGCTGGCCGTCGTCGGCGGCCGCCAGCGCGCGGGCCGCCTGGACCAGCGCCAGGTGGGAGAGCGCCTGCGGGAAGTTCCCGGCCATCCGGCCGCGGGCGACGTCGTACTCCTCGGAGAGCAGCCCGACGTCGTTGCGCAACGCCAGCAACCGCTCCATCAGGGCGTGGGCGTCCGCCCTCCGCCCGGCGAGCGCGTAGGCCTCGACGAGCCAGAAAGAGCACGCCAGGAAGGGGTTCTCGGCCCCGGCCAGGCCGTCGACGCCGGTCGCGGTCCGGTACCGCAGGACCAGGCCGTCCGGCATCAGGTCGCGCTCGACCGCCGCGATCGTCGCCAGCATCACCGGGTCGTCGCCGGCGACGAAGCCGACCGCGGAGGCGAGCAGCAGCGACGCGTCGGCCTCCTCGGTGCCGTAGTGCTGCCGGAAGCCGCCGGTCACCGGGCTCACGCCCTGCTCGAGGATCTCGGCGCGGACCTGCTCGCGCAGGGCGCGCCACTCCTCGACCGGCCCGGGCAGGCCGTGCGCTTCGACCGCGCGGACCGCCCGGTCGAACGCGACCCAGACCATGATCCGGCTGTGGGTGAAGTGCTGCAGCGGTCCGCGGATCTCCCAGATCCCGTGGTCGGGCAGGTCCCAGGTCCCGGCCAGGCCGGTCATCAGCGACCGCTGCAGGCTCCAGCTCTCGGTGGTCTCGGAGAGCCCGGCGTCCCGGGCGCTCGCGAGTGCCGCCATCACCTCGCCGACCACGTCGGTCTGGCGCTGGTCGACGGCGCCGTTGCCGATCCGGACCGGGCGCGACCCGGCGTACCCGGCGAGGTGGGTCAGCTCGACCTCGGGCAGGTGCCGGCCGCCGTCGACGGTGTACATGATCTGCAGGTCCTCCGGGTCGCCGGCGACCGCGCGCAGCAGCCAGTCCCGCCAGGTCGCCGCCCGGTCCGGCCGGGACGAGCCGGTCATCGCCTCGACCGCGAGGGCGGCGTCGCGGAGCCAGGAGTAGCGGTAGTCCCAGTTCCGCTCGCCGCCGAAGTCCTCGGGCAGCGAGGTGGTCGCCGCGGCCACGATGCCCCCGGTGTCCTCGTGGGTCAGGCCGCGCAACGTCACCAGGCTGCGCACCACGGCGTCGGCGTACGGGCCGCTCTCCTCGTACTCGTCGGCCCACGCCTGGTGCTGGGCCAGGGTGCTCGCCAGCCGCTCGTCGACCGGCAGCGGGTCCGGCACGTCCCGGTGGGACGGGATCCAGGTCAGGGTGAAGTCGAGGCGCTCGCCCGCGGAGACGGTGAACGCGTCCTCGTGCCGGCCCCGGCCCCGCCGTGGCAGCCGCGGTCCGGCGAGCACCACCTTGTCCGGTCCGGCGACCGCGACGATCACCTGGCCGTCGTCGCGTTCCTCGCGGTGCACCCAGGGCCGGATCTCGCCGTAGTCGAAGCGGATGACGTACTCGTGCCGGAACGGCACCGCGCCGCGGACCCCCTCGATCCGGCGGACCAGGTCGGCCCGGCGGTCGCCCGCGGGCATCACGTCGGTCACCCGGACCTCGCCGTCGGCGGTCGTGTACGTCGTCTCGAGCACCGTGCTGCTGCCGAGGTAGCGCCGCCGGGTGGTGACCTCGCCGGCCAGGTCCGGGTCGGGGCCGAGCAGCCACCGGCTGCCGTCCTCGTCGCCGAGCAGGGCGCTGAAGCAGGCGGCGGAGTCGTAGCGCGGGAGGCAGAGCCAGTCCACCGAGCCGTCGCGGCCGACCAGGGCGACCGTGTGGCGGTCACCGACGGCGGCGTAGTCCTCGATGGGCAGCGGCATCGAGAAGACACTAGGGCATGGCCATGCCCTAGCCTCAGCGTGTGGACACGCACGACCTCGCCGCGGCGCTACACCGCGGCCTGCTCGCCCGGGGGGAGACCGTCGCCTGCGCCGAGTCGCTGACCGGCGGCGGGCTGGCCGACCTGCTGAGCGGCACGCCCGGCGCCTCGGCGACGTTCCTCGGCGGCGTGGTCAGCTACGCGACCGAGGTCAAGCGCGACCTGCTCGGCGTCACCGCGGCCCAGGTGGTCTCGGCCGACTGCGCGGCGCAGATGGCGACCGGGGTGCGCAAGCTGCTCGGCGCGGACTGGGCCGTCTCGACGACCGGGGTCGCCGGGCCGGAGAAGCAGGACGACCGCCCGGTCGGCACCGTGTACGTCGGCGTCGCCGGCCCCCTCGGCGTGCAGGTGCACCGGCTCGCGCTCACCGGCGACCGGACCGCGATCCGGGCGCAGGCGTGCGCCGCGGCGATCGGGGAGCTGCGTGCCGAGCTCGGCTGACCACAGCGACCTGCTCGCCGTCGCCGACGAGCTGTACGGCGAGCCGGCCGGCGCGTTCACCGCGTCCCGCGACGCCGCGGCGAAGGCGACCGCGGACAAGGCGCTCGCCGCCCGGATCAAGACGCTGCGCAAGCCGTCGGTCGCCGCCTGGGCGGTGAACCTGCTGGTCCGCCGGGAGGCAGACCAGATCGACCAGGTGCTGGCCGTCGCCGAGGGGCTCCGCGCCGCGGCGGCCTCACTGGACGGCGAGGAGCTGCGCGCCCTCACCCGGCAGCGCCGCCAGCTCACCGCGGCGCTGACCAGCAGTGCCCGGTCGCTGGCCCGCGAGCACGACGTCCGGTTGACCAGCGCCGTCGCCGACCAGGTCGAGGGGGTGCTCACCGCCGCGATGCTCGACCCGGTCGCGGCCGACGTGGTGCGTTCCGGCCTGCTGGTGACCGCGTTCACCGCGACCGGGCTCTCCGCGGTCGACGTCGCCGCGGTCTGCGCGGTGCCGGAGGCGCTCGGTCACCGGGCCGCCGCGGTCGCGCCGCCGGAGCACAGGCCGCCGGTCCTGACGGTGGTGAGCGACGAGGCGGTCCGGCGCGACGAGGCCCGGGACCGGGTGCACCAGGCGACCGTGGCGCGGGCCGCGGCGGAGGAGGCCGTCGAGCACCTGAACGCGGTGCTGGAACGGCTGCAGGCGCGCCGGCTGCAGCTCGGCGGCGAGATCGACGAGCTGCGCCGCCGACTGGCGGGACTGGAGGACGAGGTCGATCGGGTCGACGAGGAGGTCGAGGAGGCCGAGGAGTCGCACCAGGAGGCGACGGGAGCCGTGGCCGAGGCGGTCCGCGAGCTCGACGACGCCGAGGCGGCGCTGGCGCAGTTCGAGTAGCGGTCTAGGCCCAGTCCTTCGCCCGCTCGACGGCCTTCTTCCACAGCGCGTACGACGCCGCGGTGCGCTCGGCGGCGGCCGGGTCGGGCTGGAAGACCCGGTCGAGCTGCCAGGTCGACTCCAGCTCGTCGGTCGAGGACCAGACGCCCGTGCCGAGGCCGGCCATGAAGGCCGCGCCGAGGCCGGTCGTCTCCACGATCCGGGGCCGCTCCACCGGGACGCCGAGCAGGTCGGCCTGGAGCTGGCAGAGGAAGTCGTTCGCCGCGGCGCCGCCGTCGACGGCGACGGAGGTGAGCGAGGGCATCGTGTCGATGACGTCGCGGACCTCGTAGGTGATCGCCTCCAGGGTGGCCCGGACGATGTGCGCGCGCCGGGTGCCGCGGGTGAGCCCGAGGATGGCGCCGCGGGCGTGCGGGTCCCAGTGCGGGGCGCCGAGGCCGGTGAGGGCGGGCACGAACACGACGCCCTCGGTGGAGTCGACGGTCTGCGCGACCGCCTGGGTCTCGGCCGCGGTGTCGACGATCTGCAGTCCGTCGCGCAGCCACTGGACCGCGGCGCCGGTGACGAAGATCGAGCCCTCCAGCGCGTAGGTGACCGCGCCGGACGGGTCCCTCCAGGCGGCCGTGGAGAGCAGCCCGGCGTCGGAGCGCTCGACGGTGGTGCCGGTGTTGGTGAGGATGAACGACCCGGTGCCGTAGGTGCACTTGGAGTCGCCCACCAGGAAGCAGGTCTGCCCGAACAGCGCGGACTGCTGGTCGCCGGCGATCCCGGCGATCGGCAGGTCGAGGTCCAGGAAGCTGCGCGGGTCGGTGCGAGCCAGGTCGCCCCAGCTGTCGACGACCTCCGGGAGCGCGTCCACCGGGACACCGAAGAGCGCGCACAGCTCGGGGGACCAGGCCCCCTGCTCCAGGTCGAACAGCAGCGTGCGGGAGGCGTTCGAGACGTCGGTGACGTGCCAGGTGCCGCGGGTCATCCGGGCCACCAGGTAGGAGTCGACCGTGCCGACGGCGTACCGGCCGGACTCGACGAGCGCCCAGGCGTGCGGCTCGTGCTCGGCGATCCAGGCGAGCTTGGTCCCGGAGAAGTACGGGTCCAGGCGCAGGCCGGTGAGCTCGGAGACGCGGTCCTCGTGCCCCTCGGCCTTCATCCGGGTGCAGATGTCCGCGGTGCGGCGGTCCTGCCAGACGATGGCGCGCCGTGGCGAGCCGAGGGTCTCGCGGTCCCAGAGCAGCACGGTCTCGCGCTGGTTGGTGATGCCGATGCCGGCGAGGTCCGCAGGGGTGCCGGACCACGCCTTCAGCGCGGCCCGCGCGGACTCCAGCGTCGCCTGCCAGATCTCCTCGGGGGAGTGCTCGACCCAGCCGGGCTGGGGGAAGTGCTGCGCGAACTCCTGGTAGCCCTTGGCGGCGATGGCGCCGTCAGGGGTGACGACCAGGGCCGTCACCCCGGTGGTGCCTGCGTCGATGGCCAGGATGCTCTTCGGGCTCATGTCCGCATCCTTGCAGCCGTACGGCCGGAATTGCGCCCCTCAGGAGTCCCCGTCGGCGTCGTCCTCGCCGCGCAGGATCCCGAGCACCCGGACGTCGATCCAGCTCGCGTCCTCGGCGACGCGCATCTCGTAGTTCTCGGTCCCGACCCAGGCCAGGAACGAGGGGTGGCCGGCGGCGCGGGCGCGCTCCTCCAGCTCCGCCTCCAGGTCGGGGGTGACGACGACCTTCTCCTCCTCGGTGGACGCGGTCAGGTAGAGGTCGTTGAGGTCGAGCAGCCGGGCGAGCTCGTCGACGGGCGCCGTGTGGTCGTCGACGCGCAGGTCGACCGCGACGTCGTCGCCGCCGCCGTACCCGGCCCCCTCGCGGACCACGAGCAGGGCGGCGGACTGCCGGCCGCGCCGGTCCCCGCCGGCCGCGTCCCCGGCCGCGAGGGCGGCCAGCAGCCGCCGCGCCAGCGGGGCGCCCTCGGACTCCTCCCAGGCGGTGCGCATCGCCTCGACCACCTGCGGGCCGGCCAGGATGTTGCCCTGGATCGCGAAGCCCTCGCCGGTCGCCCCGCCGGCCCACTCGAGGCAGGCCGCACCGGTGTGCGAGGCGGCGCCGCCGTCGACGTCGACGATCCCGACCTGGCGGTGGTCGCGCTTCTCGTCCTCCTCCAGCATCCGCTGCAGGGCCACCTCGGCGGTGGCTCCCTCGTCGAGCAGCGACAGCCCGACGCCCTTCCAGGCGACGTTGGCGTCGGCCTGGGTGGCCACCGCTCCGACGCCGGCGACGGCGGCCGGGACGGCGTTGCCGACGGCGAGGAACTTCGACGCGACGGCGACGCCCCACGCGGGGTCGCCGTACGGGCCGTCGAACGAGCGGGCGACGATGGAGAAGGTCATGCCGCGACTGTAGAGCCTGCCCGTCGGCGGGTTCCTCGCGTGCACCCGAGGGCCGGGGTCGCTACTGTGGCTCACGTCACTTGAACGTTCCAATTGGAGGAGTCGAGATGCGCGTCGGAGTGCTCACCGGCGGCGGGGACTGTCCTGGTCTCAACGCCGTCATCCGGGCTGTCGTCCGCAAGGGTGTCAAGGAGTACGGCTACGAGTTCGTCGGGTTCCGCGACGGCTGGAAGGGCCCGCTCGAAGGGCTGACGATGCCTCTCGGCGTCGACCAGGTCCGCGGCATCCTGCCGCGCGGCGGCACCATCCTGGGGTCGTCGCGGACGAACCCGTTCAAGGTCGACGGCGGTGTCGAGCAGATCAAGGCCAACCTGGCCGCGGCCGGCGTCGACGCGCTGATCGCGATCGGCGGCGAGGACACCCTGGGCGTGGCGACGAAGCTGCACGACCTCGGCGTCAACGTGGTCGGCGTCCCGAAGACCATCGACAACGACCTCTCCGGAACCGACTTCACCTTCGGCTTCGACACCGCGGTCAACATCGCCATGGAGGCCATCGACCGGCTGCACACCACGGCCGAGTCGCACCACCGCGTCCTCGTCGTCGAGGTGATGGGACGGCACGCCGGCTGGATCGCGCTGCACGCCGGGATCGCCGGCGGCGCCAACGTCGTGCTGATCCCGGAGCGCCCCTTCGACATCGAGCAGGTCTGCAAGTACGTCGAGACCCGGTTCGAGACCAAGTACGCCGTGATCATGGTCGTCTCCGAGGGCGCGGTCCCGGCCGACGGCAGCGGGATGACCCTGCTCACCGGCGAGAAGGACGCCTTCGGGCACGTCCGGCTCGGCGGCATCGGCGAGCTCCTCGCCAACGAGATCGAGACCCGGACAGGCAAGGAGGCCCGTGCCGTGGTGCTCGGCCACGTCCAGCGCGGCGGCACGCCGACCGCGTTCGACCGCTGGCTCGCGACCCGGTTCGGGCTGCAGGCGATCGGGGCCGTCCACGACGGCGACTTCGGCACCATGATGGCGCTGCGCGGCACCGACATCGTGCGGGTGCCGCTGATCGAGGGCACCGGCGAGCTGAAGGTCGTGCAGCCCGAGCAGTACGCCGAGGCCGAAGTCTTCTTCGGCTGAGCGTCGTCGTCCGCGGCGCCTGACGACCCTCATGCTTGATGTGCGCGGCGGCGGGGTAGACCTGGGGGCATGTCGCTGACCGAGCAGGACGTCAACGGGACCCGGACCGACCTGAAGCGCGTGATGGGGCCGGGGCTCCTGCTCCTGTTCATCGTCGGCGACATCCTCGGGGCCGGCGTCTACGCGGTCACCGGCCGGCTCGCCGGCCAGGTCGGCGGCATCGCCTGGCTGCCCTTCCTGGTCGCCTTCGCGGTCGCGGCGCTGACGGCCTGTTCCTACCTCGAGCTGGTCGCGAAGTACCCGCAGGCCGCCGGTGCCGCGCTCTACACGCACCAGGCGTTCGGCGTGCACTTCGTGACCTTCCTGGTCGCCTTCACCGTGGTCTGCTCGGGCATCACCAGCGCGGCCACCTCCTCGGGACTGCTGGCCAGCAACCTGCTGATCGGCCTCGACGAGCTGGCCGACGCGGTGCCGACCGGGGACACCGCGACGCTCGTGGTCGCGCTCGGGTTCATGCTGCTGCTCGCGCTGGTCAACCTCCGTGGTGTCGGCGAGAGCGTGAAGTTCAACGTCGTGCTCACCCTGGTCGAGATGGCCGCGCTGGCGATCGTGATCGCGATCGGCTTCGCCACTGTCGCCCGCGGGGACGGCGACCTGAGCCGGGTCACCGTCTTCGAGAGCCCCCAGGACAAGGGCCTGTTCGCGGCGGTCACGGTCGCGACCGCGATCGCGTTCTTCTCGATGGTCGGGTTCGAGGACTCGGTGAACATGGTCGAGGAGACCAAGGACCCGCAGCGGATCTTCCCGCGGGCGATGTTCACCGGGCTCGGGATCGCGGTGGTGATCTACATGCTGGTCGCGGTCTCGGTGGTCGCGGTGGTCCCCGCCGGGCAGATCGTGACGCCGAAGAACCCGGAGGCCGGGATCCTGCTCGACGTCGTACGGGTCGGCGCGCCGGACGTGCCGATCGACAAGATCTTCCCGTTCATGACCGTCTTCGCGGTCGCCAACACCGCGCTGATCAACATGCTGATGGCGAGCCGGCTCGTCTACGGGATGGCCAACCAGGGCGTGCTGCCGCGCGGCCTGGGTCAGGTGCTGCCGGTACGCCGCTCGCCGGTGACGGCGATCATCTTCACCACGGCGCTCGCACTCGGCCTGATCGTGCTGGTCCGGCTGGCCTCGGACAACACCGTGGTCGCCGCGCTCTCCGGGACCACGGCGCTGCTGCTGCTCGCCGTCTTCTCGGTGGTGAACGTCGCGGTGCTGGTGCTGCGCCGGGACCCCGCGATCCCGGGCGGCTTCCGGGCACCCACCGCGCTCCCGGTGGCCGGTGCCGTCGCCTGCCTGTACCTGCTCGGCCCGTGGGCGCGGCTGGAGGAGGACCGGATCCAGTACAAGATCGCCGCCGGCCTGCTCGCGGTCGGGATCGTGCTCTGGCTGATCACCTGGGCGGTCAACCGGGCGAGCGGCGGGACCAGCGAGTTCAGCGACGTCGAGCACCTGGCCGACGACTGAGGTCCTACGGCAGCAGCACGATCTTCCCGGTCGCCCGCCTGCTGGCGAGCAGCTCGTGGGCCGCGACCACCTCGGTGAGCGGGAACGTCGCCTCGACGAACAGCCGCAGCTCGCCGTCGGCGGCCAGCCGGGCGAGCTCGGGCCCGGCCGCTGCCCGGATCTCCGTGCCGGGCTCGCCGCCGACCCCGAGGACGCGGATCCCTTCCTGCGGGCCGCGGTCGAAGTTCGCGATCGTCGCGATCCGCGCACGGTCCCCGACCAGCGCGAGGGACACGTCCAGCGCCTCGTCGGTGCCGGCGAGGTCGAGCGCCGCGTCGACGCCCTCGGGAGCCAGGTCGGTGACCCGCTCCAGCAGGCCGTCGCCGTAGCTGACCCCGACGGCGCCGAGCTCGGCGAGCAGGGCGTGCTGCTCCGGCGCCGCGGTGCCGATCACGCGGGCGCCGCGCAGGGTGGCCAGCTGCACCGCGATCAGGCCGACGCCGCCCGCCGCGCCGTGCACCAGGACGGTGTCGCCCTCGGACACCCCGGCCGCGGTGACCGCGTGCGCCGCGGCCTTGCCGGTGAGCATCAGCCCGCTGGCCTCGGCCCAGCCGAGACCGGCCGGCTTCGCGGTCAGGGAGCCGGCCGGGGCGAGCACCTCGGAGGCGTAGCCGCCCTTGACCGGGTGCGCGATCACCTCGTCGCCGACGGCGACCCCGGTCACGTCCGCGCCGACCGCCGTCACCACCCCGCTGACCTCGAAGCCCAACGGCATCGGCAGGGCATCGGGATCGGTGCCCCAGATGCCCGCGTAGACCTTCACGTCCGCCTGGTTCACCCCCGCCGCGCGGACCGAGACCAGCACCTGGTCCGGTGCCGGCACCGGCGTCGGGACCTCGTCGAGGGACAGGACCTCGGGACCGCCGTAGGCCGTCGCGCGCACCACCGTCGTCATGTGCCCGATCCTACGATCGCCGCCCGCCCGGTCCCGGAGGGGCGGCCCGGGGGCCCGGCGACGTAGGCTTGCCCGGTGAGCGACACGATCCCCACCCTGGCCGAGCTGCACGCGACGGGCGCCGCCCAGCAGCCGTCGTACCCGGACCCCGCCGCGGTCGACGCCGCCGTCGCCAAGCTGCGCTCCTACCCGCCGCTGGTGTTCGCGGGGGAGTGCGACAAGCTCAAGGACAAGCTGGCCGCGGTCAGCCGCGGCGAGTCGTTCCTGCTCCAGGGCGGCGACTGCGCGGAGACCTTCGAGGGCGTGACCGCCGAGAACGTGCGCAACAAGCTGCGCGTGCTGCTGCAGATGGCCGTCGTGCTCACCTACGCCGCGTCGGTGCCGGTCGTGAAGCTCGGCCGGTTCGCCGGCCAGTACGCCAAGCCCCGGTCCTCGGACTGGGAGACCCGCGTCGTCGACGGCGAGAAGATCACGCTGCCGGCGTACCGGGGCGACGCGGTCAACGGCTTCGACTTCACCGAGGCCTCCCGGATCCCCGACCCGCAGCGGCTCGTCGACGTCTACCACGCGTCCGCCAGCACCCTGAACCTCGTGCGCGCGTTCACCACCGGCGGCTACGCCGACCTGCGCCAGGTGCACGCCTGGAACACCGACTTCGTGCTCGGCTCCGCCGTGGGCAGCCGGTACGAGGCGATGGCGAACGAGATCGACCGCGCGCTCACCTTCATGAAGGCGATCGGCGCCGACCCCGACGAGTTCCACCGCGTCGAGATGCACTCCAGCCACGAGGCGCTCGTCCTCGAGTACGAGCACGCGATGACCCGGATCGACTCGCGCACCGAGCTGCCGTACGACGTCTCCAGCCACTTCGTCTGGATCGGCGAGCGGACCCGCCAGCTCGACGGCGCGCACGTCGACCTGCTCAGCCGGATCCGCAACCCGATCGGCGTGAAGCTGGGCCCCACCACCAGCGCCGACGACGCGATCGCGCTGGCCGAGCGGCTCAGCCCCGACAACGAGCCCGGCCGGCTCACCTTCATCACCCGGATGGGCGCGGGCAAGATCCGCGACCACCTGCCGCCGCTGGTGGAGAAGGTCGAGGCCGCCGGGGTCCAGGTCGCCTGGGTCTGCGACCCGATGCACGGCAACACCTACGAGGCGTCCTCGGGTTACAAGACCCGCCGCTTCGACGACGTCATCGCCGAGGTCCAGGGCTTCTTCGACGTGCACCGCGCCCTCGGCACCTGGCCCGGCGGCGTCCACGTCGAGCTCACCGGTGACGACGTCACCGAGTGCGTCGGCGGTGGCGAGGAGCTGGACGAGACCGGCCTGGCCGAGCGCTACGAGTCGGTCTGCGACCCGCGCCTGAACCGGGTGCAGTCGCTGGAACTCGCGTTCCTGGTCGCCGAGATGCTTCGCAAGGCATGAGCGCCGGCGCGGTGATCGACCTCCGTTCGGACACGCTCACCAAGCCCACCGCGGCGATGCGCCGCGCCATGGCCGAGGCCGAGGTCGGTGACGACGTCTACGGCGAGGACCCGACCGTCGCCGTGCTGGAGGAGCGCGTCGCCGCTCTGTTCGGCAAGGAGGCCGCGCTGTTCACCCCGACCGGGTCGATGGCGAACGTGCTCGCCGTCGCGTCGGTGGTCGCGCCCGGCCAGGAGGTCCTCTGCGAGTCACGGGCGCACATCGTCCGCGCCGAGCTCGGTGCGCACGGCGCGCTGACCGGGATCACCAGCCGGACCTGGGTCCACCCCGACGGGCAGATCGACCTGCCGACGATCCAGGAGATGTACGCCCCCGACATGGGGATGTACTTCGTCCGCACCACCGCCGTCTCGGTCGAGAACACCCACAACTTCGCCGGCGGCGCGGTGCTGCCGCTGGAGGACCTGCGGGCGCTGCGCGCCTGGGCCTCCGACGTGGGCATCGCCGTGCACCTCGACGGCGCCCGGATCTGGAACGCGCACGTGGCCACCGGGACGCCGCTGGCGGCGTACGGCGCGGTCGCGGACGTGCTCGCCGTCTGCCTGTCGAAGGGGCTCGGCGCCCCGGTCGGCTCGCTCATGGTCGGCTCCGCGGACGCGGTCGCCGAGGCCCGGGTACGCCGCAAGCGCCTCGGCGGCGGCATGCGCCAGGTCGGCATCCTCGCCGCCGCCGGCCTGCAYGCCCTCGACCACCACGTCGAGCGGATGGCCGAGGACCACGAGCACGCCCGCCTGATCGCCGAGGCCTGCGGAGTCGACCCCGCGAACGTGCCCACCAACATCGTCGTCATCGACGTCGGTTCGGCCCCCGACTTCGTCGCCGCGGCAGCCGACCACGGCATCCGGGTCGGCGCCGTCGGCCCGCGCCGGGTCCGGCTCCTCACCCACCTCGACGTCACCCGCGAGGACGCGGAGACGGCGGCGAAGGTGCTGGGCTCACTCCTGGGCTGAGAGGTCCTCGCCCGAACGCCTCAGGTCCGCGGGCTGCCCGCCGATCGGACCGGCATGATCATCCGGTCAGCCGGCGCCCTCGGGTGCGTTCTCGCACTCGCCGCGGTGCCGACGGCCGGGGCTGTCAGTGGTGCCCGGTCCCCGGACGGACCCGGCGCCCCTCGACCGGTCGCCCAGGGGGTGCGACCGGTCGAGCAGCTCCGGCACTGCCGGCTGCTGCCGGAGTCGGCCCAGCCGAAAGTCGCACCGCGGGCTGCGCGTCGTACGCAGCAGGGGACGGCGATGACCGTCCGCGTCGTCGTACCGGCGACCACCTGCAACCGCGGTCACTGACCCGGCTTCCAGCCCGTTCCCTGCAGTTCAGCCCGATGCATCGGGCTGTTCTGGCGGAACCTCGGCTTGCCTTGGGAAACCGCCCGCTACGCGCGGACCCGCTCGCTCGCGTCCACCCGGCCCACCACCGGCGGCATCTGGCGTACCGCCTGGGCGAGGGCGCGGAGCTCGTTGCCGAGGAGGGCTTGCGGGCCGTCGCAGAGGGCGTGCTCGGGGTCCGGGTGGACGTCGACGATGACGCCGTCGGCGCCGACGCCGATCGCGGCGCGGGACAGGGGGACCACCAGGTCCTTGCGACCGCCGGCGTGCGACGGGTCGACGATGATCGGCAGGTGGCTCTTCGCCTGCACCACGGGGACGGCCGAGATGTCCAGGGTGTTGCGGGTGGCCGGCTCGAAGGTCCGGATGCCGCGCTCGCAGAGGACCACGTCGAGGTTGCCGCGCTGGGCGATGTACTCGGCGGCCATCAGCCACTCCTCGATGGTCGCGGTCATGCCGCGCTTGAGGAGGACCGGCTTGCCGGCCTCGCCGACGGCCTGGAGCAGGCCGAAGTTGGCCATGTTCCGGGTGCCGATCTGGAGCATGTCGGCGTGCTCGGCGACGACGGCGACGTCCCGCGCGTCGACGACCTCGGTCACGACCGGGAGCCCGGTGGTCTCGCGGACGTCGGCGAGGATCTCCAGGCCCTTCACGCCCAGGCCCTGGAAGGCGTACGGCGAGGTGCGCGGCTTGTAGGCGCCGCCGCGCAGCAGCGTCGCGCCGGCGGCCTTTGCCATCTCCGCGGCCTCGAGGGTCTGCGGCGCGGTCTCGACGGCGCAGGGGCCGGCGATGAAGGTGAACGTCTCGGGACCGATCGGGACCTGCTTGCCGGCCGGGCCGACCCAGACCGTCGAGCGGTCGGCGTGGTGCTGCCGGCTGACGAGCTTGAACGGGTCGGAGATGCGGTGCACGTCGGCGACGCCGGCCATGCTGCGCAGGTTCAGGCCGTGGAAGGACTCGATGTCGCCGACCAGGCCGATGATCGTGCGGACGACGCCACGGCTGACGAACGCCTGTCCGCCGACACCTTCGACACGCTCGGTGACGTGGGCGATCTGTTCGTCAGTGGCATCCGGGGCCATCACCACAACCATGGACGAAGGCTAGGCGCGACGTCCGTAGTCCGGACGGCGGTCCCGGCAGGCGAGACGGCCGGCGTGGGTCGTCCGGATGGTCAGCTGGTCCCTCTCATCGACAGCGCGATGACGAAGAAGAAGATTCCGAGCAGCGACAGCGCCGTTCCGACGATGCCGAGGATGAACCCCGCCTGCGCCATCCCGCGCCCGCTGAGCTGACCGCCGGACGCGTCGATCTCGCGCATCGCGTTGCGGCCCACGAAGATGGCCGGGATGCCGGCGATGAGGCCGCAGAAGACCAGGCTCACGATGCCGAGGATCAGCGCCGTGATCGCCGAGCCCGGGGTCCTCGGCGCCTGCGGCGGCGCGTAGCCGTAGCCCGGCTGCCCGTACGGCGCCTGGCCGTACGGCGGCTGGCCCTGCGGCGCACCCCACTGGGGCTGACCCTGGGGCTGACCCTGGGGCTGGCCGGGCTGGCCCTGGTTCGGGTCGAAGGACGGCGGCTGCTGCTCGGTCATGGGGGGACTCGCTCTCGGGTCGGGAGAATGTCGGGGCGGTGCGGGGGTCTCAGTCGCAGTGCAGGCTGCTGCTGTTGTCGCCGTTGTCGGTGAAGGTGCAGTTGTCGATGTTGCTCGCGAAGATCAGGCCGAACACGAGCAGGACCCCGAACAGCACGATCCCGATCGCGGAGATCGCCGTGCCGACGATACCGAGGATGTAGCCGGCGTTCGCGGTGGATCGACCGCCGAGCTGGCCGTTGGACGCGTCGATCTCCCGGATCGCGTTGCGGCCGACGAAGATCGCCGGGATGCCGGTGAAGAGGCCGCACATGATCAGGCTCAGGATGCCGAGGATCAGCGCGGAGGTGGCCGACCCCGGCGTCGGTGCGGTCGGCGCGGGGTAGCCGTAGCCCGGCGGCGGCGTCCAGCCCTGCGGCGGCACCGGTTGTCCCTGCGGCTGCTGCGGCTGCTGCTGCGCTTGCTGCTGCGCCTGCTGGCCCGCGGCGTTCGGGTCGAACGGCGGTTGCTCGGTCATCGTGCCTCCCTGGTCGATGGCCCGAGTATCGCAGTCCGGGTGCCCCGGGTCACCGACCGGAACGACCCGGGCCGCGCTCGCCCGGCTGGACCCTGCGCAGGCCGGCCGGCAGGTACGCCGCCCCGGGGGCCTCGCCGGATCCGGCGGCCACGTCGCCGGGGTTGCTGATCGCGCAGCGCTGCAGCGAGAGGCAGCCGCAGCCGATGCAGCTGTCGAGGCCGTCGCGGAGCCGTTCGAGCGCGCTGATCCGGTCGTCGAGGCGGGTGCGCCAGTGCCGGGAGATCCGCTGCCAGTCGGCCTTCGTGGGGGTGCGGGAGCGGGGGAGGGTATCGAGCTCGGCCCGGATCTCGCCGAGCGTCAGGCCGATGTTGCCGGCCGCACGGATGAAGGCGAGGCGGCGCAGCACGCCGCGCTCGTAGCGCCGCTGGCCGCCGCTGCTGCGGCGGGCGTGGATCAGCCCCTGGTCCTCGTAGTAGCGCAGCGCCGAGGCAGCGAAGCCGCTGCGGCGCGCCACTTCGCTCACGGTGAGGACGTCGTGGGTGTCCATCGGGTTCTCCTCGGAGGACTTCGGGAAAGAGTCTTGACCTCAAGTTCACTTTAACTTGAAGGATGGCACCACCACACGCCTCGATCAAGGAGAAGGACATGCCCGTCGCACTCGTCACCGGAGGGTCGGCCGGTCTCGGCCGCGCCCTCGCCCTCGCCCTCGCCGACGCCGGCTGGACGGTCGTCGTCGACGGCCGCGACGACACCCGGCTCGCCGCCGCGGCCGACCGGCCCGGGATCCACCCGGTCCTCGGCGACGTCACCGACGCCGAGCACCGCTCCGAGCTCGTCGCGGCCGTGCGGCAGTACGGCGCTCTCGACCTGCTCGTCCACAACGCCGGCACGCTCGGCCCGGTCGGGGGACCGACCCGGTTGCCGCGGCTCGCCGACGTCACCGTCGACGACCTCCAGCACGTCTGGCGCTCCAACCTCGGCGCACCGCTCGTCCTCACCACCCAGCTCCTCGACGACCTGGTGGCCGCCCGCGGGATCCTGGTCGGGATCTCCTCGGACGCCGCCGTCGCGCACTACGCGGGCTGGGGCCTGTACGGCGCCTCGAAGGCTGGCCTGGACCACCTGGTGCTCACCTTTGCGGCCGAGAACGACGCGATCACGGCGTACGCGGTCGACCCGGGGGACATGCGCACGCAGATGCAGGCGGACGCCTTCCCGGGCGAGGACCTCTCCGACCGGCCGGAGCCGGAGTCCGTGGTCCCGCACCTCCTGGCGCTGATCGCCGGCCGGCCGGCCTCCGGTCGCTACCGGGCCGCGGACGTCCCAGTCGCCGTCTCTGGCGCCGTCTCTGGCGCCGTCTCTGGCGCCCTCTCCGGCGCCGTCGGGGCGGGGGCCCGATGACCGTCCTCACCGAGCAGCCGAGCACCCGGTTCCCGGAACCGGGGGACGCCACCGCGCCCGCGCCCGCCGAGGCGCGCGGCCTGGAGCGGGACGGCGTCCGGCTCCTGGTGGCGTCCTCCGAGGGCATCGAGCACACCGAGTTCCGGCACCTCGCCGACCACCTCCGCGCCGGCGACCTCCTCGTCGTCAACGACTCCGCCACCGTCGCCGCCGAGCTCGACGCCGCCGGCCCGGCCGGACCCGTGGTGGTGCACCTGGCGGCACCGCTGGAGGACGGCAGCTGGGTCGTCGAGGTCCGCACCGCCCCGTACGCCGCCCGCGCGGTCCTCGACCTCGACCGCGGGAGCCGGTTCGTCGCCGGCCCGGTCGTGCTGGAGCTGCGGGCGCCGTACCCGGAGACCGGGTCGTCGCCGACCGGCCGCGGCAACCGGCTCTGGCGCGCGTCGGTGGACGGCCCGCTGGATGCGCACCTGGTCGCGCACGGACGGCCGATCGCCTACGGGTACCTGCCGCGGCGCTACCCGCTGAGCGCCTACCAGACCGTCTTCGGCACCCGCCCGGGCAGCGCGGAGATGCCGTCCGCGGCGCGCCCGTTCACGCCGCGCGTGATCACCGACCTGGTGGCCCGCGGCGTCACGATCGCCCCGGTCACGCTGCACACCGGGGTCTCCTCGCAGGAGGCCGGCGAGGCGCCGCAGGCCGAGCGGTTCGCGGTGCCGGAGAGCACGGCGCGGCTGGTCAACGCGGTCCGGGCCGGCGGCGGCCGGGTCGTCGCGGTCGGCACCACGGTCACCCGGGCGCTGGAGTCGGCGGTCGGCCCGGGAGCCGGCACCGATGGCCGGGTGGTCGCGAGCTCCGGCTGGACCGGGCGCGTGGTCACCCCGGCGGCCCCGCCGCGGGTGGTCGACGGCCTGGTCACCGGCTGGCACGACCCGCAGGCCTCGCACCTGCTCCTGGTCGAGGCGGTCGCCGGGCCCGCGCTCAGCCAGGCGGCGTACGACGCCGCGGTCGCCGGCGGCTACCTGTGGCACGAGTTCGGCGACAGCGCCCTGCTGCTGCCGTGAGGCGGTCAGACGGCGATGTGCGTGACTTCGCCCTCGATCTTCCGGCGCGGGGCGAGCTCCACGAGGAGCATCGCGCCGAGCACCATCGCGCCGCCGGCGAGCATCCGCAGGGTCATCGACTCGCCACCGAGCACGACGGCGAAGAAGGCGGCGAACACCGGCTCCATGCTCATGATGATCGCGCTGCGGGTCGGGGGCAGGTGCGCCTGGGCCCAGGTCTGCCCGAGCAGCGCCGCAGCCCCGGCGAAGAGCGCCATGTAGATCACCGCGAGCCAGTCCGAGGTGGTGTCCGGCAGCGTGATCCCGCCCGGCACGGCGGCGACCAGGCAGATGGCCGCGATCACCAGGCACTGCAGGATCGCCATCCCGATCGCGTCGGCGGGGGAGGACCAGGCGCCGAGTCCGACGATGTGCAGCGCGTAGAGCCCGGCGGCGACCAGGGTGAGCGCCTCGCCGTACCCGGCGCTGAGGCCGTTCAGGGTCAGGACGGCGAGCCCGGCGACCGCGAGCAGCACCGCGATCCAGGTGCTCCGGGTGATCCGGGTGTGCAGGATCGCGGCGGCGAGGAACGGGGTGAACACGACGTACATCCCGGTGATGAAGCCGGAGACGCTCGCCGGGGTGTGCGCGAGGCCGGCCGTCTGCAGGATCTGGGCGACGCCGTACAGGCAGCCCAGCACGAGAGCGTGCTTGCGGACCTCGGGGGAGAGCCGCCCGATCGCGCGCGGGGCGAGCAGGACCATCGCGGCGCTGGCGATCGTGAACCGGACGGCCAGGAAGTCGACCACCGGGACGCGTTCGACCAGGTCGTGGATCAGGTAGAAGGTGCTTCCCCAGCAGGCGGTCATCGCCAGCAGGGTGAGGGTGGCCAGCAGCGCCAGCCGGCGCTCCTGCGCTGAGGTCGGGGCCGAGGTCGGGGCCGTGCCGCTCACGCGTCGCGCAGCTTCTTCAGCAGCGGCAGGCAGCCGCCGGTGACGTCGCCCGAACCGGGGGTCTCCAGGATGAACGGGACCCCGTCGGTGGCCGGGTGCGCGAACAGTTCCGTGAACGCGTCCTGCCCGATGTGGCCGTCGCCGATCCGCTCGTGGCGGTCGCGGAACGAGCCGCGCACGTCCATCGAGTCGTTGGCGTGCACCAGCCGAAGCCGGCCCTCGCCGGCGATCTCGACCAGCCGGTCGAGGGTGGCGGCCGCGCCGCCGGGCTCGTCGAGCGGGGCGCCGGCGGCGAAGACGTGACAGGTGTCCAGGCAGATGCCGACCTTCGGGTGCCGGTCGAGCGCGTCCAGGTACGGCCCGAGGTCGTCGACGCCTGCGCACAACGACCGGCCCTGGCCGGCGGTCGGCTCGAGCAGCAGCCAGGGCGCGGCGTCGTCGAGGACGTCGAGCACCGGCAGCAGGCCCTCCCGGACCTGGCGCAGAGCCGAGTCAAAGGCGCCTTCGTCCACGCACGAGCCGGTGTGCACGACGACGCCCTCGGCGCCGGTGCTCGCCGCCCGGGCGAGGTTGTGGGCCACGCTGGCGACCGACTTCTCGAAGGTCGCCGGGGTCGGGCTGCCCAGGTTCACCAGGTACGGCGCGTGCACGAACGTGCGCATCCCGCGGGCCTCGCAGGCCTCCCGGAACGCGCGGTCCTTGGCCGGGTCGCCGGGGCTGTGCGCCCAGCCGCGCGGGTTGCCGGCGAAGATCTGGATCGTCTCGGCGCCGAGCTCGTCGGCCGTCGCGAGCGCTCCCTCGACGAGCCCTTTTCCGACCTTGACGTGGGTGCCGACCGGACGGGACGGGACGGAGGAAGCAGCCGAGCGCATCGGGCCAGGGTACGTGGCGCCGCGGGTCAGCCGACCTTGAGGCCGTCCATCACCACGCGCAGGATCCGCTGGGTCTGCTCGCGGTCGAAGTTCGGCATCATCGTGCAGCCGCCGACCAGGCGCAGGACGTCGGCGGAGGTGACGTCGGGGCGGATCTCGCCGGCCAGCTGGGCGGCGGAGACGAGCGCCTCGGCGGTGTCGTAGATGACGGCGCGGGAGTGCGACATCAGCTCGGACTCGCGGCCGACGGCCTCGACGAGCTCGGTGAAGATGTGCCGCTTGGTGGCGGCGTAGTCGACGAAGGCGACCAGCCACAGCTCCAGCGCCTCGGCGGGCGGGTGGTTGGGGACGACCTTCTCGGCGGTCTCGCGCAGGACGTCGACCTCGTCGCGGTAGACCGCTTCGAGGAGCTCCAGCCGGGTGGGGAAGTGCCGGTACAGGGTGCCGATGCCGACGCCGGCGGCCTTGGCGATCTGCTCGAGCGAGGCGTCGCCGCCCTGGGCGGTGAAGACCTCGCGGGCGGTCGCGACCAGCTTGGCGCGGTTGCGGGCGGCGTCGGCGCGGAGCTTGGGCGCCCGCGCGGGGCCCCCGTCCGTCGTCCCAGCAGCCATCGTCCGTGCCCTTTCGCGAAATGACCTTGCATAACCGGAGGGTGCCTCCGTATATTAAGTGGAGGCGCCCTCCACATATTACCTCGACCGGCTGGTTGCAGCCAGCCTGAACGGAGACTCTCCGTGTCCGACCAACTTATCGCCGACACCCCGGCGACCACCCTGACCGCTGCGCCGGAGACCCCCGGGATCCCGCAGCGCCGTGGCCTGATCCTCGCCACGATCCTGATCGCCCAGCTGATGGTCGTGCTCGACATGAGCATCGTGAACGTCGCCCTGCCCGCGATGCAGGGCGCGCTCGGCTTCACCCCGACCGGCCTCTCCTGGGTGCTGAACGGCTACAGCCTCGCCTTCGGCGGCCTGCTCCTGCTCGGGGCCCGCACCGGTGACCTCCTCGGCCGCCGGCCGACGTTCCTGGCCGGCATCGCGCTGTTCACCCTGGCCTCGCTCGCCGGCGGGTTCGCCACCACCGGAGCCGCCCTGGTCGTCTCCCGCGTGGTCCAGGGCATCGGCGCCGCCTTCGCGGCACCGGCCTCGCTCTCGCTGCTGACCACGATGTTCCCCGAGGGTCGCGAGCGGGTCCGCGCCCTCGGCCTCTACACCGCCGTCTCCGTCGGCGGCGTCTCCTTCGGCCTGGTCGTCGGCGGCATCCTCACCGAGTACGCCTCCTGGCGCTGGGTGATGCTCGTCAACGTCCCGATCGGGATCCTGGTCGCGGCCATCGCCTGGCTCGCCGTCCCGCACACGCCGCGGCGCCACGGCCGCTTCGACCTGGCCGGCGCGGTCACGTCCACGGCCGGCGTCTCCGCGCTCGTCTACGGGTTCGTGCACGCGGCCTCGGCCGGCTGGGGCGACCCGGTCACCCTGACCTCGGTCCTCGGCGGCGTCGCGCTCCTGGTTGCGTTCGTCGCGGTCGAGCGCCGGGCGGACGAGCCGATCACGCCGCTGGGCCTGTTCGCCAACCGGGTGCGCAGCGGCGCGCTCCTCGCCCGGATGTTCCTGATCGCCGGTGCCATGGGGGCGTTCTTCTTCCTCACCCAGTACCTCCAGGACGTCCTCGGCTTCAGCCCGGTGCAGGCCGGGCTCGCCTTCCTGCCGATGACCGCCGGCGTCTTCGTGGCCTCGCAGGCCAGCTCCCGGGTCCTGGTCGAGCGGTTCGGGGAGCGTGCGGTGATGATCACCGGCGCCGCCCTCACCCTGGCCTCGCTGGTCTGGCTCACCCGGCTCGACCTGCACAGCGGGTACGCCGACGTGCTGGTCGCGCTGGTGCTGCTCGGTCTCGGCAACGGGCTCGCGTTCGTGCCGCTGACCGCGTCCGCGCTGCACGACGTCGCCCCGGGCGAGGCGGGTGCCGCCTCGGGCCTGGTCAACGTCGCCCAGCAGCTCGGCTCGGCGCTCGGTCTCGCCGGGCTGGTCACCGTCTCCGGCCACGCCAGCCGGGCAGTCGACCTGGCGCCCGCGCTGGACCAGGTCGCTCGCGCGCACCAGACGTTCCTCTCCGGCGCGCACGCCGCGTTCGAGGCGGCGACGCTGATGCTCGTGGTCACCCTCGCGCTGGTGACCTTCGTGATCCGGCGCCCCGAGGAGGGCTGAGCCGAGCCCTGGAGGTCCCCGGCGACGGGCCGGTCGGTCAGACGACGGACAGCACGACGAGGCTGCCCTTCGGGACCGCCTGGCCCTCGCCGGGGGTCACCCCGACGACGTACTGCGCACCGACGAAGAGCACGCTGTGCTCGACCTTCACCTGGAAGCCGAGCGCCTCGAGCTCCTTCTTCGCGTCGTTGGTGCGCGACCCGCGCAGGCGGGGGATCGTGACCAGCTCGGGGCCCTGGGAGACGACCAGCGTGATCGTGTCGCCCTTGAAGCCGGTCCCGGAATTCGGGCTCTGCGAGATGACCCGGCCCTTCGGCACCGTGTCGCTGAACTGGGTCTGCCGGCTCACCTTGAAGCCGGCGTCCTCCAGGTGGCTCTGCGCGTTGTCGGCCCGCTTCCCGGTCCAGTCGGCGATCCTGACCGGGCGCTTGCCCTTGCTGACGATGACGTTCACCGCGGCATCGCGCTTCAGCGGCGTCCCGGCACGCGGGTCGGTGCCGACGACCTTCCCGGCCGGGATCGTCTCGTTGTACTGCGGCACGGTGCTGCCGACCGTGAGCGAGGCCTCGTCCAGCATCGCCTGCGCCTCGGCGGGTGTGCGGCCGCGGACCGTCGGCACCTCGTGCCGCTCCGGGCCGAGCGAGATCGTCGCGGTGACGGTGCCGTCCTTCGCGACCCGGTCGCCGGGCGACGGGTCGGTGCGGATGACCGAGCCCTTCGCGACCGTCTCCGAGTACGCCGGCCTCCCGGTGTCGAAGGACAGGCCCGCCTTCTCCACCTTGGCCTTCGCCGCCGCCTGGGTCAGGTTGATGACCGCCGGCGTCGTCGTGTAGCGGGCGACGCCGAGGTACCAGCCGCCGAGACCGACGAGCAGGGCGGCGAGCAGCACGCCGATCAGCAGCACCAGACCGCGCCGGGACCGCCGCTCGCGGTAGACCGGGCCGGGCTCGCCCAACGCCGGCGGCGGGATCGGGCGCCGCGGCGGTGCGGCCGCGGTCCGGGTCACCGGGACCGGAGGCGGCACCGGGACCGCGGTGGTCATGTCGAGATCGTCGGAGTCGAAGAGGAACTCCGGCGGCGAGTACACCTCGTCGCGCACCGGTGCCAGGTCGAGCTCGTCGGTCCGGTCCGCCGCCGGGACCAGCGCGCGCGGCGCCAGGTCGGCGGTCAGCTCCGGGTCGTCGACGATGCCGTGGTCGAGCGCCTGCCGGACCCGGCGCACCTGGTGCAGCAGGACCCGGGCGTCGGAGGGACGCAGGTCGCGGTCGCGGGCGGTGGCGCGGGCGACCAGCGCGTCGACGTACGGCGGCAGGCCGGGGACCCGCTGCGACGGCGGCGGCACGTCCTCGTGCACGTGCTTGTAGGCCACCTGGATCGGGGAGTCCGCCTGGTGCGGCTTCTCGCCGGTGAGCATCTCGTAGAGCATGATCCCGACGGCGTACACGTCGGAGCGGGCGTCGGCCTTGCCGTCCACGACGAGCTCGGGGGACAGGTAGGAGACGGTGCCGATCAGGACGCCGCCGGTCGCGGTGTGCTGGGTCTCGGCGTTCACCGCGCGGGCGAGCCCGAAGTCGGCGACCTTGACCCGGCCCGCCCCGGAATCGAGGTCCGTGGCGAGCAGGACGTTCTCGGGCTTCATGTCGCGGTGGATCATCCCGGCGCCGTGCGCGGCCGCCAGCGCCGCGAGCACGGGCTCGACCACCGCCAGCGCGCGTCCCGGGCTGAGCGGCGCCTCCTTGCGGATGAGGTCGCGCAGGGTCAGGCCGGGGACGTACTCCATGACCAGGAACAGCGTGCCGCGGTCCTCGCCCTGGTCGAACACCGCGACCACGTTGTGGTGCGACAGCCGGGCCGCCGAGCGCGCCTCGCGCTCGAAGCGGGCCACGAACTCCGGGTCGTCGCCGAGACCCTCGTGCATCACCTTGACCGCGACGGTGCGGTCCAGCCGCAGGTCGCGCGCCTGGTAGACGGTGGCCATCCCGCCGCGGGCGACCTTCTCGCCCACCTGGTACCGGCCGTCGAGGATGCGGCCGATCAGCGGGTCGTCGACGCGACCCGTGTCCGTGCGCTCCACTGCATCCTCCAAGAGACCGGTGGGGAAGCCCGGTCAGGCGACGAGTTTACGGTGCGGGATCCCCGAATCGCGGCATCGCCGCATCGGTGCGAGCATGGGGGCGTGAGCGAGACCACGGCGATGACACCGGACGAAGGCCCCGACCTGGGGGCCCTGATCAGCGACTGGCTGGACTGGAAGGCGGCGGGCGAGGCGCTCGGCGTCTCGGTCAACAAGGTCCGCCAGTACATCCGCGAGCACCACCTGGCTGCGGCGGTCCCCGTCCCGGGCGCGGGCCAGAAGGTGCCGGCCGAGCTGATCATGGACGGCGAGATCGTCAAGGGTGTGCCCGGGCTGCTCACCGTCTTCCACGACGGCGGGTACGACGACCGCGAGATCCTCACCTGGTTGTTCACCGTCGACGACACCCTGCCCGGGCGCCCGATCGACGCGCTCCGGGAGAACCGCGGCTCCGAGGTGAAGCGGCGCGCCCAGGCGATGTCGCTCTGAGCCGATGAGTCCGCGGACCCGGACGCTGCTCGCCCTCGTCGGCGCGCTGCTGGCGGCGAGCCTGCTCTGGTGGTCCCAGCAGCCCTCGGGCGACGAGCCCGCCGGCGGGTCCACGGCCACCTCAGGGGCCACCGCAGGCGCGGCCACCTCAGGGGCCACCGCAGGGGCGGGTGACACCGTCGGGCTCGCCGACCTGCCGCCGGAGGCACGCGCGGTCGCCCGGGCGATCCACGCCGGCGGCCCGTTCCGCTACGACCGCGACGGCGTCACCTTCGGCAACCGCGAGGGCCTGCTGCCGTCGCGGCCGCGCGGCTTCTACCGCGAGTACACGGTGCCGACGCCCGGGGAGTCCGACCGCGGGGCGCGCCGGATCGTCGCCGGCCAGGACGGCAGGCTGTACTGGACGAGCGACCACTACGCGTCGTTCCGGCGGATCGAGGAGTGAACCGATGAGTGGACTCGCCGCGCTGCTCGCCGGCCGCCACGACCCCGGCGTCTACCGCTGGCACGCCGCCTTCGACGTCGAGGACGTGCGCGCCAGCGTCGAGCGCGCCGGCGCACTGCTCGGCCACGTGGACGGCTGGCGGAACCCGACGAAGACCGACACGTTGGACGCCTTCGCCGCGGCCCTGGCGTTCCCGGAGTGGTTCGGGCGCAACCTGGACGCCTTCGCCGACTGCCTGGCCGACGTCCTCGAACCCACCGTGGTGCTCTGGGACGGCTGGGGCGTCTTCGCCCGCGGGGACGCGCCCGCCTTCGCCGCGGTCCTGGAGGTGCTGCAGGACCGGGCCGGGACCGGTGCGGTGCCGTTCAGCGTGCTGCTGCGCGGCGACGGGCCCGAGCCGGACGTGCGCTCGCTCGACTCCTGAGGCCGCCGTCCGGCACTGCTCAGGAGGGTGGCCGGTGGTGCCGCTTCGGGGAGTCCGGCAGGTCGACCGGCGCGTACGCCGCCTCCGCGGGCGCCTCGGTGTCGTCGTCGAGCCAGCCGTCGTGGTGGTCGACGAGGATCTCCAGCACCACCGCCGGGGCGTCCGTCGTGACGGCCCACGGGTGGTCCTCGTCGTCGTCCTCGCCGGCGTAGGCGACCCGGCTCAGCGCGACGTCGTACCCGTCGGCGGCGAGCTGGCGCTCGACCTCCCGGGCCTCGTCCTCGTCGAAGAAGATCCCGCGCACGACTGGCTCAGACCGTCCGCTGGGTCGCTGCCGCGGCGAGCTGGCGGAGCACCTCGCGGGCCTCCTCGCGGATGTCCGCCGCGTCCAGCGCCGCCAGCGCGCGATCGGTCAGGGACGTGATCAGCTCCTCGACGCGGGCGTGGGCTCCGCTGCCGTCGATCAGGCGGCGCAGGTCGGCGACCTCGTCCGCGGTGAGCGGGCGGCCCAGGCTCGAGTCGAGCCGGTCCCGGTCGGCCCCGTCGAGAGTCTCGAGCGCCATCGCGATCAGCACGGTCCGCTTGCCCTCGGTGAGGTCGTCGCCGGCAGGCTTCCCGGTCACCTCGGGGTCGCCGAACACCCCGAGCAGGTCGTCGCGGAGCTGGAACGCCTCGCCGAGCGGGAGCCCGAAGCGGGTCAGCTGCTCGACGGTCGCGCGGTCGGCACCGGCCAGGGCGGCGCCGATGTGCAGCGGGCGCTCGATCGAGTACTTCGCGGACTTGTAGCGGACCACGGTCATCGCCAGGTCGACGTCGCTGGTGCCGCGGGCCTGGGCGGAGACGTCGAGGAACTGCCCGGTCACGACCTCGCTGCGGGTCTGGTCGAAGTAGCCGAGCGCGTCCAGGACCCGGTCGGCGGGCAGCCCGCAGGTGCGCAGCATCTCGTCGGACCAGGAGAGCAGCAGGTCGCCGAGGAGGATCGCGGCGGAGGCGCCGTACTGGGCCGCGCTGGCGGACCAGCCGCGCTCGCGGTGCAGGGCCTCGAAGGCGCGGTGGGTGGCCGGGCGGCCGCGCCGGGTGTCGGAGGCGTCCATGTAGTCGTCGTGCACCAGGGCGCTCGCGTGCAGCAGCTCCAGCGACGCGCAGGCACGCAGCAGCTCCTCGGGGTCGGCGGTCGGCGCCACGGCGAGGTGGCCCCACCAGCAGAAGGCGGCCCGGAACCGCTTGCCGCCGGTGACGCTGACCCGGGCGTGCTCGACGAGCCGCTGGGCGTCCTCGCCGAGCGCGTCGAGCCAGGCGGCCTGGGTGTCGACGAAGGCCTGCACGGTGCGCTCGATGCCGGCGCGGAACTCGGCCGGGTCCCACCCGGCACCGGGGCCCGCGGCCGGGACGACATCCTGAGACTCTGTCACGCGGCGAGCGTAGCCCTCGTATCCTCTGGCCCATGGCGACGGGACAGGCAACGAGCATCGCGACCCTGCTGGCAGCGGGAGAGCGCTCCTTCTCGTTCGAGTTCTTCCCGCCGAAGGACGCGGCCGGCGAGGAAGTCCTGTGGCGCTCGCTGGGCGAGCTCGAGCAGCTGCGGCCGACGTTCGTCTCGGTGACGTACGGCGCCGGTGGCTCCACCCGGGACCGCACCATCGAGATCACCGGGCGGATCGCGCGGGAGACCACGATGACCCCGATGGCCCACCTGACCTGCGTCGGGCACACCGTCGAGGAGCTCGGCGCCATTCTCGACTCGCTCGCCGACGCGGGCGTGAGCAACGTCCTCGCCCTGCGCGGCGACCCGCCGGGCGGCCCCGGCACCACCTGGGTCCCGACCCCGGGCGGCGTCGACTACGCCGCCGAGCTGGTCGACCTGATCCACCGCCGCGGCCGGTTCTCGGTCGGCGTCGCCGTCTTCCCCGAGGGCCACCGCGACTCGACGTCGCTGGACCAGGACGTCGCGGTGATGAAGGCGAAGTACGACGCCGGCGCGGAGTTCGGCGTCACCGAGATGGTGCTGCGCGCCTCGGACTACTTCGGCCTCGTCGAGCGCTGCCGGGCGGCCGGCATCGACATGCCGATCATCCCGGGCATCATGCCGATCCTCGCGATCGGCTCGATGAAGAAGATGGTCGAGCTCTCCGGGCGCGAGATGCCGGCCGAGGTGCTGGCCCGGATCGAGCCGCTGGCCGGCGACCCCGAGGCGGTCCGCGCCGAGGGCATCCGGATCGCCACCGAGCTCTGCGACGACCTGCTCGCCGGCGGTGCACCCGGCCTGCACTTCTACACGCTCAACCGGTCGAAGGCGACGCGGGAGATCTACACCGCCCTCGCCTGCCACGCCTGATCAGGCCGGGCCGATCACCTGCGCCACCAACGCGGCCGACAGGCCCACGCTGGGCAGGCCAGCGCCGGTGGTCGCGTGCGCGCCGGCGACGTGGACGCCGGCGACCGGGGTGGTGCTGCCGAGGCGGCGGGTGAACGTGCCGCGGCCCTGCCACAGCACCCCGTACGGCGACCCGCCCCAGTCGCCGACCAGGTCCTTGGGGGAGCGGTCGACCCGGGTGACCACCTGCTCGCGCACCCTGATCCCGGCCCGGGCCAGGGCGACGACGATGTCCTCGGCGAGCTTGCCGCGGCCGAGCACGGTCCAGGCGTGCGCTCCCGCCGGGGCGGTGCCGTTCGTGCGCAGCACCAGGGACGGGTCGCCGTGCAGGACGACCTCCTGGGGCAGCTCGGGGACCTCGCCCTCGAGTCCGATGTGGGAGACGACCGGCGGGATCGCCGGCATCGTGCGCTCGACCAGCCGGGCCAGGGCGGGAAGCCGGCGCGGGTCGATGGCGACGACGACGTGGTCGGCCGGGAGGTCGTGCACCTCGCCGTCCCGGTCGGCCTTGACCGCCACGACGCGGCCGCCCTCGAYGACGAGGTCGCGGGCCGGGGTCCCGGTCAGGACGGTGACGCCGCGGGTGGCGAGCCGCTGCGTCAGCACGTCGGTGAGCTGGCCCATGCCGCCGGGCAGCGTCCACACCCCGAAGTTCTGCTCGACGTAGGACCACATCCCGAACCACGCCGGCACGTTCCGCGGGTCGTGCCCCTCCAGCCGGGCGTGGTGCAGCGCGAGGTCGCGGAGGCGGGCGTCCTTGAAGGTGCGGTGCACCACCTTGTGCAGGGACAGCCGGCTGTCGAGGATCTCGCGGGTCGGCTTGGGGGCGTGCTCGGGCGACCAGGGTCGCTCGTACACGTCCTTGCGCAGGGCCTCCCAGACGTCCCGCTGCGCGTCGACGTAGCCGACCCAGCGGGTGCCGGCGTCGCCGCCGAGCGCGGTCCCGACCGCGTCGAGCTGGGCGCCGCGGCTGCCGCCGGGCAGGTCGAGCTCGGTGCCGTCGGTGAACCGGTGCCGGGCGACCGGCTCGACGGGCACCAGGTCGATCTCCTTCTCCGCCGCCCGGCCGGACTTGCGGAAGAAGTCGCGGATCACCGCGGGCAGCAGCGTCGTGGTGGGCCCGGAGTCCCACCGGAAGCCGTCCTGCTCGACGGTGCCGAGGCAGCCGCCCAGCGCGGGCGCGGCCTCGAGCAGGGTCACCTCGTGCCCGAGCTTGGCGAGCCGGGCCGCGCTCGCGAGCCCGCCGAAACCACCACCGACCACCACCACACGCGCCATGGCGGCAACCTTAGGGGGCCCGGGGTGGGTACGGGCTGGGTACGGGCGGCGCACCGGTCCCGGCTACGCCGGCGCCGGCCTTCCCTTCCAGCGTGCCCAGCCGCGGCGGACCAGCCGGAGCAGCAGGCGCAGCAGCACGATCCCGGCGACGAGCAGCACCAGGCAGATCGCCGCGGCCAGCCACGGGTGGTGGATCGCCAGCAGCACGACGCCGACGACGGTGACGTCCTCGGCGACGCTGGYGACGACGTTGGTGAACGGCTCCGGCGAGGTGTTGATCGCCAGCCGCCCGCCCGCCTTCACCGCGTGGCTGGTCAGGGCGGTTCCGCCGCCGAGCACCGCGTACGCCGCCTGCTGCACCGACGTCGCCTCCCCGGTCACCATCAGCGCGAGCGCGGTCCCGACGGCCGGCCGGACCACGGTCGAGACGGCGTCCCAGGTCGAGTCGACGTAGGGGACCTTGTCGGCGACGAACTCGATCGCGCAGAGCAGCCCGACGACGAGCAGCACGTCGGTGCGGCCGAGCGCGTCGGGCACCTCGGAGACGTCGGAGTAGCGGTCGACCAGGCCGAGGACGAGCAGGGTCAGGTAGGCGTTCACGCCACTGACCCAGCCGCCGGAGAAGACGAGGGGGAGCAGGTCCACGTCCCGAGCCTAGAGCGGGAAACCCGGTCGCCGCCGGACCTGCGGCCGGCGTACGGTCGCAGCGTGGCAGACCGCGGAGTGCAAGCAGGCTGGACCGAGATCGCCGACCTGGACGCGCTGGTCGCGGTGATCGGCGAGCCGATCCCGCGGGTGCGCGACAAGGTGCGGCACGCGCTGACCGATGTGGACCGGGACTGGCTGGCCGCCTCGCCGTTCTGCCTGCTCGCGACCGCGGGGGCCGACGGCGCCTGCGACGCCTCGCCGAAGGGGGACCCGGCGGGCGACCTGGTGCACGTCGTGGACGACACCACGATCGCGCTGGCGGAACGGCCCGGGAACCGGCGCGCCGACGGCTACCGCAACATCCTGGAGAACCCGCAGGTGGGGCTCTGCTTCCTGATCCCGGGCCGCGGCGACACCCTGCGGGTCAACGGGCGCGCGCGGCTGGTCGCCGACGCGCCGTTCTTCGACGCGATGGTCGTCCAGGGCCACCGGCCGGTGCTGGCCGTGGTCGTCGACGTCGAGGAGGTCTTCCACCACTGCGCGAAGGCGTTCCTGCGCTCGGGCCTGTGGGACCCGGAGACCTGGGACCCGGAGGGCACGGTGCCGCGACGGGCGGTGCTCGCGCAGCGGCTGGAGCCGTCCGGGCGCAGCCTGGAGGAGCTCGACGCGTACTACGGCGAGCGGTACCGCGAGGGGCTGTACTAGAACGGCGATTGAGGAGGTCGCAGCGACCGTCTCGAAACCTGGGCCCGCTCGCAGGCGATCACGCCGGCGACTGTCCAGGGGGCACGGGCGCCCTGTTCGTGGCTGACGCTGCCCTCGCGAGGGGCATGGACCAGTCCACGTGGGGGTGGGTGCCGCTGAATCCGGCCGCCAGGGTCTCGCCCTGCGTCGTCGCCGGCCCGAATTGATATCCGGTGGACAGCGTCGGTTATCCACAAGGTTCCTGTTGGCGTCTCGAACTTCACGGACCTGGATCCCCGCCAAGGGCAGTCCGGTCGTCAGATGCGGGAATGGCCAGTCGATCTCCGGGAGTTTCAAGGCCGAACACCGGGCTAACGGCAAGTCTGGCGTCAGCGTCCGTCATGGCTACACGAAGGTGAAGGACTGCTGATCGATCAGCGACTGCCTATCCTCGTGCCGGTCGAACTGATGCGGAGGGAGCAGGGATGCGAGTCAGCGAAGTCGATGAGGAATCGACGGACAGCGAGTTTGACGGCCCCACCTTCCGCGTCTTCTTGTTCGACCGGCACGGGGATTCCTTCGCTTGTGGAGTTCACGAGATCCTGGGTGCGGATGTTTCTGACGTGCTGACTTGGGCTGCTGAGCAGCACGCCGACCTCTACGCTGTGGCGCTGATGGTCCGGTGTGGCGATCAACTGCAAGCGCACTGGATCGAAGGGACAGATCCGAACAATGTTCCGTACGACGACGTCGAGCGGGCGTCGCGGGAGCGACTCTTCCGCAAGTTCGATCTGCCCGACCCGAACACTTCTTGACGGACCTACTACGGCGAGCGGTACCGCGAAGGGCTCTACTAGAGCTCGCGGGCGATCACGCCGGCGACCGTGGCGGGGTCACGGGCGACCACGGTGGTCGCGTCGCTGGCGGTGATGATCGGGCGCTGGATCGCGCGCGGGTGCGCGACCAGGGCGGCGATCCACGCGTCGCGGTGCTCCGCGTCCTTCGCGATCGCGATGCCCGCCTCGCGGGTCTCGGCCGGACGGGCGATCTCCCAGGGCTGCAGGCCGAGCCGGTCCAGCACGGCACCGAGCTCGGCGGTCGTCGGCGGGTCGTCGAGGTAGCGGCGCTCGACGTACTCGACGCCTGCGGCGTCCAGGTCGGCCTTGGCGCTGCGGCACTTGCTGCACGCCGGGTTGATCCAGATCTCGACGGCCATGACGGTCAGTTCACCTCGATCTCTTCCGCGCCGGTCATCGCGGCGAGCTCGTCGTACGTGGTGGAGAAGACGGCGGCAGGGTGGCCGGCCGCGGCCCACAGGGTCGCGTACTGCCGCAGGGCCGGGTCCAGGTAGGTGCGGATCGGGGCCGGGTGCGCGATCGGGGAGACGCCGCCGATGACCTGGCCGGTGGCTTCCTTCACGAACTCCGGCTTGGCCCGGCGCAGTGCCTCGACGCCGATCTGGTCGGCGGCCTTCTGCACGTCGACCCGGTGCGCGCCGGAGGTGAGGATCAGGACGGGCTCGCCGGCCGCCTCGAAGAGCAGGCTGTTCGCGATCGCGCCGACCTCGCAGCCGAGAGCCTCGGCGGCGAGCGCGGCGGTGTGCACGGAGTCGGGGAGGACCACGATCCGGCCCTGCCCGCCGGCGGCTTCGAGTGCGCTGCGGAAGCGGGCGATCGAGGAGTGCTCGGTGTCGTTCTCGGTGTCGTTCTCGGCCATGACGCGGAAGTTATCCCACCGGTGGTCCGCGAGGTCGGAACGGGGCTTGACGCGTTGTCCGTGGGGCGGTGTACCTTGGACTTGTTCGAACACCTGTTCGAACGACGGTCCGGTGGGGGATGACCTCGACCCCCATCCTCCACCGGGCCACCGACAAGCGGGGTCGTCCCGACGGAAGGAGCAGGCGGTGCGGCAGTACGACGACCTGGTGGAGGTGCGCAAGGGTCCGGTCCCGGATGACGGCCCGCAGCAGTTCCTGTGGCGCGGCCGGCTCTGGCAGGTGCGCGAGGTGCTCGCGCACTGGGTCGAGACCGGCGCGTGGTGGCTGCGCCGTCCCGAGGAGCGACCCGGTCGCTCCGAGCTGCTCCGCGAGCGCGAGGTCTGGCGGGTCTCGGCCGCCCGTGGCCGCGCTGTCGCCACGGCCGACGATCCCGGTTTCGGCGTCTTCGACCTCGCGTTCGACCCGACCCGCGGTGTCTGGCGTCTCGCCGGCTCCCTCGACTGAACGGTGCTCCCCGTGGACTTCCTCCTGCCCGCTTCCACGCACTCCTACCTCGAACGCTCCGCCGAGTCGCTGCGCGAGGCGATCACCTGCACCGACGTCCCGCAGCGGTACGCGCTGGCCCACGTGGCCGCGCTGCGCGCCACCGCGGCCCTCCTGGCCGCCCGGGCCCAGCCGCTGCCGGCAGCACGCCGGCGGCAGAAGAACGCCTGGGTGCTGCTCGCCGAGGTCGCCCCCGAGCTCCAGGAGTGGGCGACGTTCTTCTCCGCGGGCGCCCAGAAGCGTGCCGCCGCCGAGGCCGGTTCGCGGCGCGCGGTCACCGAGCGGGAAGCCGACGACCTGGTCCGCGACGCCGACCGCTTCCTCGCCTTGATCGAGACGAGCCTCGGGCTCACCAGCCATGCACCGTTTCGAGTCGCCTGAGCCGACGGCTGAGGTGTCGGACGTGGTGGCTGGCGCCTCGGCACTAGGGTGCGTTGCATGGAGCGACCTCTGGAGCGCCGTGCCTCGATCCGCACCGCCGTCGTGTGGGAGGCGGTGCAGCGGCACCTCGCCGGGAAGCAGGACCTGGTGGTCCTCGACATCGGTGGCGGCACCGGTGGTTTCGCGGTCCGGGTCGCCGAGCTCGGGCACCGGGTCACCGTCGTCGACCCGAGCCCGGACGCCCTCGCCGCGCTCGGCCGGCGTGCTGCCGAGCGGGACGTCGCCGACCGTGTCGCCGGGCAGCAGGGCGACCTCTCCGGCCTCGGCGACCTGGTCGCCCCGGGAAGCGTCGACCTGGTCCTGTGCCACGAGGTGCTCGGCCTCGTCGTCGACCCGGCCGCCGCGCTCGGCACGCTGCGGGCGACGCTCCGGCCCGGGGGAGCGCTCAGCGTCCTGGTCGGCCAACGGCACGCGGCCGTCCTCGCCCGAGCGATGGCCGGTCAGTTCACCCAGGCCCGCGACCTCCTCGACGGAAGCGACGACGAGGCCCGCCCGGAAGCGCGGGGGACCGAGCACCGGTTCACCGCCGAGGAGCTGGTCGACCTGCTCGCGCGGACCGGTTTCGGGGAGCCCGAGATCCATGGCGTGCGGGTCTTCGCCGATCTGGTGCCGTCCTCGCTGCTCGACCTCGAGCCGGGGGCGATCGGCGGTCTGCTCGACCTGGAGCGGGCCGTCGCCGGGCGGGTCGAGTACCGCGCCCTCGCCGCCCAGCTGCACGCGGTCGCCACGGTCTGACCGACCCGGGCCGGTGGCCCGTGAATGAGGACGGCTCCGCGGTCTGCCCGATCCTGCACGTGGACATGGACGCGTTCTACGCCTCCGTCGCGATCCGCGACCGTCCGGAGCTGCACGACGTTCCCGTGATCGTCGGGGGCGGCCACCGTGGCGTCGTACTGTCGGCGAACTACCCGGCGCGCGCCTACGGGGTCCGCTCCGGCATGTCCGGCACCGAGGCCCGCCGGCTCTGTCCGCAGGCGGTGCGGATCTCCCCGGAATTCGGGGAGTTCGAGACGGTGTCGCGCTCGGTGATGGAGACGTTCCGGTCGGTCACCCCGCTGGTGGAGGCGTACTCCCTGGACGAGGCGTTCCTGGACGTCCGCGGTGCCGCGCGCCGGCTCGGGTCGCCGCTGCAGATCGCCGAGCTGCTCCGGGCGCGGATCCACGACGAGCAGCGGGTCACCTGCTCGGTCGGGCTGGCCGCGACCGTCTCGGTGGCCAAGCTCGCGAGCAAGCGGGCGAAGCCCGACGGTCTGCTCGTGGTCCGGCCCGACGAGATCGTCAGCGCCGTGCACCCGCTCGACGTCGGCGAGCTGTTCGGGGTCGGCCCGCGGACCCGCGCGAAGCTCCGCAAGATCGGGCTGGAGACCGTCGGGGACGTGGCGCAGATGCCGGCGGAGACGCTGCGGCACGTCGTCGGCGCGGCGGCGGCGGCCCAGCTCCACCAGCTCGCGTGGGGGACGGACCGGTCGGTGCTCACGCCGCGCCGCGCCGACGAGGACCCGGAGCGCAGCATGGGGTCCGACGAGACCTTCGGGCGTGACGTCGCCGACCCGGAGGTGATCCACCGCGAGCTGCTGCGCCTCGCCGGACGGGTCACGGCGCGGATGCGGCACGCCGGCCTGGCCGGGCGCACCGTCGCCATCCGGGTCCGGTACGCCGACTTCACCACCCTCACCCGGTCGCACACGCTCAGCGACCCCACCGACGTCACCGCCGAGGTGCACCGGACGGCCGTGCTCCTCTACGACGCGCTCGGCCAGGAGACGAGCCAGGGCCGCCGGGTCCGGCTCGTCGGGGTCCGGGTCGAGGGCCTGCGGCCGCGGGCCGGCGCGCAGCGGCAGGGCGTCCTGGGGGAGCGCGAACGCGGGTGGCCCGAGGCCGACCGGGCGATGGACCGGGCCCGCACCCGGTTCGGCCGGGGCGCCGTGCGGCCGGCGACGCTGCTCGCGGGGGACCGTCCGTGAGCCCGAGCCGGCCTCCGGCGAGGGTCCGGTGGCCCTCGGGAAGAGCGCTGGACCAGTTCCCTGAGAATTCCGCATCCCGCCTACCGCGTTTCGTCCTCCCTGCCTAGACTTGGGAGCAGTCCCTGTCACCGGACTCACCACCTGGAGGAAGCCGTGCCGCTCTCGGAAGAGGAGCTTCGTCTGCTGGAGCAGATGGAACGGGCCCTCGCCGCGGAGGACCCGAAGTTCGTCTCCGCGCTCCAGGGCCGCACGCTGCGCCGCGTCGTACGGATGCGCACCATCGGCGCCGTCGTCGTCTTCGTCGGAGGCATCGCCCTGCTCATGGGCGGTGCGATGGCCGGGCAGACCTGGCTCGGGGTGATCGGATTCCTGGTCATGCTGGTGTCGGCGACCCTCGGTCTGGCGACCTGGCGCGGTCATCGCGTGCCGGAGGAGCGTCCCGCTCCCGACGCGTTGTTCGACTTCGACGACCGCGGCCACCGCTTCGACGTGATCCAGGGCGGTCGGGCCTCCAAGCCCCGCAAGCCGCGCAAGCAGAAGGCCCGCAAGCAGGGCACCTTCATGCAGCGCATGGAACAGCGCTGGCAGCACCGGCGCGACCAGGGTTACTAGACCCCGAGACTTCCGCACCGAGACGCCGTGGCCGTGGGCCACGGCGTTGCTGCTTCTCAGCTGATCTCGCCGGCGCCCACGGTCTCGGACTCGGCGCGGGTGACCGGGGCGAGCTCGGCGGTGCCGCGGCGGGTGAAGATCGAGCGCGGCAGCACCCGTGCGGCCGCGCGCCGGCTGCGCGACGCGTCCTCGGCGAGCAGTCGGCACCAGGTGCGCACCACCCGGGTCATGGTGTGCAGGGACGTGGATTCGACCTCGTACGTGCGGCCGAACCGGGCGCGCTCCAGGAACGCGACCAGCTCCGCCAGCGCGGCCCCGTCGTCGGGCCCGGGGCCGATCCTCTCGCTGAGGGCGACGGCGACGTCGCGGACGGACCGTTCCGCGGGCAGCGGGACCCGCAGGTCCTCCGCGGTGGCCAGCAGCTCGTTCCACAGGCCGGCTGCGACCCGGTCCGAGTCCAGCGTGCCGGCCGGCTCCAGCCGGAGGCGGCGCTGCCGGCGGCGGACGAGTGCGGGCACCGTGGCCGCGGCCAGGGCCAGGATGCCGAGGGCGATCCAGGCCAGCGGTGTGGTCACCGAGCTGTCCTGGGCGCTGACGGCGTCGGAGCGCTGGGCGAGCTCGCTGTCCGGACGCTGGTTCGCGGACGTCGCGGCCGCGCTCGGGCGGGCCGACGGGGCGTTCGTCGCGCGCTCCTGGGTCCACGACGGCGGTGCACCGGTGCGGGCGCTCGGCGTCGGCTCGAACCGGACCCACCCGCTGCCGGAGAAGTAGATCTCCGGCCACGCGTGCAGCGCGTCGCTGGTGTAGGTGTAGGTGCCGTCGCCGTTGTCGTCCGGGCTGAGGAAGCCGACCGCGACCCGGGCCGGGATGCCCAGGCTGCGCGCCATGATCGCCATCGCGGCGGCGTACTGCTCGCAGTAGCCGATCTTGTCGGTGGTGATGAACGCGACCAGCGCGTCCATGCTGCTGCCGGGGTCGACACCGGGCTCCAGGGAGTAGGTGAAGCCGCCGCTGCTGCGGAACCAGTTCTGGAGCAGCACCGCCTTCTCGTACGCCGACCGCCCGTCGGCAGTCACCTGGCGGGCGATGTCCTCGACGACCGGCGGCAGGTTGTCCGGGAGCGCGATCATCGGCGTCCGGACGGCGCTCGGCGCCGCGACGGCGTTGTCGAGCTGCACGGAGTCGATGCTCGGGTGGACCGCCACCAGGTCGTAGGTGATGCCGGCCGGAGTGCGCTTGTCGACGTTGGCGAAGTCCATGGTGCGGCCGTCGTAGCGCCAGTCGCCCTCGCTCACCCGCATCGACCGCAGCGGGAACGGGGCCGGCAGCCAGGAGGAGTGGAACCGCGGCTCGAACCGCAGCGACCACTCGCTGCTGTTGCCGATCAGCGACGGCAGGCCGGGCGGGTGCGGGAGCGCGCCGTCGACCTTGTTGTCCGCGGGCATGTCCCGCTGCGACGGCTTCCAGCGCCGGCCGTCGAACTGGTCGAGCACGGTGGTGCGCAGGTAGCTGGTGTCCGGGTCGTCGGTCGTCGCGGTGAGCAGCGGGATGTGGTTCTGGTCGACCAGGTCGCGGTGCAGGTCCACCAGGGGGTTCACCAGGGTGACGGTCTGGTCCTCGCCGCCGGAGCCGTTGCCGCCCTTGCCGCTGCCGAACATCCCACCGGTCACCGGCACCAGGATCGGGAGCACCAGGGCGCCCGCGGCCGTGGCCAGCCCGATCCGGAGCGCGCCGGCCCGCAGCGAGGTCCCCTCGGCGGGGCGCAGCACCGAGTCGTGGCGCTCGGCGGCGCCGGGCGCGTGCTCCCAGGCGCGCACCCGCTCGATCTGCTGCGTGGAGAGCAGCAGCGCGAACAGCATCGCGACCACGAGGAAGACCAGCCAGCTGAGCGGCTCCTCGAGCACGCTGATCGGCACCGTCAGGGTGATCACGATCGGCAGCCCGGCCCACGGTGCCCGCCGCAGCCCGCAGGCGAGCAGGTCGACGGACAGGACCACCAGCATGCCGGTGGCGAGCAGGTAGAAGGCGGCGTCCGGGTGCTCGGTGCTCACCGGGGAGGCGAAGGTGTTGATGTCCGCGGCACCGCGGGCGACCGCGTCGCCGAGGCGTTGCACCCCGGTCGCGCTCGGGACCCAGCCGGCGAGCCCCGTCCCGGGCGTGATCCGGTGCTCGAGCCAGACCAGCAGGACCAGGACCTGGAGGGCGAGGACCGCGTAGAACGGGAAGCGGGCGGTGCGTCCGAGTGCGCCGACCAGGACCACCAGGATGGTTCCGGTCAGGGCAGGACCGAGGAAGCTGTTGGGCTCCTCGACCAGGCCGCGCCAGGACTGCAGCGCCACCCAGGCCATCAGCCCCGCGATCGCCGCGACGCCGGCCAGGGCGGTGAACCGGCCCTTCACCGGCCGAGCTCCTGCCAGGCGGCGGGGAGGGACTCGCCGCGCGCGAGGGAGGACGCCTTCCAGCCGCGCTGCCGCAGCCAGGGTGCCAGGGCCGGCCGGTCGCCGGCCGGGGCGGCGGCGTTCGCGGCCCGTGCGACCCGGCCCAGCCAGCTGTCGACGTCGAGCACGATCGCGCTGGCGGCGTTGTTGCGGTGGTGGAGCCGGGCGAGCAGCGCTCGGTCGTGGTCGTCGAGCGCGCCGACGACGGCGATCAGCATGCCGGCGGTGACGGACTCGTCGATCCAGCCGGTGTGCAGGTGCTCGGTCGGCGTCGCCGGGAGGACGGCGAGCCGTTCGAGGACGGGCCGCGCGCCGAGCGGGACGTCGTCGTCGTGCCAGCCGTGCTCGGTCTCGTCGCCGAGCGCGCTGACCAGGCGCACCTGGAAGCCCTGGGAGGCGAGGTGGACCGCGATCGAGGCGGTCACGGTGACGGCCCTCTCCAGGGAGGAGTCCGGGCCGTGCCCGCGGTGCGCCCGTTCGCGGTTGTCGATGAGCAGGGTGCACCGCGACTGCCAGGGCTGCTCCTCGCGGCGCACCATCAGCTCGCCGGTGCGGGCGGTGCTGCGCCAGTGCACCCGGCGCAGGTCGTCGCCGCGGCGGTACTCGCGGACCATCACGTCCGCCGCGCTGCCGCTGGCGAACGGCCGCGGCCGGTTGTCGCCGCTGCCGGTCCAGGCGCCGTGCAGCGGGATGGCGGGGAGCGGCTCCGCGGCGGGGATGACGACGAGCGCCGCGGTGCGGGTGAAGGAGCGCTGGAGCTCGACCATGCCGGTGGGGTCGCCGACCCGGAGCCGGAGCGGGCCGATCTCGTAGCGGCCGCGCTGCTCGGCCCGGACCTGGTAGTCGATCCGGCGCACCCGGCGCGGGCGCATCGCGTCGACCACGAAGCGCGGCCGGCTGCCGAGGACCCAGGGAAGCTGCTCCTCGACGAGCAGCAGGCCGGTGGTCGGCCCGACGTTGGTGATCTCGAGGTGCACCGTCGAGCTCTGGCCGACCTCGATCTGGGTGCTGGAGAGCGTGCGGACCAGGCCGAGCCGGTTCCCGGACCGGGCGACCCAGAACGCGGCGACCACGGGCAGGAGCAGGACGACGAACCCGATCCGCACCAGGTCGCGCTCGCCGAGGACGATGCCGCACAGCGAGGCGGCGACGCCGCCGGCGACGAACCCGCGGCCGCGGTTGGTGAACGAGCCGAGGGCTTCCTTGAACGCCTCGGGCCGGGGGCGTGCCGCAGCACCGGTGGCCGGGGCACGGGAAGTAGCGCGGGAGAGGGCGGTCATGGTCTCAGTGCGGGACGGCGACCGACTCGAGCACCGAGCCGAGGATGGTGGCCGGGGTGCGGCCGCTCATGGCCGCCTCGACCGTGGGCAGCAGCCGGTGGGCCAGGACGGCGGGTGCGAGATCGCGGACGTCGTCGGGGACGACGTACTCGCGGCCGGCCATCGCGGCCTGCGCCTTCGCGGCGCGGACCAGGTGGAGGGTGGCGCGCGGTGAGGCGCCGAGGCGCAGCTCGCCCGAACGCCGGGTGCCGGTCGCGATCGAGACCGCGTAGCGCTGCACCGCCGAGGAGACGTGCACGCCGGAGACCACGGCGACGAGCTTGCGGATCTCGGCGGCGTCGGTGACCGGCTCGAGGTCGTCGAGCGGGCTGGCGTTGTCCCGCGCCGAGAGCATCGCGATCTCGGCGGCCTCGACCGGGTAGCCCATCGAGACCCGGGCGAGGAAGCGGTCGCGCTGGGCCTCGGGGAGTGCGTAGGTGCCTTCCATCTCCAGCGGGTTCTGGGTCGCGATCACCATGAACGGCGGCTCCAGGGCGAAGGTCTGGTTGTCGACGGTGACCTGGCGCTCCTCCATGCACTCGAGCATCGCGGACTGGGTCTTCGGGGAGGCGCGGTTGATCTCGTCGCCGATCACGATGTTGGCGAAGACGCCGCCGGGGCGGAACTCGAAGCTCCGGCTGTCCTGGTTGAAGACCGAGACGCCGGTGACGTCGGAGGGCAGCAGGTCCGGCGTGAACTGGATCCGGCGGACGGTCAGGTCGATCGACCGGGCGAGCGCCTTGCACAGCATCGTCTTGCCGACGCCGGGCACGTCCTCGATCAGCAGGTGGCCCTCGGCGAGCAGCACGACCAGGGCGGTCCGGGCCACGTCCGGCTTGCCCTCGATCACCTTCTCGATGTTGGCGCGCACCCGGTCGGTGACCGATCGCAGCGTGTCCAGATCGCTGGCGGGTGCGCTCGATCCCGCGGTCCCGTCGTACGCCTCTTCTCCCATGTTCCTAGTCAACCCCATAGGCGGAAAAACCGGGCTGGTCCGCGGTGGGGAGAAACGGACCCGAAAATGGGAGGGAAAGGGAGCGAAGGTGGTTGACGGTGGAGCGTTGTGGAGTAAAGTGGGGGAAAGTGGTGGAAGAGAGGGATGAGGTGGCGCGATGTTCTCCGGCACCTTCACCCCGAAGCTCGACGACAAGGGGCGCCTCTTCCTCCCGGCGAAATTCCGAGAGGCGATGGGGGACGGGCTGGTGATCACCCGAGGGCAGGAGCGCTCGATCGACATGCGCACCAAGGCCGACTTCGACGTCTTCGCGGAGAAGTTCCAGAACGCCTCGCAGACCGACGCCCGGCTGCGCGGCTACGGCCGGATGCTCTTCGCGCTGGCCTCCGAGCAGGTCCCCGACAAGCAGGGCCGGATCTCGATCACCCCGGAGCTGCGCCAGTACGCCGCGCTCGAGAAGGAGTGCGTCGTGATCGGCATCTACAACCGCATCGAGATCTGGGAGCCCGGCGCGTGGGCCGAGTACACGGCAGCGCAGGAGCAGGCGTTCTCCGACGTCTCCGAGGAGATCTTCCCGGGCTTCTGACCCGCAGCACCGCAGGACCGCAGCACCGCAGGACCGCAGCACAACTCAACACACGGTGATCGCAGGACGAGGCTCGTGTCCGCTCTTCCCCCCAGGCCGTCTGGGGCACCTTCCCCGGCTCCAGAAAGCCGCTTCCCGGGGGAACAGCGGACCCGAACCTGGTCAGGCGATCACCACCAGCCAGTCAACGAAGCCAGGCACAGGGGTCGAAACCATGAGCGCAGTCACCGAAGGATCGGTCACCCCGGTCCGGCGCGTGCGTCACGAGGTACGTGACGGGATCGCGGTGATGGCGTTCTCCGCCGGAGCCAGCGTCGGGATGACCGGGCTCATCATGTTCCTCGTCGGGCTCGGGAAGTAGGGCCGGTGAGCGGCCCCCTGCACGTGCCGGTCCTCCTCGACCGGTGCGTCTCGTTGCTGGACCCCGCGCTCGCCGCCCCCGGTAGCGTCGTCGTCGACGCCACCCTCGGGCTGGCCGGCCACTCCGAGGCGTTGCTGACCCGCTGCCCCGAGGCGCACCTGATCGGCATCGACCGGGACGTGCACGCGCTCGAGCTCGCCGCCGAGCGGCTGGCCCCGTTCGCCGGCCGGACCTCCCTGGTGCACGCCGTGTACGACGAGATCCCCGACGTCCTCGCCGACCTCGGCATCGCCGCGGTGCAGGGGATCCTCTTCGACCTCGGCGTCTCCTCGATGCAGCTCGACGTCCGCGAGCGGGGCTTCGCCTACGCCGAGGACGCGCCGCTGGACATGCGGATGAACGACACCGAGGGCCTCACCGCGGCGGAGGTGCTCAACACCTACCCGGCCGCGGACCTGGCCCGGATCCTGCGCGCGTACGGCGAGGAGAAGTTCTCCCGCCAGATCGCGCGGGCGATCGTGGCGGAGCGGGAGCGGGAGCCGTTCACCAGCTCGGCCCGCCTGGTCGAGCTGCTCTACCGGGTCATCCCGGCGCCGGCCCGGCGTACCGGGGGACACCCGGCCAAGCGCACCTTCCAGGCGCTGCGGATCGAGGTGAACGAGGAGCTCGACGTCCTCGGCCGCGCGATCCCGGCCGCGCTGGACTCGATCTCGGTCGGCGGCCGCGTCGTGGTCATGAGCTACCACTCGCTCGAGGACCGGATGGTCAAGCACGAGTTCGCCGAGCGCACCCGCTCGACCGCGCCCCCCGACCTGCCGGTGGTCCCCGAGGAGTACCTGCCGGAGATGCGGCTGCTCACTCGGGGTGCCGAGAAGGCGAACGAGGCCGAGATCGCCGAGAACCCCCGCGCCGCGTCCGTGCGGCTCCGGGCCGTGGAGCGGACCAGAGGAGGAAAGGCCGCATGAGCACTCTCCGGAGCCCTGCCGGATTCCGCGCCGCCCGCCCGGCGCTGCGTGGTCTCGAGCGGGCCGCCGTCGAGCGAGCCCGTCTCGCCCTGGTCCCGACCCGGCGCGTCCGCGCGCCGCGGGCGCCGTTCGCGGTGCTGGTCCTCGCCATCCTGGGGGCCGGCGTGGTCGGCCTCCTCATGTTCAACACCCAGATGCAGCAGGCCTCCTTCTACGCCACCAGCCTGCAGAACCAGGCCGACGACCTCGCCGCCCGCAGCCAGTCGCTGGACATGGAGCTCGACCGCCTCCGCGACCCGCAGCGGCTCGCCGAGGCGGCCAAGGGGCTCGGCATGGTGGCCCCGAGCGTGCCCGCGTTCGTGACCCTCTCGGACGGCCGTGTCGCCGGTACCCCGGCTCCCGCCGTCGCCGAGGACGCGGTCCGGATCAAGCCGCTGCCCGCCCAGCTCCCGGCGCCGCTGCTGCCCAAGCCGATCATCGTCAAGGTGATGGCTCCGGCGACGACCGGCGCGACCGCGGGCGCAGGCGGACAAACCACCCCCGTCCACGGCCCTGCCTCCACCGCCGGCGCGACCGCAGCCGGTAGGAATGGAGCAGCATCCGCGGACCAGGGAGCAGCTCGTTGACCCAACCTCGCCGCCCGGCGGCCCGGAACCGACCCGGTGCCGGCAAGGGTGACCAGAAGGGAACGCTGCGTGGGTCCTCGGAGATCCGGCTGCGCATCGGCCTGATCGCGATCGCGATGGTGCTCTCGCTCTTCGGCGTCCGGCTGCTCCAGCTCCAGGGCCTGGACCCCAAGGCGTACGCCGCCCGGGCCGACGCCGAGGGCCTGGTCACGGAGCCGCTGCCCGCCAAGCGCGGGAACATCACCGACCGCAACGGCGTGCCGCTCGCCGAGACCGTCACCGGCGTGATGATCGTGGCCGACCCGCAGCGGACCCGGGCGAACGCGGACAAGATCGCCAAGATCCTGGCCGACAAGCTGGAGCTGGACTACTTCGACCTGCTCGACAACCTGCGCAAGACCGCGCCCGCGGGCAAGCCGGCGATCCGCTTCACCTACCTCGCCCGGCGGGTGCCCGCGACCGTCGCCCAGCGTGCCCTCGACGCGGTGAAGGCCGCCGGCTACAAGGGCGTGGACACCCGTCCCGACCCCGTCCGGGACTACCCGGCCCGCGACGTCGCCGCGAACCTGCTCGGCTTCCTCGGCACCGAGGGCAAGCCGCTGGCCGGCCTTGAGCTCGCCTTCGACAAGCGGCTGGCCGGCAAGGACGGCCACGAGACCTACGAGGTCGGCGGCGGCAACCGGATCCCGCTGGGGGAGAACACCGAGGTCAAGCCGGTCAACGGCAAGGACCTCACGCTCACCCTCGACCGCGACGTGCAGTGGTACGCCCAGCGGGTGCTGCGCACCGCGGTGGAGAACACCCGGGCCGAGTCCGGGGCGGCGATCGCGCTGGACACCAAGACCGGCGAGATCCTGGCGCTGGCCGACTACCCGACGTACGACGCGAACGCCCCGGGCAAGTCGGCGAAGTCCGACCGCGGCAGCCGGGCACTGAACGACGTCTACGAGCCGGGCTCGGTGGAGAAGGTCCTCACCACCTCCTCGCTCATCGACGCGGGCAAGGTCTCCCCGCGGACCCGGATCACCGTGCCACCGGCGCTGCCGGTGATGGACCGGACCATCCACGACTACTTCCAGCACGACAGGATCCGGCTCACCCTGGCCGGCGTCATCGCGAAGTCCTCCAACATCGGCACCGTGCTCGCCGCCCGCCAGTTCGACCACGCCCAGCTGTGGCAGTACCTCGACAAGTTCGGCCTCGGCCACGGCGCCGGCATCGGCATGCCGGAGTCCAGCGGCGTGCTGCCGGTGCTTCCGAGCTGGACCGACCTGACCCAGGCGAACATCGCCTTCGGCCAGGGCCTCTCCGTCAACGCGCTCCAGATGGTCACCGCGGTCAACGCGGTCGCCAACGGCGGCGAGCTGATCAGCCCGAGCCTGATCAAGGGACGCGCGAGCAACAACCTCGGCGCCGAGTACGGCACCGACGTGGCGAAGCGGTCCCGGGTGGTCAGCCCGCAGGCGGCCGAGCAGACCGCGCGGATGATGGAGATGGTCACCACCGAGGGTGCCGGCACCGCGCCGGGCGCGGGCATCGCCGGCTACCGGGTGGCCGGCAAGACCGGTACCGCCCAGCAGGTCGGCAAGGCCTGCAAGTGCTACGACGGTTCGCTGGCGGTCTCCTTCGCGGGCTTCGCCCCGGCCGACGACCCGCGGTTCACCGTCTACGTCGTGATCCAGAAGCCGCAGGGCGCGGCCAGCGGTGGCGGCACGGCCGGCCCGGTGTTCCGCAAGATCCTCACCTACCTGCTGCAGAAGTACGCCGTCCCGCCGACGAACACCCCTCCCGCGGCGCTGCCGGTGGAGTGGTGAGCCGGTAGGTTTCACCGGGTGGCACCTGATCCTTCCGAGACCCGTTCGACCCGGCCCGCGGCCCCTCCGCGGACACCGCTGGCCGACGTGGTCGCGCACCTCGGCGCCCAGGTGGTCGGCGACCCCGGGAGCGTCGCGGTCACCGGACTCACGCTGAGCTCGCGGCGGGTGCTCCCCGGCGACCTGTACGCCGCCCTGCCCGGCTCGAGCGCCCACGGGGCGACGTACGCGGCGGACGCGATCGCGGCCGGCGCGGTCGCGGTGCTCACCGACGCAGCAGGCCTGGTCACCCTCGGCGGCACCGACGTTCCCGTCCTCGTCGTCGAGGACCCCCGGGCGGTGCTCGGCGGCCTCGCCGCCACCCTGTACGGCGACCCGGCGTCCGCGCTCACCCTGATGGCCGTCACGGGGACCCAGGGCAAGACGACCACGACGCGGCTGCTCGAGTCCGGCCTGGAGGTGGCCGGCATCCCGGCGGCGGTGGTCGGCACGGTCGGGACCCGGATCGCGGGGCGCGACGTGAAGACCGCGCTCACCACGCCGGAGGCGCCCGACCTGCACGCTCTCTTCGCGCTGATGCGCGAGCAGGGCGTCCGCGGCTGCGCGATGGAGGTCTCCAGCCACGCCCTGGTGATGGGCCGCGTCGACGGCGTGGTCTTCGACGTCGCCGCCTTCGCCAACCTGGGGCGCGACCACCTCGACTTCCACGCCGACGTCGAGGACTACTTCGCCGCGAAGGCGTCGTTGTTCACCCCGGAGCGGGCCCGGCTGGGCCTGACCAACGTCGACGACGAGCACGGCCGGCTGCTGCTCGACCGGGCGACGATCCCGATGCGCACGTTCTCCCCGTCCGGGGCGGACGCGGACTGGCGGGCGGTCGACGTGCTGCTGGAGCCGGAGGGCTCGCGCTTCACCGTGCTGACCCCGCAGGGGGACCGGATCCCGGCGGGCGTCCCGGTGACGGGCTCCTTCAACGTGGCGAACGCGCTGTGCGCGATCGCGCTGGCGGGCGAGGCCGGCTTCGACCCGGCCGTCGTGGCCGCCGGGATCGCCGCCTCCCCGGGCGTACCCGGCCGGCTGGAGCGGGTCGAGGCCGGGCAGGACTTCCTCGCCGTCGTCGACTACGCCCACAAGCCCGAGGCGCTGACCGCGGCACTGGAGGCGGTCCGCCCGCTCACGACCGGTCGGCTCGTCCTCGTCGTGGGGGCCGGCGGCGACCGCGACACCGGGAAGCGCCCGCTGATGGGGGAGATCGGCGCCCGGCTGGCCGACGTCCTCGTGGTCACCGACGACAACCCGCGCAGCGAGGACCCGGCGGCGATCCGCGCCGCCGTGCTGGCCGGCGCCGAGCAGGTGCCGGCCGCGCAGCGGGCCGCGGTCGTCGAGATCGGCGACCGGGCCGCCGCGATCCGGCACGCCGTGGACCTGGCCGGGCCGGGGAGCACCGTCCTGGTCGCGGGCAAGGGCCACGAGACCGGCCAGGAGGTCGGCGGCCCCGGCGACCGCACGATCACCCCGTTCGACGACCGCGAGCAGCTCCGGGCGGCGCTGCTGGAGAGGGCGGCACGATGATCGCGATGTCCCTGGCCGAGATCGCCGCGGTGGTGGACGGCGACGTGGTCGGCCTCGGGGAATCGGGTGATTCCGACCTGCTCGTCACCGGCCCCGCCTTCCTGGACAGCCGCAGCCCCGCGCCCGGCGGGCTCTTCGTGGCCTTCGAGGGCGAGCACGCCGACGGGCACGCCTTCGCCGACGCCGCGGTCGCAGGAGGGGCCGCGGCCGTGCTCGGCACCCGCGCGACCGGGGTGCCCACCGTCGTCGTCGACGACGCCCAGGAAGCGCTGCGCACCCTCGCGACGCACGTGCTGCGCCGGCTCCGCGCGGCGAACCCCGCGCTCAAGGTCGTCGCGCTCACCGGTTCGCAGGGCAAGACCAGCACCAAGGACCTGCTCGCCGCGGTCCTCGGTGCCGCTGCCCCGACCGTGGCGACGTACGGGTCCTTCAACAACGAGCTCGGGCTGCCCCTGACCGTGCTGCGCGCGGACGCCGGGACCCGGTTCCTGGTCCTGGAGATGGGCGCCCGCGGCATCGGCCACGTGGCCGAGCTCTGCCGGGTCGCGCCGCCGGACATCGGGCTGGTGCTCAACGTCGGTCGCGCCCACCTCGGCGAGTTCGGCTCCCAGGAGGCGATCGCCCGGGCGAAGGGCGAGATCGTCGAGGGGCTCGGCCGCGACGGCGTCGCCGTGCTCAACCTCGACGACCCGCTGGTCGCCGCGATGCACACCCGGACCCGCGCGCCGGTCCGCACCTTCGGGTACGCCGTCGCCGCGGACGTCCGCCTGCACGACGTCGGGACCGACGAGCTGGGCCGGGTCCGGTTCGACCTGGCGCACCGCAGCCACCGCGAGCACGTCCGGATGCAGCTCCTCGGCGAGCACCAGGCCGTCAACGCGGCCGCCGCGACCGCGGTCGCGCTCCTCCTCGGGGTCCCGCTGGACCGGATCGCGCGCAGTCTGGAGTCGGTGGGATCGCTGTCCCGCTGGCGGATGGAGCTCCACGAGCGCGCCGACGGGCTGGTCGTGGTCAACGACGCGTACAACGCCAACCCCGACTCGATGGCGGCCGCGCTCGGCACCCTCGCCGAGATGGGCCGCCGGACCGGGCGGCCGACCGTCGCGGTCCTGGGGGAGATGCGCGAGCTGGGAGAGACCTCGGCGGCCGAGCACCGCGCGGTCGGCGAGCTCGCCGCGGCGCTGGGCATCGACCGCGTGGTCGCCGTCGGCGAGGAGGCCCGCCCGCTCGCCGAGGCCCACGAATCAGCCGTCTTCGCCGCGTCGGTGGAGGAAGCGACCGATCTGGTGCGGAACAATGTCGTCGGCAGCGAGGTCGTCCTGGTGAAGGCCTCGCGTGCCCTGCGGCTCGAACGTGTCGCGGACGCACTGCTCAGCGGGGAGGGAACGGACCAGTGAGAGCGATCCTGCTCGCCGGCGGGCTGTCGCTGATCTTCACGATCATCGGAACCCGGGTGGCGATCAAGGTGTTCGCGGCCCGCGGCTACGGGCAGCTGATCCGTGACGACGGACCCACCTCGCACCACACCAAGCGCGGCACGCCCACGATGGGCGGTCTGGTGATCGTGCTCGGGTCGACGGTCGCCTACTTCCTGGCGAAGCTGATCACCGGCTCGCACATCTCGATCTCCGCGCTGCTGCTGCTCTTCCTCTACATCGGGTTGGGCACCGTCGGCTTCCTCGACGACTTCATCAAGATCTACAAGCAGCGCAACCTGGGGCTGCGCAGCAAGGCGAAGTTCATCGGCCAGACGGTGGTCGCGCTGATCTTCGCCTGCCTGGTGCTCTGGGAGGTCGATCCGTTCACCGACGACCGCGGCCAGACCCCGGCCGGGCACGCGATCTCGTTCACCCGGGACATCGAGAAGCTGGCGCTGCCGGTCGGCCTGCTGGTGATCTTCATCGTGCTGCTCATCGCCGGCTTCTCCAACGCGGTCAACCTCACCGACGGCCTCGACGGCCTCGCCGCCGGTGCCTCGATGATGGTCTTCGGCGCGTACACGATGGTCAACATCTGGCAGAGCAACCAGTCCTGCGCGACCAGCCCGGGTCCCGCCTGCTACGAGGTGCGCGACCCGCTCGACCTGGCCGTCGTCTGCGCGGCGATCACCGGCGCCTGCTTCGGCTTCCTCTGGTACAACGCCTCGCCCGCGCAGATCTTCATGGGCGACACCGGCTCGCTCGCGCTCGGCGGCGCGGTCGCCGGCATCGCGGTGCTGACCCGCACCGAGCTGCTGATGCTGCTCATCGGCGGACTGTTCGTGCTGCAGACCGCCTCGGTGATCCTCCAGGTCGGCTACTTCAAGCTCACCAAGGGCAAACGCCTCTTCCGGATGGCCCCGCTGCACCACCACTTCGAGCTGCTCGGCTGGGAGGAGATCACCGTGGTGATCCGCTTCTGGTTGATCGCGGCCGTCTTCGTGGCCGCCGGGCTCGGCATCTTCTACGCCGAGTGGGTGGCCGGGACGTGAGCCCGGAGGGGGACCGACCGGCCACCGGCTGGGAGGGGCGCCGCGTCGCCGTGGTCGGGCTGACGCCCGCAGGGTTCGCCGCGGCCGACAACCTGATGCACCTGGGTGCGACCGTGACGCTGCTCGCCGACGAGCCGGCGACCGGGGCCGACGAGGAGCGCGCCAAGCTCCTGGAGGTGCTCGGCGCCACCGTCCGGCTCGGGCCGGGCAGCACCGGCGACCTGCCGGTCGGCACCGACGTCGTCGTGCTCGGCGAGCAGCACGCGCTCGGCGAGGTCGCCGCCGGCTTCGGTCTGCCCGTGCGCGGCGAGCTCGACCTCGCGTGGGAGCTGCGTGCCGCCGACGGTCCGCCGTGGCTGGCCGTCGCCGGCGAGGGAGCCGAGGAGGTGGCCGACCTGGTCGCCGCGATGGTGCTCGCCGCCGACCGGGCGCCGCTGCGCTGCGGTCCGGGCGGGCTGCCGCTGGTCGAGGCCGTGATGGACCCGACGCCGTACGACGTCCTGGTGGCCGCGCTCGACCCCGCGCACCTGGCCAGCCCCGGCGGGTTCGCCGCCCACTCGGCCGCGGTGCTCCACGTCGGGGACCCGGAGTCGGCGCACGTGCTCGGCCGCGCCTACGAGGGCGTGCGGGTCGCCTGCGTCTACAACGTCGCCGACAGCGCCACCGAGGACCTGGTCGCCGACGCCGAGGTGGTCGAGGGTGCGCGCGCCATCGGGATCACCCTGGGCACACCGGGCCTGAGCATGGTCGGCATCGTCGAGGACGTGCTCGCCGACCGCGCCTTCGTGGCGGACCGGCGCAGCACGGCGGCCGAGCTCGGCACCCTGGCCGACCTCGACCGCGACGAGCCGGCGTACCTGGAGCGGGTGCTGGCGGCCGCCGCCCTGGCGCGCGCCTTCGGCGTCGAACCGGTGGCCGTGCGGGACGCGCTGCGCGCCCTGCGCACCTCCGGCGAGGACTGAGCGGACGCCCCGACGGCGACACGCGCCGGATGTGCCCGGGAACGCCGGTGCCGCCGGGGAGACTGGGAGACACCCACCGCGCGGGCCCGTCGCTCGGTGACGAGCGCGACCAGGAGGATGCGTGGCCACCACGGGGCTCTCTGCCCGCACCGCGGCAGCACGCCGCGTGCTGGACCGGCCGCTCACCCCGTACTACCTCCTTCTCGGCGCGACCGGCCTGCTGCTCGCGATCGGCATGGTGATGGTGCTCAGCGCCTCCAGCGTCGACTCCTACAAGCACCACGACGGCAACAGCTACTACTGGGCGACCAAGCAGCTGATGTGGGTGCTGATCGCGCTGCCGTGCGCCTGGATCGCGACCCGGCTGCCGCTCAAGCTGCTGCGGGTCGCGGCCTGGCCGATGCTGCTGACCGCCGTCGTGCTGCTCGCACTCACCCAGACCAGCCTCGGTGTGGAGGTCAACGGCAACAAGAACTGGCTCGGCGTCGGCCCGATCCAGGTCCAGCCGTCGGAGGTCGCGAAGTTCGCGATGGTGCTGTGGTGCGCCGACGTCTACGCCCGCAAGGACGCGCTGCTCGGGTCCTGGAAGCACCTGGTCGTGCCGGTGGTCCCGGTGGCGGGCACGATCACCGCGCTCGTCCTGGTCGGCGGTGACCTCGGCACCGCGCTGGTGCTGTTCGCGATCACCCTCGGCATGCTCTGGGTGGTCGGCGTGCCGGCCCGGATCTTCGTGGCCGCGGTGACGATGGTCTCGGTCGCGGCGCTCTACCTGGCCGCCAGCAGTCCCGAGCGGCTCAACCGGATCACCTCCTTCGTGAACCCGTTCAACGACTTCCAGGGGTCGGGCTGGCAGGCCGGCCACGGCATCCTGGGCATGGCCAGCGGCGGCCTGTTCGGCAAGGGCATCGGCGCGAGCCAGCAGAAGTGGGGCAACCTGCCGGAGGCGCACACCGACTTCATCTTCGCCGTCCTCGGCGAGGAGCTCGGCCTGGTCGGCACGCTGCTGGTGCTGGCGCTCTTCCTCACCATCGCCTACGCCGGCATCCGGATCGCGTCCCGGACCGAGAACCTGTTCGTGCGGTACGCGACCGCCGGCATCGTGATCTGGCTGATCGCGCACGCGCTGATCAACATCGGCATGGTGCTCGCGCTGCTGCCCGTCATCGGCATCCCGCTCCCGCTGGTCTCCTACGGCGGCTCGTCGCTGGTCCCCGAGCTGGTCGCCCTCGGCCTGGTGATCGGCTTCGCCCGCTCCGAGCCCGACGCCGCCGGCGAGCTGCGCCGGCAGCGCAGCGAGCGCCGCGCTCTCAAGGCCGTCAACGCCGGGGCCCGGCCCCGCCTCGGGTGAGGCCGCGACCCGGCCATGGGGCAGGATTGAGCACCTGATGAAGAACGTCCTCCTCGCGGGTGGCGGCACCGCGGGACACACCTCCCCGCTGCTCGCCACCGCCGACGCCCTGCGCCGCCGGCACCCCGATCTCGCCATCACCTGCCTCGGCACCGCCCGCGGGCTCGAGACCACCGTCATCCCGGCGGCCGGCTACCCGCTGGAGCTGGTCCCGCCGGTGCCGCTGTCCCGCTCGGTCAACGCCGACCTGTTCCGGACCCCGGCCAAGCTGCGCGCCTCGGTGAACGCGGCCGTCGAGGTGCTGGACCGGGTCCGGCCCGACGTCGTCGTCGGGTTCGGCGGCTACGTCTCGGTGCCGGCGTACCTGGCCGCGCGGCGGCGCCACGTGCCGTTGGTGGTGCACGAGGGCAACGCCCTGCCGGGCATCGCGAACAAGCTCGGCGCCCGGTTCACGCCGTACGTGGCGACCAGCTTCCCGGGCACGAGGCTGCGCCACGCCGTCTGCACGGGGCTGCCGATCCGGCGGATGATCGCGACCCTCGACCGCGCCGCGGTGCGCGAGGAGGCGCGCGCTTTCTTCGGCCTGGACGCCGACCGGCCGACGCTGCTGGTCACCGGCGGCTCCCAGGGCGCTCTGCGGATCAACACGACCATCGGCGCCGTCGCGCCCGCGCTCGCCGGCGCCGGGGTCCAGGTGCTGCACGTGGTCGGGCCGAAGAGCGAGTTCGAGGCGCCCGAGGGCACCGGCCCGGTGCCGTACGTCGTGCAGCGCTTCGTGGACCGGATGGACCTGGCGTACGCCGCCGCGGACGCCGTGGTCTGCCGGGCCGGGTCCAACACCGTCACCGAGGTGTCCGGGGTCGGCCTGCCCGCGGTCTTCGTGCCGCTGCCGATCGGCAACGGCGAGCAGGCCCTGAACGCGCGCCCGGTCGTGGACGCGGGCGGCGCGCTGCTGGTCGCCGACGCCGCCTTCACCCCGGACTGGGCCGCCGACGCGCTGCCCTCCCTGGTCACCGACACCGAGCGGCTCGCGACGATGGGCGCGGCCGCCGCGGGCGTGATCCCGCTGGACGCGGACGAGAAGCTCGCGGACCTGATCGAGAAGGCGGCGGGGGTGGGCCGGTGAAGGTCCCGGTCCCCGACGTGCTGCTCCCCGCCGACCAGCTCGGCCGGGTGCACTTCGTCGGCATCGGCGGCGCCGGCCTGTCCGGGATCGCCCGGATCATGCTGGCCCGCGGGGTCCAGGTCTCGGGCAGCGACGCCAAGCCGTCGGCCACCCTGGAGGCGCTGCGCGCCCTCGGGGCCCGTTGCGAGGTCGGGCACGCCGCGGAGAACCTCGGCGTGGCCGACACTGTGGTCGTCTCGACCGCCGTGCGCGAGGACAACCCGGAGGTGCGGGAGGCGGTCCGCCGCGGGCTCCGGCTGCTGCCGCGCTCGGCCGCGCTCGAGTCCGTGATGCAGGGGCGCCGGGTGATCGCGGTCGCCGGGACGCACGGCAAGACCACGACCACCTCGATGCTCACCGTCGCGCTGCAGCACTGCGGCGCGGACCCGTCCTTCGCGATCGGCGGCGAGCTCAACGAGTCCGGCTCGAACGCCCACGACGGCACCGGCGACCTCTTCGTCGCCGAGGCGGACGAGAGCGACGGCGCGTTCCTGGTGTACTCGCCGCACGTCGCGCTGGTCACCAACGTCGAGGCCGACCACCTGGACAACTACGGCACCGAGGAGGCCTACAAGGCGGCCTTCACGACGTTCCTCGACCGGATCGACGCGGACGGCTTCCTGGTCGCCTGCATCGACGACCCGGGGGCGGCCGAGCTGGTCGCGACCGCGCGCGCACGCGGGATCACCACCGTCGGCGTCGGCGAGTCCGCGGAGGCCGAGGTGCGCGCGGAGAACGTCACGCTGGTCGGCTCGACCTCGACCTTCACCGTCGTGGACCGCGGTCGACGCCTCGGCGAGGTGCGCCTGCAGGTGCCGGGCCGGCACTACGTCCTGGACGCCCTGGCGGCGCTGGCGAGCGGGCTCCGGCTCGGGCAGCCCTTCGCCGACCTGGCCCGCGGTCTCGGCGCCTACAGCGGCACCCGGCGGCGGATGGAGCTGAAGGGCGAGGTCGGCGGGATCCGGGTCTTCGACTCCTACGCCCACCACCCGCGCGAGATCGCCGGCGACCTGGTCGCGGCGCGCTCGCTCGCCGGCCCGGGCCGGGTCGTGGTGGCCTACCAGCCGCACATGGTCTCCCGGACCCGCATCTTCGGCGCGGAGATGGGCGTCGCGCTCGGCGCCGCCGACGAGGTCGTCGTGATGGACGTGTACGTCGCCCGCGAGGACCCCGAGCCGGGCGTCACCGGCCGGCTGGTCTCCGACGCGGTCCCGCTGCCCGCCGAACAGGTGGTCTTCGAGCCCTCCTGGTCGGCCACGGCCGGCCACCTGGTCGAGCGGGCCCGCCCCGGTGACGTCGTGCTCACCCTCGGGGCCGGGGACGTGACCCTGCTCGGCCCTGCCGTGCTCGAGCTGCTCCGGGCGGCGGACGAGGCGGGGACGACGGCGTGACCACGACAGAGGAGGAGACCGTCACCCTGGCGAGCCGGGAGTTCCGGCGGCGCCGGTTCTCGGCGCGGCTGCGCCGGTGGCGGCCGTTCCTCCTGGCCGGTCTCGCGGTGGTGCTGCTCGCCACCGGGATCTGGCTGGTTTTCTTTTCCTCGGCGATGACGGTCCGCGGCGTCCAGGTCACCGGCAACACCACGTTGAGCGCGACCCGGGTCGAGGCGGTCGCGGGCGCCCCGCTGGGGAAGCCGCTGGCGCGCGCGGACCTGGGTGCGATCCAGGCCCGGGTGGAGGCGCTGCCGGCCGTCCGGTCGGCGTCGGTGTCGCGGTCGTGGCCGCACACGGTGCACGTCGACGTGGTCGAGCGCACGCCGGTCGCGGTGGTCAACCGCGGGTCCGGGCTGCAGGCCGTCGACGACCAGGGCGTGCTGTTCGGCCGCTACGCCAGCCAGCCGGCCGACCTGCCGCTGGTGCGGACCGCCCCGGACGTGAAGGCCGACGCGCTCGCCGAGGCGGCCCGCGTGGTCGGGTCGCTCCGTTCCGACATCGCGGCCAGGGTCGACTTCATCGACGTGCAGACGATCGACCGGATCCGGCTGCGGCTCGACGACGGCCGGGTGGTGTCGTGGGGGAGCGCGGAGCACTCGGCGCAGAAGGCCGAGGTGCTGGCCGTGCTGCTCCAGCAGAAGGCCCAGGAGATCGACGTCAGCGTCCCGGGTCGTCCGACGACGCGTTGATTCGCCGCCACTTCTGGCGTGTCGCGGGCGGGTTGCCACGAATTGGCCGGGCCCTTGCCTACGTTGTTCTCACGACCTCAGGTTGACATAACATTAACTCTCTAGTGGAGGGTTAGGGTTCATTTCAGGCGGAGGTCCGGGGCTAGGGGAAGCAGCCCCAGTCAGACCCGGAGTCGTCCCGCAGTCGGGCGGGACGGCAGCACATCGAACTGAGAGGCACCCGCCGTGGCAGCACCACAGAACTACCTGGCCGTGATCAAGGTCGTGGGTATCGGTGGAGGTGGAGTCAATGCCGTCAACCGGATGATCGAAGTCGGGCTGAAGGGCGTTGAGTTCATCGCGATCAACACCGATGCTCAGGCACTCCTGATGAGTGATGCCGATGTGAAGCTCGACATCGGCCGTGAGCTGACCCGTGGACTCGGGGCGGGCGCCAACCCGGAGGTGGGCGCGAGGGCGGCCGAGGACCACGCCGAGGAGATCGAAGAGGTCATCAAGGGCGCCGACATGGTGTTCGTGACGGCCGGCGAGGGCGGCGGCACCGGCACCGGCGGCGCGCCCGTGGTGGCGAAGATCGCCCGCTCGCTGGGCGCGCTGACCATCGGCGTCGTGACCCGCCCGTTCGCCTTCGAGGGCAAGCGGCGCGCGTCTTCGGCGGAGAACGRCATCGCCGGCCTGCGCGAGGAGGTCGACACGCTGATCGTCATCCCGAACGACAAGCTGCTCTCCATCTCCGACCGCAGCGTGAGCATGCTCGACGCGTTCAAGCAGGCCGACCAGGTGCTGCTGCAGGGCGTCTCCGGCATCACCGACCTGATCACCACGCCCGGCCTGATCAACCTGGACTTCGCCGACGTGAAGTCGGTGATGTCCAACGCCGGCTCCGCCCTCATGGGCATCGGCTCGGCCCGCGGCGAGAACCGCGCCGTCGAGGCCGCCGAGCTCGCCGTCTCCAGCCCGCTGCTGGAGGAGTCCATCGACGGCGCCCAGGGCGTGCTGCTCTCGATCGCCGGCGGATCGGACCTCGGCCTCTTCGAGATCAACGAGGCCGCGGCGATGGTGTCCGACGCGGTGCACCCGGACGCGAACATCATCTTCGGCGCGACCATCGACGACGCCCTCGGCGACGAGGTCCGCGTGACCGTCATCGCGGCCGGCTTCGAGGGCGGCCGCCCGAAGCGGCGCGAGGAGGCCCCCGGCCTGCGCAAGCCCGTCACCCCGCCGAAGGTGCAGTCCCAGGAGGAGACCCGGGCCGCGGCCCAGGCGCTCGCCGAGGAGCGGCGTACCGGTGCCGCGGCCGCAGGCGAGAGCGCGCCCGCCCCGGCGGCGCCCCGTCGCGAGCCGGTCACCGTCGGGGTCAGCGTCCCGTCGTCGGCCGCACGGCCCGTCGGCGACCTGGACGACGACCTGGACGTCCCCGACTTCCTGAAGTGACCGGCGCTGCTCAGGGAGACATCACGGGTCGATGACCGACGATCGTCGTGCCGAGACCGCGGCCAACCTGGAGACGGTCCGCGAGCGCATCGCTGCCGCGTGCGCGTCCGCGGGTCGTCCCGCCGATGAGGTCACCCTCGTGGTCGTGACCAAGTTCTTCCCCGCCTCCGACGTCCGCATCCTCGCCGACCTCGGGGTGCGGACGGTGGGGGAGAACCGGTACCAGGAGGCCTCGGCCAAGGCGGCGGAGTGCGCCGACCTCGGTCTCTCCTGGCACTTCATCGGAGGGATCCAGAGCAACAAGGCGGCCTCGATCGCCGGCTTCGCCGACGTGGTCGAGTCCGTCGACCGGGTCAAGCTCGTCGGCGCCCTCGACCGCGGCGCCGAGGCGGCCGGACGGACCGTGGACTGCCTGGTCCAGGTCAGCCTCGACCCGGCCGGGGACGGACGCGGCGCAGCCGGCCGGAGCGGAGCCGGTCCCGACGAGATCGGCGCCGTGGCCGAGGCCGTGGCGGCCGCCGGATCGCTGCGGCTGCGGGGCCTGATGGCGGTCGCACCGCTCGGGGAGCCGGCCCGGCCGGCGTTCGAGCGGCTCGCCGGGATCGCCCGCGACTTCCGTGCCGACCACCCGGCGGCGACCTGGGTGTCGGCAGGGATGAGCGGTGACCTCGAGGACGCCGTCGCCTGCGGCGCGACACACGTGCGGATCGGCTCGGCGGTCCTCGGTACGAGGCCCCTGATCAAGTAGTGTCCCGAGCAGGATTCGCAGCAGATTCACCAGCAAGGACCGTCGGCCCGCACGGGGCCGGAACTGGCGCAGAGGAAGAGGATCAATGAGCGGCGCGATGCGGAAGATGGGCGTCTACCTCGGACTGCTCGAGGACGCCGACGGCGAGTACGCCGAGCTCGACAACGCCTACGACGAGCCTGCTCGTCGCCAGCCGGAGCCGACCCGCGCGGTGTCCAGCATCAACGAGCGTCGCAAGGTCGCCGCCCCGGCCGCGACCGCCGCTCCGACCGCGGCGCCCGTCGCGCGCGCCTCGACGCCGCTGTCCCGGATCACCACGCTGCACCCGCGCACCTACAACGAGGCCCGGGTCATCGGCGAGAACTTCCGCGACGGCATCCCGGTCATCATGAACCTGTCGGAGATGTCGGACACCGAGGCCAAGCGCCTGGTCGACTTCGCTGCCGGCCTCGTCTTCTCCGTGCGCGGCACCATCGAGCGGGTCACCGCGAAGGTGTTCCTGCTCTCGCCGCCGGACGTCGACGTCGACACCGAGGACAAGCAGCGCCTGGTCGAGGGTGGCTTCTTCAACCAGAGCTGAGCGACGTGAACCCCATCGGCCAGGTCATCAACCTGGTCCTCGAGATCTTCATCCTGCTGCTGCTGATCAGGCTGATCGTGGACTGGATCCAGTTCTTCGCACGGTCCTGGTCCCCGAAGGGGCCGGTGCTGCTGGTCCTGGAAGGCGTGTACTCCGCGACCGATCCGCCGATCCACGCGTTCCGCCGCGTGTTCAAGCCGATCCGGATCGGCGGGGTCGCCCTCGACCTCAGCTTCCTGGCCGTGCTGCTCGTCTGCTACCTGCTGCTCCGCATCAACACCCTCGTCTGGACCGCCTGACGGCGAGCCAGGGAACGTCGCCTGCGAGGGGGGAATGCCTTCGTGCACGACGACGGGCTATTGTTCAATCCCGCACAGTGTTTTCCCTTGAGAACGTGTTTGTCCGACTAACGAAGAATGGGTGAGGTCATGCCGCTGACGCCTGAGGACGTGAGCAACAAGCGCTTTACTCCCGTCCGGCTCCGCGAGGGCTACGACATGGGTGAGGTCGACCAGTTCCTTGACGAGGTCGAGGCGGAGCTGGAGCGCCTCAACAAGGAGAACGACGACCTGCGGACCAAGCTCAGCGCGGCCCAGCGCGGCGGTGGAGACGCCCCCGCGCCGGTGATCGAGAAGGCCCCCGAGCCGGTCGCCGCTCCGGCGCCGACCCCGGTCGCCGCCGCGGCCCCCGCGCCGGTGCAGGAGATCAAGGTCAGCACCGTCGCGGACGCTTCGAGCGCCGCCGCCAAGCTGCTCGAGATCGCCACCCGCAACGCCGACGAGCTCGTCGGCGAGGCCAAGGACGAGGCCGACCAGATCGTCGGCGCCGCGAAGACCAAGGCCGAGCGCCTCGAGGCCGAGACCAAGGCGAAGACCGACCGTCTCGAGTCCGACGCCCGCACCCGTGCCGCGATGCTCGACTCCGAGACCGAGGCCCGCCGCAAGGAGATCTTCGGCAACCTCGAGAAGGAGAAGGACGCCCTCAACGGCGAGATCGAGGGCCTGCGCTCCTTCGAGCGCGAGTACCGCAGCCGCCTGAAGAGCTACTTCACCCAGCAGCTCGAGGCGCTCGACGGCTCGGCCGTGCAGACCGGGAACCTGCCGGGCGGCAACGAGCACGCCCCGAAGCGCCTCCGGTCGATCCTCGGCGAGGAAGCAGCCGACGACAAGGCCTGAGGACCAGGTCTCCGGACGAACGCCAGAACGGCGCCCCACCTCGCGGTGGGGCGCCGTTCTGCTTGTCCTGCGGGTCAGACCTTGAACACCGAGAAGTGGAACCCGACCTCGTCGTCGTGGAAGGTCAGGTCCGCCACCGACTCCGACTCCGCCATCGACGCGGCCAGCACCTCGCCGGCGATCAGGTCGGCGTGCTCGGCGAAGGCCTCGGCGACCGGACCCTCGGCGGACCAGGTCAGCGCGATCCGGTCGGACACCTCGAAGCCGCTGTTCTTGCGGGCCTCCTGGATCATCCGGATCACCTCGCGGGCCAGGCCGGCGCGGCGCAGCTCGTCGGTGAGCTCGAGGTCGAGCGCGACCGTCTCGCCCTGCTCGTTGACCACCGACCAGCCCTCGCGGGGGCGCTCGGAGACGATCACCTCGTCGGCGAGCACCTCGACCTCGGCCCCCTCGACCGTCACGGTCGCGCGGCCGGTGGCGGCCAGCGACGCGGCCAGCGCGGAGGCGTCGGCCTCGGCGATCGCGGCGGCGACGGTCGGGGTCTGCTTCGCGAACCGCTTGCCGAGCGCGCGGAAGTTGCCCTTCGCGCTGTGGTCGACCAGGTCGGCGCCGGCGGCGCTGAGCGGCTCGATCTGGCCGAGGTTCAGCTCGTCGGCGACCTCGGCCCGCAGCTCGTCGTCGAGGCGCTCGTAGGCGGCCGTGCCGACGAGCGCGCGGCGCAGCGGCTGCCGGGTGCGGACCTTCGCGTCCGCGCGGGCGGCGCGGCCGAGCTCGACCAGCCGGCGGGCGATCGCGACGGCGTCGGACAGCTCGGTGTCGACGGCGTCCGGGTCCGGCGTCGGCCACGACGACAGGTGCACCGAGGCCGGCGCGCCCGGGGTGACCGGGACGACCAGGTCCTGCCAGACCCGTTCGGTGATGAACGGCACCAGCGGCGCCATCAGCGCGGTCAGGGTGCTGAGCGCGTCGTGCAGGGTCTGCAGCGCGGCCGGGTCGCCGACCCAGAACCGGCGACGCGAGCGGCGTACGTACCAGTTGGAGAGGTCGTCGACGAACTGGCCGAGCAGCGCGCCGATCCGCTGGGTGTCGAAACGCTCGTACGCCGCGGTCACCTCGACCACCAGGCGCGCGGTCTCCGCGTGCAGCCAGCGGTCCAGCACCGGCCGGTTCGCGACCGCCGGGACGTCACCTCCCGGGGTCCAGCCCGACGTCCGGGCGTAGAGGACGTGGAAGGCCACCGTGTTCCAGTACGTCAGCAGGACCTTGCGCACGGTCTCCTGGATGGTCGTGTGCCCGACCCGGCGGGCCGACCACGGCGAGCCGCCGCAGGCCATGAACCACCGCACGGCGTCCGCGCCGTGCTCGTCCATCAGCGAGATCGGCTCCAGGATGTTGCCGAGGTGCTTGCTCATCTTGCGGCCGTCCTCGGCGAGGATGTGACCGAGGCAGAGCACGTTCTGGTACGACGACCGGTCGAAGACCGTCGTACCGACCGCCATCAGGGTGTAGAACCAGCCGCGGGTCTGGTCGATCGCCTCGCAGATGAAGTCGGCCGGGTACGCCGCCTCGAACTTCTCCTTCGAGCCCTCGACGTGCGGGTAGCCCCACTGCGCGAACGGCATCGAGCCGGAGTCGAACCAGGCGTCGATCACCTCGGGCACCCGGGTCGCGGTCTCCGCGCAGCCATCCCCGGAATCGAGCACAGCCGGGCAGCCGAAGGTGACCTCGTCGATGAACGGCCGGTGCGGGTCGAGCCCGGACTGGTCGGTGCCGGTGAGCTCGGAGAGCTCGGCGAGCGAGCCGACGCAGGTCTGGTGGCCGGCGGCGCAGCGCCAGATCGGCAGCGGTGTGCCCCAGTACCGGCTGCGCGACAGCGCCCAGTCGATGTTGTTGTTCAGCCAGTCGCCGTACCGGCCCCACTTGATCGTGTCGGGGAACCAGTTCGTCTTCTCGTTCTCGCGCAGCAGCGCGTCCTTGACCGCGGTGGTGCGGACGTACCAGGACGGCTGGGCGTAGTACAGCAGCGCGGTGTGGCAGCGCCAGCAGTGCGGGTAGCTGTGCTCGTAGGGCAGGTGCCGGAAGAGCAGGCCGCGCGCCGTCAGGTCCGCGACCAGGTCGGCGTTGGCGTGCCGGAAGAACTGACCGCCGACCAGCGGGACGTCGTCGGCGAAGTGGCCGTCGGGCCGGACCGGGTTGACCACCGGGAGGCCGTAGGACTTGCAGACCGCCATGTCGTCGGCGCCGAAGGCGGGGGACTGGTGCACCAGGCCGGTGCCGTCCTCGGTGGTGACGTAGTCGGCGAGCACGACGAAGTGGCTCTCGGTGCCTTCGGGGAAGGCGACGAGCTCGAACGGGCGCCGGTACTTCCAGTGCTCCATCTCGGCGCCGGTGACGGCGCCGAGCTCGGTGGGGCCCTGCCCGTCGGGTGCGCCCAGGACGGCCTCGACGAGCGGGCGGGCGACGACCAGCTTCTCGCCCGCGCCGTCCTCGGACGCAGTCTCGACCAGCACGTACTCGACCCCGGGGTGGACCGCGACCGCGGTGTTGGAGACGAGGGTCCACGGGGTCGTGGTCCAGATCAGCAGGGAGGCGCCCGCCCACGGACCGCTGGTCAGCGGGAAGCGGACGTAGACCGACGGGTCGGTCACCGTCTCGTAGCCCTGCGCGAGCTCGTGGTCCGACAGGCCGGTGCCGCAGCGCGGGCAGTACGGCGCGACCCGGTAGTCCTCGACCAGCAGTCCCTTCTGGTGGATCTGCTGCAGCGCCCACCAGACCGACTCGACGTAGGAGGAGTCCATGGTCCGGTAGGGGTTCTCGGTGTCGACCCAGTAGCCCATCCGCTCGGTCATCTGCTCGAACGCGTCGACGTGCCGCAGCACGGACTCGCGGCAGCGGGCGTTGAACTCGGCCACCCCGAACGCCTCGATGTCGCCCTTGCCGGAGAACCCGAGCTCCTTCTCGACGGCGAGCTCGACCGGGAGGCCGTGGCAGTCCCAGCCGCCCTTGCGGACGACGTACCGGCCGCGCATGGTCTGGAAGCGGGGGAAGAGGTCCTTGAACACCCGGGCCTCGACGTGGTGGGTGCCAGGCATCCCGTTGGCGGTCGGCGGGCCCTCGTAGAAGGTCCACGGCTCGCCGGCGCGGGTGAGCTCGACGGAGCGCGCGAAGGTGTCCTGCTCGGCCCAGAGGGCGAGGATGTCGCGCTCGAGCGCGGGGAGGTCGACCTGCGGGGGAACGGCGCGGTACCCGGAATTCAACTCGGTCACGGTGGTCCTTCTGCTTCGGTGTCGGAGAAACCCGAAGGGACGAGGCCGGGGCCCCGCGGTACCACCCTTCTTGACCGCCCGGAGACGGTCCGCTCTTGGTCCGCAGCTGCCGGTTCTAGTCCGCCCCCGGGCCCGGTTGCTGACCTGAGGAGGCGTTTCTTCCGGCGGCTCCGGGGTGATGGCCCCATCGACGCCTTGCTGCGGCGTCCAGTGTGCCAGACGCAATGCCTCCGGATCATCTCGGATATCGCCGGAGAGCCGAGTTGAAGGGGCTCCGGCTAGCGCATATCCTCGCGCCCACTGGTTATGACCTACGTCATATTTCCTTCTACCCCGATAGGGGCAACCGCTCATGGCAACGACCGGTAAGCGATCCCTGGTGAGCCGCGCGGGAGCAGCCGCGCGCAAGGCCGTCGGACGGACGACCAAGAAGGCCTCGTCCGGCACCTCGGCGTCACCGCTCAAGAAGGCGGCACCCGCCACCAAGGCAGCTTCGGCCAAGACTTCATCCGCGAAGAAGACTGCATCCGCCAAGAAGGCGGCCCCGGCCAAGAAGGCGGCCCCGGCGAAGAAGCCGGCCCCGGCCAAGAAGGCGGCAGCCAAGAAGGCGGCCCCGGCGAAGAAGGCGGCAGCCAAGAAGGCCGCTCCGGCCAAGAAGGCGGCCCCGGCCAAGAAGGCGGCCCCGGCGAAGAAGGCGGCCCCGGTGAAGAAGGCCGCGGCCACGAAGGCGGCTCCGGCCAAGAAGACGCCGGCGAAGAAGGCGACGCCTGCCAAGGCGCCCGCCAAGAAGACGACGGCCACCAAGGCCGCCCCCGTGAAGAAGGCGGCTCCGGCCAAGAAGGCCCCCGCTCCGGCGACGACGGCGAAGAAGGCAGCACCCGTGGCGAAGACTGCACCTGTGAAGACTCCGGCGAAGAAGGCACCGGCCCGTTCGGGCAAGCTGGTCGTCCTCGAGGCCGAGGAGCCGTGGACCAAGGCCGAGCTCAACGAGGTCCGCACCCAGCTCCGTGCCGATGTGAAGCGGCTCGTCGCCGAGCTCGACGAGGTCCAGGGCGACCTGGCCGACCTGATGCGCGACGCGGGCGAGAGCGCCGGCAGCGACCAGGCCGACGTCGGCTCCGCGACGTTCGAGCGCGACCAGGAGATGACGATCGTCAACAACGCGCGCGACATGCTCGAACAGTCCGAGCACGCGCTCGAGCGGATCGCCGACGGCACCTACGGAATCTGCGAGGTCTGCGGCAACCCGATCGGCAAGAATCGTTTGATGGCGTTCCCCCGTGCCACAATGTGCCTGACATGCAAGCAGCGCGAGGAGCGTCGCTGACCAGCGACCACCGATCGAAGACAGCCCTCCTCCTCGGCGTCGCCGTAGCCGCTTGGCTCGTCGACCTCGTCACCAAGAGCCTGGCGCTGCACCGCCTGGAGTCCGGTGACCCGGTCGAGCTGGTCGATTCGCTCCTGCGCCTGAACCTCACGGCCAACCCCGGCGCCGCGTTCAGCACCGGGACCGGTCTGACGCCGCTGATCAGCCTGTTCGCGCTGGCCGCGTTCGGGGTGGTGCTCTGGCTGTCGTTCCGGGTCGGCGACACGGTCTGGGCCTGGGCCTTCGGGCTGCTGCTCGCCGGTATCGCCGGGAACCTGACCGACCGGCTCTTCCGGGAGCCCGGGCCGCTGCGCGGGCACGTGATCGACTTCCTCGAGCTGCCGCACTGGCCGATCTTCAACGTCGCCGACATCTGCATCAACGTCGCGGCCGGGCTGATCATCCTGCAGTCGCTGCGCGGCATCCCGCTCTCCGGGGTCAAGGAGACCGAGAGCGACGGCGCCGACGAGCAGGTACCGGGGGAGGCGCCGTGACTGTCCCTGTCTCCGGACCCCCCGCGGGCGGCGAGCACCGCGCGCTCCGCGTCCCCGAGGGCCTGGCCGGCGAACGCGTCGACGCCGGGCTGGCCCGGATGTTCGGGATCTCCCGCTCCAAGGCCGCGGACCTGATCAGCCAGGGCCTGGTCCAGATCGACGGCGCCACCGCCGCGAAGTCCGACCGGCTCCTGCCCGACACGCTGCTCGAGGTCCACCTGCCGCCGGTCAGCGACCCGCTGYAGATCCGCGCCGAGGAGGTCGAGGGCATCTCGGTCATCCACGACGACGACTCGATCGTGGTGATCGACAAGCCGGTCGGCGTCGCCGTGCACCCCTCGATGGGCTGGACCGGGCCGACCGTCGTCGGGCACCTCCAGGCGGCCGGCTACCGGATCGCCACCAGCGGCGCCCCCGAGCGCCAGGGCATCGTGCAGCGACTGGACGTCGGCACCTCGGGCGTGATGGTGATCTGCAAGGGCGAACGGGCCTACTCGGTGCTCAAGAACGCCTTCCGCCACCGCGAGATCGACAAGACCTACCACGCGCTGGTCCAGGGGCACCCGGACCCGCTGGAGGGCACCGTGGACGCGCCGATCGGGCGGGCGCCGAAGTCGGACTGGAAGTTCGCGGTCCGCGAGGACGGCAAGCACAGCGTGACGCACTACAGCACGCTGGAGGCGCACCGCTTCGCCAGCCTGCTGGAGATCCAGCTCGAGACCGGCCGGACCCACCAGATCCGGGTGCACATGGCCGCGCTGAAGCACCCGTGCGTCGGCGACCTGACCTACGGCGCCGACCCGACGCTCGCCCGCCGGCTCCGGCTGGAGCGGCAGTGGCTGCACGCCGTCCGGCTCGGGTTCACCCACCCCGACTCCGGGGAGTACGTGCAGTACGAGTCCGGCTACCCCGACGATCTCGCCGCCGCGCTGGAGACGATCCGCGATGAGCACTGAGAACGGCACCGAGGAGATCGACCTCGTGCTGCGCCCGGCCGGTGCCGAGGACATGGCCGAGGTCGCCGAGCTCTACATCGCCGCCCGGCGGGCGGCCGTCGGGCAGATGCCGGTCGGGGTGCACCCGGACGCCGAGGTGCGGGACTGGGTCGCGACCCTCCCGGAGCGCAAGGAAGTCTGGGTCGCCGAGCGCGACGAGATCACCGGCTTCGCGGTCCTCGACGGGGACTGGCTGGACTCCCTGTACGTCGGCCCGCAGCACCAGGGCGCCGGCACCGGCACCCTCCTGCTCGACCTCGTGAAGGCGCAGCGGCCCGGCGGCTTCGCGCTCTGGGTCTTCGCCTCGAACACCTCCGCGCGCGGCTTCTACCACCGGCACGGGCTGGTCGAGCTCGAGCACACCGACGGCTCCGGCAACGAGGAGCGGTCGCCCGACGTACGGATGGCGTGGCCGGGCATCGAGCCGCTGCGCTACCTGCGCGCCCAGATCGACGAGGTCGACGACGAGATCGCGCTGCTGCTCGCCCGGCGGTTCGCGCTGACGGCCGCGGTCCAGGGCTTCAAGGAGCGTCCGGGGCAGGAGGGCCGCGACCTCGCCCGCGAGGCCGAGATCGCCGCCCGGATGGCCGCCCACGCCCCCGGCCTGGGGGAGGCCGCCGTCGGCCGGATCATGGAACGGGTGATCGGCGAGTCGCTGGACGCCTACGAGCGCCGCTCGCGGGACTGACCCGCGGCTAGGCTCGGTCGAGACCCGCATCACCCGCGCGCCGCGGAACCCGGTCCGGCGCTCGCACGTTGGGAAAGACATGCACAACCACTTCAACGGCCTGAAGACCGCGCTCCTGCTGGGCGGCATCTTCGGTCTGCTGCTCGCGCTCGGCGCGGTCATCGGCGGCGGCCAGTACATCTGGTTCTTCGCCCTGTTCGGCGTCGCGATGACGGCGTACGGCTACTGGAACTCGGACAAGATCGCGATCAAGGCGATGCGCGCCCGCCCGGTCACCGAGCAGGAGCAACCGGCCATGTACCGGATCGTCCGCGAGCTCTCGACCACCGCCGGGCAGCCGATGCCCGCGCTCTTCGTCTCGCCGACCGAGGCGCCCAACGCGTTCGCCACCGGCCGGAACCCGAACCACGCCGCGGTCTGCTGCACCGAGGGGATCCTGCAGCTGCTCGACGAGCGCGAGCTGCGCGGCGTCCTGGGCCACGAGCTGATGCACGTCTACAACCGCGACATCCTGACCTCTTCGGTGGCCGCGGCGATCGCCGGCGTGATCACCTCGATCGCGCAGATGCTGGTGTGGATCAACATCTTCGGCGGCAGCGACGACGAGGACCGCCCCAACCCGCTGGTCCTGATCGCGATGTCGCTGCTGGCCCCGATCGCCGCCGCGATCATCCAGATGGCGATCTCGCGGACCCGGGAGTACGACGCCGACGAGGACGGCGCGAAGCTGACCCGCGACCCGCTCGCCCTGGCCAGCGCGCTCGCCAAGCTCCAGAACGGCGTCGCCGCCCACCCGCTGCAGCCCACCCCGCAGCTGCAGAACGCCAGCCACATGATGATCGCGAACCCGTTCCGGGCCCAGGACGTCTCGAAGCTGTTCTCGACGCACCCGCCGACCGAGGACCGGATCGAGCGGCTCCAGCAGATGGCCCGCGGGGGAGTCTGAGACGGAGTCTGGGGCGGTCTTTGGGGCGGTCCGGACCGACACGCCCCGGGTGTCGGTGGTCGCTGCCAGACTGACGTAGGCTGGCGCCCTTCCCCGATGCGCGCCAGCGCGTCCCTGTCAGACTCGCGACCCCTTCGGGAAGGTGTGAACCCCGCTCCATGTCGACCGGATCCTCGGACTTCGCCCACCTGCACGTGCACACCGAGTACTCGATGCTCGACGGTGCCTCGCTGCTGGACGGTCTGTTCTCCCGGGTGAGCGAGCTGGGCATGTCGTCGATCGCGATGACCGACCACGGCAACCTGCACGGCGCCTACGACTTCTGGTCCAAGGCGAAGAAGTACGGCGTGAAGCCGATCATCGGCATCGAGGCGTACATCACCCCCGGCACCCAGCGCGGCGAGCGCCGCCGGGTCCGGTGGGGCAAGGGTGACGCGGCCGAGGAGGGCGGCGACGACGTCGCCGGCGGCGGCGCGTACACCCACATGACGATGTGGTCGGAGTCGACCGAGGGGATGCACAACCTCTTCCGGCTCTCCTCGAAGTCCAGCCTCGAGGGCTTCTTCTACAAGCCCCGGATGGACAAGGAGCTGCTGCAGACCTACAGCAAGGGCCTGATCGTCAGCACCGGCTGCCCGAGCGGCGCGATCCAGACGCGGCTCCGCCTGGGGCAGTGGGACGAGGCGGTCCGGGAGGCCGGTGAGCTGCAGGACATCTTCGGCCGCGACAACGTCTTCCTCGAGCTGATGGACCACGGCATCTCCATCGAGAAGCGGGTCCGCGACGACCTGATCAAGCTCGGCAAGGAGCTCGGCCTGCCGCCGATCGCGACCAACGACTCGCACTACAACAACCCCGAGGACGCCGACGCCCACGACGCCCTCATCTGCGTCGCCTCCGGCAAGCGGCTCTCCGACCCGAACCGGCTCAAGTTCGACGGCGGCGGCTACTACATCAAGTCCGCGGCCGAGATGCGCGAGCTCTGGGCCGACCGGTTCGGGATGCCGGAGGCCTGCGACAACACCCTGCTCATCGCCGAGCGCTGCAACGTCGAGTTCACCGAGTCGACCGGCGGCTACATGGCCCGCGCCGATGTGCCGGCGGGGGAGACCGAGGAGTCCTGGTTCCGCAAGGAGGTGTGGCGCGGGATCGAGGCGCGCTACCCCGGCGAGCGGCTGACCCAGGAGGTCCGCGACCGGGTCGAGATGGAGCTCGGGATCATCTCCCAGAAGGGCTACTGCGGGTACTACCTCGTGGTCGCCGACTTCATCGGCTGGTCCAAGGACAACGGCATCCGGGTCGGCCCCGGCCGGGGCTCGGGAGCGGGCTCGATCGCGGCGTACGCGCTCCGGATCACCGACCTGTGCCCGCTCGAGCACGGCCTGTTCTTCGAGCGGTTCCTCAACCCCGAGCGCCCCTCGATGCCCGACTTCGACATCGACTTCGACGACGCCCGCCGCGGCGAGGTGATCGCCTACGTCAGCGACAAGTACGGCGCCGAGCGGGTCGCCCAGATCGCCACCTTCGGCCGGCTCAAGGCCAAGGCCGCGATCAAGGACGCCGCCCGGGTGCTCGACCACGGCTTCGGCGTCGGCGACATGATCACCAAGGCGCTCCCGCCGGACGTCATGGGCAAGGGCGTCCCGCTCAAGGAGCTCTTCAACCCCGAGCACAAGCGCTACGCCGAGGGCGGCGAGTTCCGGACGCTGCACGACCAGAACCCGGACGTCCGCACGATCTACGAGACCGCGCGCGGCCTGGAGGGCCAGATCCGCAACTGGGGCGTCCACGCCGCCGGCGTGATCATGTCCAGCGAGCCGCTGATCGACGTGGTCCCGATCATGGCCCGTCCGCAGGACGGCGCGATCATCACCCAGTTCGACTACCCGATGTGCGAGTCGCTCGGGCTGGTCAAGATGGACTTCCTCGGGCTCTCCAACCTGCACACGCTCGAGGACGCGGTGGCCAACATCAAGGCCAACCGCGGCGAGGACATCGTGCTGGAGGACCTGCCCTTCGACGACCGGGCGACGTACGAGCTGATGGGCCGGGGCGACACGCTCGGCGTGTTCCAGCTCGACGGTGGCGGCATGCGGGCGCTGCTGCGCTCGATGCTGCCCGACCAGTTCGCCGACATCACGGCCGTCTCGGCGCTCTACCGGCCGGGCCCGATGGGTGCCGACTCGCACAACAAGTACGCGCACCGCAAGAACGGCCGCGAGCCGATCGTGCCGATCCACCCGGCGCTGGCCGAGGCGCTCGAGCCGGTGCTCGGCGAGACCTACGGCCTGATCGTGTACCAGGAGCAGGTCATGGCGATCGCGCAGGTGCTCGCCGGCTTCTCGCTCGGCGCGGCCGACAACATGCGGCGCGCGATGGGCAAGAAGAAGAAGGAGGAGCTCGACAAGCAGTACGCCGGCTTCGAGGCCGGCATGCTCGAGCGCGGCTACCCGCAGGACGCGGTCAAGACGCTCTGGGAGATCCTCGTCCCGTTCGCCGACTACGCGTTCAACAAGTCGCACTCCGCGGCGTACGGCGTCATCACGTACTGGACCGCCTACCTCAAGGCCAACTACCCCACGGAGTACATGGCCGCGCTCCTGACCTCGGTCAAGAACGACAAGGACAAGATGGCGATCTACCTCGGCGAGTGCCGGCGGATGAAGATCCAGGTCCTGCCGCCCGACGTCAACGAGTCCGCCCACGACTTCACCGCCGTCGGCACCGACATCCGCTTCGGCCTGACCGCGGTCCGCAACGTCGGCCACAACGTGGTCGACGGCATCGTCGCCGCGCGCGCCGAGAAGGGCCGCTACACCGACTTCAACGACTTCATGGACAAGGTCCCGGCGGTCGTCTGCAACAAGCGGGTCATCGAGTCGCTGATCAAGGCCGGCGCCTTCGACGACATGAAGCACAAGCGCCGGGCGCTGGTCGCGATCCACGAGACCGCCGTCGACCAGTACGTCGACATCAAGAAGAACGAGGCGATCGGGCAGGACTCGCTCTTCGGCGGCCTGGACGACGACGACGCGGTCGGGTTCGGCATCTCGGTCGCGGTACCCGACATCGAGGACTGGGACAAGATGACCCTGCTCGGGCACGAGCGGGAGATGCTCGGCCTCTACGTCAGCGACCACCCGCTCTTCGGGCTCGAGCACGTCCTGGCCGCGTCCCGGGACTGCTCCATCGGCCAGCTGCTGATGGACGAGGAGCGCGCCGACAACTCGACCGTGACGATCTCCGGCCTGGTCACCTCGGTGCAGCGCAAGCTCACCAAGCGCGGCGACACGTGGGCGATGGTCAACGTCGAGGACCTCGACGGTGCGATCGACGTGCTGCTCTTCCCGAGCGCCTACCAGCTGGCGGCCACCTACCTGACCGAGGACGCCATCGTCACGGTCAAGGGCCGGCTCTCCCGGCAGAAGGACCAGCCGGAGCTGCACGGCCAGGAAGTCACGATGCCGGACATCAGCGAGGGGCCGAGCGGACCGCTGGTCATCTCGATGCCGTCGACCCGGTGCACGCCGCCGGTCGTCGACCACCTCAAGGAGATCCTGGCGACGCACCCGGGGATGACCGAGGTGCGGCTCAAGCTCATGACGCGGACCTCGACGAAGGTGTTCAGGATGCCCGACCAGCTGAGGGTGACGCCGAGCTCGGCGCTCACCGCGGACCTCAAGCAGCTCCTGGGGCCGGGATGTCTGGGCTGAGCCCCGGGCCCGACGCGGGCCCGGCCACGACGGACGCCCCGCGGACGGACGAGCCGGACTGGTGGCGGGAGCACGGGCGGCCCGGCCTGCGCGACCTCGGCGTGGTGGCGGCCTGGTTCGTCGTCGCCGGCGTCCTCGGCGCGGTCGTCTGGTGGCTCGTCACCCCGCTCGCCGAGTTCACCCGGACCGCGGACAACGGCGTGATGGACGAGCAGCAGCTCGCCAAGCAGGTCGCCACCGACGGTTGGTTCGTCGTGATCGCGCTGGTCGGCGGCCTGATCAGCGGGATCGCCCTGCTCAGCTGGCGACGGCGCGACCCGCTGCTCATGGTGGTGCTCGTCGCCCTCGGCGGCGGCCTGGCCACCTGGGTGATGCTCCGGACCGGGCTGATCCTGGGGCCGCCGGACCCGGACAAGGTGCTGGCCACCGCGAAGGCCGGCGACAAGATCCCGGTCCGCCTCGACCCGACCGCCACCGGGATCTACGTCGTCTGGTCCGTCGCGGCCCTGCTCGGTGCGATCGGGGTCATCTGGGGCACCGACAGCACGACCCGCCGGGAGCAGGCGGAGAAGGCCGAGCAGGCCGAGCAGGGCTGACCCGCGTGGTCCGGAGTCAGGCGCGGCGGATCGGGGCGGTCGTCGCCCCCAGGACGGCGACCAGGTCGGCCGGGGCGATCCCGAGGTCGAGCCCGCGGCGGCCACCGCTCACGTAGACGACCGGGAGCCCGGTCGCCGAGTCGTCGAGCACCGTGGTGAGCCGCCGCTTCTGGCCGATCGGGGAGATGCCGCCGACGACGTACCCGGTGAGCCGCTCGGCCGCGACCGGGTCGGCCATCGCCGCCTTCTTCGCCCCGACGGCCGCCGCGAGCGCCTTCAGGTCCAGGGTGCCGGTCACCGGCACGATCCCGACGACGGTGCCGCGGTCGGTGTCGGCCAGCAGGGTCTTGAACACCGTCCCGGGGTCGAGGCCGAGCGCGTCCGCCGCCTCCAGCCCGTACCCCTCGTGACGGGGGTCGTGGGTGTAGGTGTGCACCGTGAAGGGGATGCCGGCTTTCTCCAGCGCCACCGTCGCGGGCGTGCCGGAACCGGTCTTCTTCTTGGCCACCGGAGGAGTCGCCGCTCTCAGTTCGGTGACCAGCGGGTCCGGGCCACCTCGGTGGCCGGGAGGCTCGGAACGGCCCGCATCGCGCGCATCTCCTCGCGCAGCGACCGGCGCAGCATCCGGAGCCGCGCCTGCGCGTCCGGCGCCTCCAGCAGCTGCTGCCGCTCGCCCTGGCTGAGCAGGCACGTCGCGGCCAGGGAGTAGGAGAGGTAGACCGGGTCGGTCGGCATCGTGCCGGTGAGGACCGGCCCGCCGCGCAGGTCGGAGAGCTCGGCTCGGTACTCCTCGAAGGTCGCCAGCGTCCGCTGGGCGCCGCTCGCGGTCTCCGCGTCCACCTCGCCGTCCTCGTCCTCGATCAGGTCGACCTCGCCGACCAGGTACTCGCCGCCCGGGTCGATGGTGTCCAGGACCAGCCGTTGCCGGCCGGTGACCTCGATGTCGAACCGGCCGTCGTCGTACCGCTCGAACTCGGTCAGCTGGACCAGCGTCCCGATCCGGTGCAGCGATTGCCGGCCGCGGTCGCCGACCTCGTAGCCCTCCCGGATCGCGACGACGCCGAAGACCCGGTCGCGGGGCTCGGGCACGGCCAGCAGATCCCGGACCAGGGCCCGGTACCGGTCCTCGAAGATGTGCAGCGGAGCGACCACCCCGGGGAACAGCACCGTGTTGAGCGGGAACACCGGCACCGTGGTCACGTGGCACAACCTAGTCGAGCCGGAGGCCGGCCCACGTGACCGAGCCGTGAAATCGGGGGCGGGTCGCCGGGCCCGCCTCTCTAGACTGGCCCCATGATTCGCAGGATCGATCTCAGGGACGTGGACCGGACCCCCGGTGCCGGGGCCCCTGACTACCGCACCCTCGTGCCGCGCGCCGACTTCGACGTCGAGTCCGCCCTGCACGTGGTGCGCCCGATCTGCGACGACGTCCGGACCCGCGGGGTCGAGGCGATCCGCGCGTACTCGGCGAAGTTCGACGGCGTCGACACCCCGGAGATCGCCGTGCCCGCCGCTGCGATCGCGGCCGCCCTGGAGGCCCTCGACCCGGCCGTCCGGGCCGGGCTGGAGGAGTCGATCCGTCGGCTCCGGGCGACCTGCGAGGCCGAGGTGGAGGCCGACGTCGTCACCGACCTCGGTCCCGGCGCCCGCGTCACCCAGCGGATGGTCCCGGTGGACCGGGTCGGGCTCTACGTGCCCGGTGGGGTCGCGCCGCTGGTCTCCAGCGTGGTGATGAACGTGGTCCCGGCCCAGGTCGCCGGGGTCGGGTCGATCGCACTGACCTCGTCCCCGCAGAAGGCCGAGTTCGGTCAGTGGGGCGCCGGGCTGCCGCACCCGACCATCCTGGCCGCGTGCGCACTCCTCGGTGTCGAGGAGGTGTACGCCGTCGGCGGCGCCCAGGCGATCGCGATGCTCGCCTACGGTGCCGGGCCGTGCCGCAAGGTCGACCTGGTCACCGGGCCGGGCAACATCTACACCGTCTCCGCCAAGCGGCTGCTCAAGGGCGTCGTCGGGATCGACTCCGAGGCCGGCCCGACCGAGATCGCGATCCTCGCCGACGACACCGCCGACGCGGCCTACGTCGCCTCCGACCTGATCAGCCAGGCCGAGCACGACCCGATGGCCGCCTCGGTCCTGGTGACCGACTCGCTCCGCCTCGCCGACGAGGTCGAGGCCGAGCTCGACAAGCAGGTCGCGGCGACCCGGCACGTCGAGCGGATCCGGACCGCGCTCTCCGGCGAGCAGTCCGGGATCGTCCTCGTCGCCGACGTCGAGCAGGGGCTCGACGTGGTCAACGCGTACGCCGCCGAGCACCTGGAGATCCACACCGCCGACGCCGCCGCGGTGGCCGGCCGGGTCCGCAACGCTGGCGCGGTCTTCGTCGGCCCGTACGCCCCGGTCTCGCTCGGCGACTACTGCGCCGGCTCCAACCACGTGCTCCCGACGGCGGGCTGCGCCTGCCACTCCTCGGGACTGTCGGTGCGCGCGTTCCTCAAGGCGATGCACGTGATCGAGTACTCCCGCGACGCGCTTGTCGAGGTCGCCGGGCACGTGACCACGCTCGCCGAGGCCGAGGACCTGCCCGGCCACGGCGCCGCCGTGACGGTGCGCCTTTCCGGCCCTCTTTCTGGCCGCCTGCCGGGACCCGGCCAGTGACCTGGCCGCCGCTGCGGGCAGAGCTGCAGGGCGTCGAGCCGTACGGAGCGCCGCAGCTCGACGTGCCGGTCTGCCTCAACGTCAACGAGAACCCGTACCCGCCGTCGGCGAAGGTGGTCGCGGACATCGCCACCGCCGTCGCCGAGGCGGCGAGCTCGTTGAACCGCTACCCGGACCGCGAGTTCACCGAGCTGCGCGAGGGGCTGGCGGCGTACCTGAACACCGCGGGCGCCGGTGTCGATCAGGGGGGCGGGATCACGGCGGACCAGGTGTGGGCCGCGAACGGCTCCAACGAGGTCATGCTGCAGCTCCTGCAGGCCTTCGGCGGTCCCGGCCGCACGGCGGTCTCGTTCGCGCCGACGTATTCGATGTACCCCGAGTACGCCCGCAACGCGATGACCGGCTGGGTGGCCGGGCGGCGCCACGAGGACTTCACCTTCGACCTCGACCACGCCCGTGACCTGATCGCCGAGCACCGGCCCTCGGTGGTGCTGCTGCCGTCGCCGAACAACCCGACCGGCACCGCGCTGCCGCACGACGTCATCGGGACGCTGTGCGAGCTGGTCGCCGGGATCGACGGCGTCGTCGTGATCGACGAGGCGTACGCCGAGTTCCGCCGCGAGGGCACCCCGTCGGCGCTCGCGCTGCTGCCCGAGCACCGCAACCTGGTGGTGAGCCGGACGATGAGCAAGGCGTTCGCCCTCGCCGGCGCCCGGCTCGGCTACCTGGCCGCCGCGCCGGAGATCTGCGACGCGCTCCGGGTGGTCCGGCTGCCCTACCACCTCTCCGCGGTGACCCAGGCGACCGCTTCGGCGGCGCTGCGGCACGCCGACGAGCTGCTCGGCAAAGTGGCGCTGCTGCGGGCCGAGCGGGACCGGACCGTGGACTGGCTCCGGGCCCAGGGACACGAGGTCGCGGACTCGGACGCGAACTTCTGCCTCTTCGGCCGGTTCTCCGACCGGCACGCGGTCTGGCAGGGCCTGCTCGATCACGGGGTGCTGATCCGGGAGACTGGTCCGGACGGATGGTTGCGTGTGTCGATCGGCACCGCTGAGGAGATGGCGGCGTTCCGCGACGCCCTGACGGAGGTAACGAGATGACCACGAGCACGCCCGCGAGCTCGCCCACGGGGTCGCGCAGCGTCCGCCTGGAGCGGGAGACCAAGGAGTCCAAGGTGGTCGTCGAGCTGAACCTCGACGGCACCGGACGGACCGAGGTCAGCACCGGCGTCGGCTTCTACGACCACATGCTCACCGCGTTCGGCCGGCACGCGCTCTTCGACCTCACCGTGCGGACCGAGGGCGACACCCACATCGACGCCCACCACACCGTCGAGGACACTGCGATCGTGCTCGGCGACGCGCTCCGCCAGGCGCTCGGCGACAAGGCCGGGATCCGCCGGTTCGGCGACTCGCTGGTGCCGCTGGACGAGTCGCTGGTGCAGTGCGCCGTCGACGTCTCCGGGCGTCCCTACTGCGTGCACACCGGCGAGCCCGAGGGGCAGCAGTACGTCCAGATCGGCGGTTCCGGCGTCTCCTACCTCGGGTCGCTGACCCGGCACGTCTTCGAGACGCTGGCCTTCCACGGGCAGATCGCGCTGCACGTCCGGGTGCTGTCCGGCCGCGAGCCGCACCACCTGGTCGAGTCCCAGTTCAAGGCGGTCGCCCGGGCGCTGCGCGACGCCGTCGCCTACGACCCGCGCGAGTCGGGCGTGCCCTCGACCAAGGGGACGCTCTGAAGCGAGTAGCAGTCCTCGACTACGGGTCGGGGAACCTCCGTTCGGCGGTGCGCGCCTTCGAGCGCGCCGGTGCCGAGGTCGTGCTGACCAGCGACAAGCAGGCCGCGCTCGACGCGGACGGGCTCGTCGTCCCCGGGGTCGGCGCGTTCGCCGCCTGCATGGCCGGGCTGCGCGCGGTCAAGGGACCGGAGATCATCGGCCGCCGGCTGGCCGGCGGYCGTCCGGTGCTCGGGATCTGCGTCGGCATGCAGGTGCTCTTCGAGACCGGGGTCGAGCACGGCGTGACCACCGAGGGCTGCGACGAGTGGCCGGGCACGGTCGAGCGGCTGCAGGCGCCGGTGGTGCCGCACATGGGCTGGAACACCGTCGAGGTGCCCGAGGGCACGTCGCTGTTCGCCGGCGTCGAGGACGAGCGGTTCTACTTCGTGCACTCCTACGGCGTCCGCGACTGGACGCTGGTCACCAACGACCGGACCCGGGCGCCGCTGGTGACCTGGGCCGAGACCGGATCGATTCCCGGGGCGGGCGACCGGTTCGTCGCGGCCGTCGAGAACGGTCCGCTGTGCGCGACCCAGTTCCACCCGGAGAAGTCCGGGGACGCAGGTGCCCGGCTGCTGGCCAACTGGGTGGCCGGGCTGTGAGCCCGAGAATGAGCACGGCATGAGCAAGGAGCGGGCACGTCGGCGCGAGGCCCGCGAGCGGGAGGTGGCCGTCCGGGCCGCCGAGCGTGCGGCCCAGAAGGCGGCGCAGCAGCGGCGCCGTGCCCGTCGCGACGCGCTCCTCGCCCCGGTCGTCACGCCGTTCCGCCGGCTCCGGCTGGCGCTCACCACCGGTCGGCAGAGCGGGGCGCTCGCCGAGCGACGCCGGAAGCGGACCACGCTGCTCATCGCCGCGCTGCTGTTCCTCCAGGTCCTCGTCTGGATCATCCGGCCCGACTGGGAGGCCCGGCTGGCTGCCGCGCTGGTCGCCCTGCTGGCGTTCCCCGTCGTCGCCGCCCTCGTCCTCTGAACCCCCGACCCACCTCGCTAGGAGCCACCCCGTGACCAGTCCCTTCTCCGGGCACCTCGAACTCCTCCCCGCCGTCGACATCAAGGGCGGCCAGGCCGTCCAGCTCGTCCAGGGCGTCGACGGCTCCGAGAAGCGGTTCGGCGACCCCGTCGAGGCCGCCCTCCGCTGGCAGGAGGCCGGAGCCGAGTGGCTGCACCTGGTCGACCTCGACGCCGCCTTCGGGCACGGCGAGAACCGGGCGCTGCAGGCCGAGATCGTCGGCCGGCTCGACATCAAGGTCGAGATGAGCGGCGGCATCCGCGACGACGAGTCGCTCGCGGCCGCGATGGCGACCGGCTGCCGCCGGGTCAACATCGGCACCGCGGCGCTGGAGCAGCCCGAGTGGTGCGCGCGGGCGATCGCGACGTACGGCGACCGGGTGGCGATCGGCCTGGACGTGCGCGGCACCACCCTCGCCGCGCGCGGCTGGACCCGCGACGGCGGAGACCTCTACGAGACGCTGGCGCGGCTCGACTCCGAGGGCTGCGCCCGGTACGTCGTCACCGACGTCAACAAGGACGGCATGCTCCAGGGGCCGAACCTGGACCTGCTGCGCGACGTCTGCGCCCGCACCGACCGGCCCGTGGTCGCCTCGGGCGGCGTCACCACGCTCGACGACGTCCGGGCGCTGATGGAGCTCGTGCCGGTGGGCGTCGAGGGTGCCATCGCCGGGACCGCGCTCTACGAGGGCCGGTTCACCCTGGAGGAGGCCCTCGACCTCACCTGGCCGGACCGGGTGACCCGATGAGCCTCGCGGTCCGGGTCATCCCCTGCCTGGACGTCGACGGCGGCCGGGTGGTCAAGGGCATCAACTTCCAGGAGCTGCGCGACGCCGGCGACCCGGTCGAGCTGGCCAAGGTGTACGACGCCGAGGGCGCCGACGAGCTGACCTTCCTGGACATCTCGGCCTCCCACGAGGGCCGCGCGACGACGATGGAGATCGTCTCCCGCACGGCCGAGCAGGTGTTCATCCCGCTGACCGTCGGTGGCGGGGTCGGCAGCGTCGAGGACGTCRACCGGCTGCTGCGCGCCGGCGCCGACAAGGTCGCGGTCAACACCGCCGCGATCACTCGGCCCGAGCTGGTCGCGGAGATCGCCGACCGGTTCGGCAACCAGGTACTGGTGCTCTCGGTCGACGCCCGCCGGGCCCCCGGCACGGGGTCGGGGTTCGAGGTCACCACCCACGGCGGCCGGAAGTCGGCCGGCCTGGACGCGATCGAGTGGGCCGTCCGTGCCGCCGAGCTCGGCGCGGGGGAGATCCTGCTCAACGCGATGGACGCCGACGGCACCCAGGACGGCTTCGACCTCGACCTGCTCCGCCTGGTCCGCGCCGAGGTCAGCATCCCGGTGATCGCCAGCGGCGGTGCCGGCAGGCTCGAGCACTTCGCCCCGGCGGTCGAGGCCGGCGCCGACGCCGTCCTCGCCGCGACCGTCTTCCACTTCGGCACGCTCCGGATCGGGGACGTGAAGCGGGCGCTCGGCTCGGCCGGTTACCCCGTCCGCTGACCGCCTGACGCGTCAGGCGTGGTGCCCGGCAAGGCGGAGGAGGGAAGGCGGCCTTCGAGCGGAGCGGGCGTCGACCGACGACAACGCAGCCAGGTGCCGCGGATGACGCGTCAGGCCGGGTCGGGGGTCCAGCACAGGCCGTACCGTTGCCCGGCGTCCCACTGGGCCTTCGTCGGCCACTCGAAGCTCCACTTCAGGCGCAGGTTGTCCGCGGCGATCTTCGCGTCGATGTCGCGGCAGCGCGAGTCCGCGTCGGCGGTCGCGGCCTTGCCGAGGTACTTCGCCCCGGCCGGCAGGTCGAGGGCCGCGCGGGCGCGCCAGGTGTGCGGCTGGCCGCACGTCACCCGGCGGAACCCGGTGGCAGCGGGACTCCTGGTGCCGCAGGTCCCGTAGCGGTCGAGGGACTTGGGGTCGTCGAGCACGCCACGGGTGCGCGCCGGCAGCGTCCCGAGGGTGTCCGGCCGGGTGACCAGGCCGAGGTCGCAACGGAACCAGGTCGCGCCGGCGTCGCTCTCCGCGAGCGTGGGGCTGAACCAGAGCGCCTCGAACCGGCTGAGCCGGCGGGTCGCCTCGCTCCCGCCGAGGTGGTCCGCGACACGGGCCCGGCAGGTGGTCGCGACCTGTTCCTGCACCCGGGCCGAGTCGACCGCGAGGAGGTGGCCGTCGACCACCAGGTCGAGGCGGCCGACGTGCACCGTGCGGGTGGTGTGCGGGCCGGTGCAGGGGACCGGGGCGGTGTCGCTGGTCGGTTCGAGCACGGCACTGAAGGCGAGGTCGTAGCAGGCGGTGGCCGACGGGGCCGGCGGCGGAGTCGTGGCGGTCTCCTGCGTGGCCGACCCGGCGGGAGATCCGGCGGGAGTCGTGGCCGCGTCTCCGGGGCTGTTTCCGGGACCGTCTCCGGCGCACCCGGACACGGCGGTCAGGGCGGCGAGCGCGGCGGCAGCGGCGGCGTACCGGGTCAGGGTCCTCATCGCGGTCATCGTCTCAGGCGGCCCGGAAGGCCTCAGCGGTCGGTCCGGGCCCAGCAGATCGAGCGCCGGTTGCCGGTCGCCCACTGGGCCTCGCGGAACCAGGTGTAGCCGTAGTCGTAGTCCGGTGGGTAGTGCATCCAGCCGCCGACCGATTCCTGGCAGTAGTCGCGGCTGCGGACCTGGACCAGGCGGTCGCCCGGGTACGGGTCGTCGGGCTGGCCGACCTTGACCGTGGTGACGGCGCGCCAGTCGTGCTTCTCGGTGCAGGCGACCTTGGTGCCCTTCCCGACGCCTGGGCCGCGGGCGCAGGTGAGCCAGGCGTCGGGCAGCGACTCGGAGAACAGGCCCTGGGCGTCCTCGGGCAGGTGGCGCAGCTTCGTGGCGTCCGCGGGTCCGCCGACCAGGTCGCAGCGGTACCAGCGGGCGCCCTTGTCCCAGCCGCGCTCGCTCGGCCGGAACCACGCCCAGCTGAGCCGCGAGCGCATCGCCAGGCTCTCGTCGGCGCCGAGGAACTCGGCGAACGCCTTCTGGCAGGTGCCGTAGACGAACCGGCCGTGCCGCGGGTCGTCGTACCCCTTGCCGGTGGCGGCCGGGAGCGTCCCGATCGCGAAGGTCTGGGCGGTGTGACCGGTGGTGCAGGCGATCGGGGCGGTGTCGTTGCTGGGCTTCGTCAGGTCGCCGGGGACCAGGTCCCGGCAGGCTCCGAGCTTGGGCGGGGTGAGGTTGTCGGACGCCGACGTGGACGCGAACGGGACGTCGCACGCCGCGGTCGTCGCCGCGAGCACGACTGCGAGGACCGCGCTGCCGAGGGCGGACAGGGACACGCGTCCGAGCACGGGTCCCTCCTCAGCCGAGCAGCAGTGCGGCGATCGTACCGCCGAGCTCGTACGCCGACGCCTCGTCGTCCGCGGTCACGTCGCCCATCGCCTCGAGGACCTGGAAGCCCTGCTTCCAGCCGAGTGCCCCGGTGATCGCGAGCACCGACCGGACCGCGCCGGTGGTGTCGTAGCGGCCGTGCACGTAGAGCCCGAACGGTCTTCCTTGCGTGCCGCCGCTCGCGCCGGGGTCGCCCGCTCCGCTGGCGTCCAGGGCCCCGCCGATCGTCAGGAAGGTGCTGTCGAAGACGTGCTTGAGCGCTCCGGACATGTAGCCGAAGTTGGCGGTGGTGCCGAGCACGTAGCCGTCCGCGGCCAGCAGGTCGTCGGCGCCGGCCGCCCCGGTCGCGAAGTCGAGCGCCGCCCGCTCGACCACCTCGACCTCGGCCAGGTCCGGGTGCCGGGCGCCGTCGAGCACCCGGGTCGTCAGGGCGCGCAGCGACGCGGTCGGGGAGTGGTGGATCACCAGCAGCCGGGGCACCTTCGTCACGCTAGTCGGCCGCGGTCTGGTCGGCCCGGATCCGGACCATCCAGTTCTCGGCCGGCTCGACGGTCCGGAAGCCGAACTTGTCGTAGAGACCGTGCGCGTTGCCGGTGACCAGGAGGATGCGCTTGATCCGGAGCTCGTCCAGCTCGGCACAGACCCCGGCGACCAGGGCCTCACCCAGCCTGAGCCCGCGGACGGCGTCGTCGACGAAGACGTCGCAGACCCACGCGAAGGTGACGCCGTCGGTGACCGCCCGCGCGTAGGCGACCTGCTCGCCGGTGTCGCGGAAGATCCCGTAGCTGCGCGACCCGGCGATCGCCGCGTCCTGGGTCTCCCGGGGCCGCCCGAGCGCCCAGTAGGCCCCGGTGCTGAGCCAGTGGTGGATCCGTTCGTGGTCCATCCGGGAGCTGTCGGAGCTGAACACGAATCCGTCGGGCACCTCGGTCACGCGGCGATGATTCCACGGCCCCGCTCCGCGTCCGCGCGCGACCGGCTATGCTGACCCCGTCATGTTGATGCGCCAGCTCCTTCTTCGCTGCCGCAGCGAGGTCTGACTCAGCCGGACCCCCTCGCTGCGGAGGCTGTGTGTCCCCAGGGGGCGTTCGCCGGCACCGACACCCAGCGAGAGATAGATCCATGACCGAGAACATCCCGGGCATCGCCCTGAGCCGGACCGCCAACACCCAGCAGCCGAGCGGGATGCCGTTCGAGCGCTACCGGGCCTTCGAGCCCGTCACCGTCCCGGACCGCACCTGGCCGGACCAGAAGATCACGCACGCGCCGCGGTGGCTCTCCACCGACCTGCGCGACGGCAACCAGGCGCTGATCGACCCGATGAGCCCGGCCCGCAAGCTGAAGATGTTCGAGCTGCTGGTCGCGATGGGCTACAAGGAGATCGAGGTCGGCTTCCCGGCGGCCAGCCAGACCGACTTCGACTTCGTCCGCCAGCTCGTCGAGGAGGACCGGATCCCCGGCGACGTCCGGGTCTCGGTGCTGACCCAGGCGCGCGAGGACCTGATCGAGCGGACCGTGTCGTCGCTGGTCGGTGCCCCGAACGCGACCGTCCACCTGTACAACGCGACCGCGCCGCTGTTCCAGCGGGTCGTCTTCGGCGTCACCGAGGCCGAGTGCATCGCGATCGCCACCCGCGGCACCGAGTGGGTGATGAAGTACGCCGAGCAGCTGCTCGAGGGGACCCACTTCGGCTACCAGTACAGCCCGGAGATCTTCACCCAGACGCCGACCGACTTCGCCCTCGAGGTGTGCGAGCGCGTCTCCGACATCTGGCAGCCCGAGGCGGGCCGGGAGATCATCCTGAACCTGCCGGCGACCGTGGAGATGTCCACGCCGAACACCTACGCCGACCAGATCGAGTACTTCGGGCGGAACCTGACCCGGCGCGAGCACTCGGCGATCAGCCTGCACCCGCACAACGACCGCGGCACCGCCGTCGCCGCCACCGAGCTGGCCCTGATGGCCGGCGCGGACCGCGTCGAGGGCTGCCTGTTCGGGCACGGCGAGCGCACCGGCAACGTCGACCTGGTCACCCTGGCGATGAACCTGTTCAGCCAGGGCATCGACCCGCAGGTCGACCTGAGCGACATCGACGAGGTCCGGCGCACCGTGGAGTACTGCACCAACCTGCCGGTGCACCCGCGGCACCCGTACGCCGGCGACCTCGTCTACACCGCCTTCTCCGGGTCCCACCAGGACGCGATCAAGAAGGGTCTGGAGGACCTCGACCGGATCGCCGACGAGCGGGGGATCCCGGTCGGCCAGGTCCCGTGGGAGGCGCCGTACCTGCCGATCGACCCCAAGGACGTCGGCCGCACCTACGAAGCCGTGATCCGGGTCAACAGCCAGTCCGGCAAGGGTGGCGTCGCCTACGTGATGAAGGCCGAGCACAAGCTCGACCTGCCGCGCCGGCTGCAGATCGAGTTCAGCCGCGTCGTCCAGCAGCGCACCGACGGCGAGGGCGGCGAGATGACGCCGGACGCCATCTGGGAGGCGTTCCAGGGCGAGTACCTGAACCGGGAGACGCCGCTGCGGTTGAACTCGGTGCACACTTCCTCGGCCGCGGGGGAGAAGGACCAGCTCACCGTCAACGTGTACGTCGACGGCCAGCTGCGCGAGCTGCACGGCTCCGGCAACGGCCCGATCGCCGCCTTCGTGGACGCGATCAACGGGCTGGACGGATACGCCGGCTCCGATGACCCCTGGGACGTCCGGGTGCTCGACTACACCGAGCACGCGCTGTCCTCCGGCGGCGACGCGATCGCGGCGGCGTACGTGGAGTGCGCGGTCCGCGGCGAGATCTACTGGGGCGTCGGCCTCGACGCGAACATCGTCACCGCGTCCCTGAAGGCGGTCATCTCGGCGGTCAACCGCGCCTGATCGCTCCTGTGCCCGGGCGGACCGCCCGGGCCAGGAGCACCGCCGCGCAGGCTCCCGTCCCGAGGGCGATCCCGAGCAGGTTCGTGATCGCGTCACCCAGCAGGAAGCCGACCCGATTCAGACCGGGGAGTGCTCCCTGGACCAGTTCGGAGACCAGGGGAAGGCCGACGAAGAGCAGCGGCCACCATCGCCGCAGCTGGTGGGCGAGCAACGCGATCGCGGCACCGACGGGAACGCCGACCAGGACGTTGAGCGACACCTCATCGAGTGAGCGCAGATCGCGCATGCCCGGGAGCGTCGGTGCCATCGACCGGATCACGTGACCGGAGAAGCCTGCGGTGAAGTCCCCTCCGGCCGGCGTCATGGTGACGGCGGCGAACACGCCGACGGAGGAGAGGAAGAACCACCACCCGAAGGCACGGCCACCGAACCGGCGAGCGCATCGTGGAGCGAGCAGAAGGGCCGCCAACGTGAGCGCGATCGTCGTCGGAAGCGCCCAGGGGTCAGCATCGAGGAACACGCGAAGCATGCGTCAGCCCCACGTACAACGGACTTGAGTCGAGTAGACCGTCGTCCCGCCGACCCTGACCTTGCCGCGCATGCACGTGGACAGGCTGCTCGGCGACGGTTCTGCCGGGCTCCGCGAGAAGCGGGCTCCCCAGGTCTGCCCCGACGAGAATCCGACGGCGCCGGTCGAGTCCCAGTGACCGCCCGCGACCGCACCTCCGCTCGCGTTCGCGGGACCGTGACCTGCGGCTGCTGCGGTACGTCGGCTTCTTGTCTGCACACCTTGCAGACCTCGTCGGCGGCGCCGTGCTTACGCAACGTCGGAAGCTCGCTCCTACGCCATCGGCAGGTGGATCGTGAAGGTCGTGCCTGCCCCGGGCTGGGAGTGCACCTCGATGCTGCCGTGGTGCGCCTCGACCACGGAGCGGACGATCGACAGCCCGAGGCCGGTGCCCTGGATGGCGTCGGCCCGGACGTTGCGCGAGCGGAAGAAGCGCTGGAAGACGCTCGCCAGGTCCTCCTCGGGGATGCCGATCCCGGAGTCGGCCACGCTGAGCGAGCAGCGGCGGTTCGCCGGGTCGGTCAGCACCGTGGTCGTGACCGAGCCGCCGTCCTGGGTGAACTTCACCGCGTTGGTGAGCAGGTTGGTGACCGCGCGCTCCAGGTAGTCGACGTCGCCGAGCACGGGGACGGGGTCGTCCGGGAGGTCGACCTGCATCTCCAGGTCGCGGTGGTTGAGCAGCGGCACGATCGAGGCTTCGCTGGCGGTCACGACGGTGCGGAGGTCGAGCGGGACGAGCAGCGGCTGCGCCCCGGCGCCCTCGTACGCCGAGAGCAGGAGCAGGTCGTTGGCGAGGGCGAGCAGCCGCTCGGCGTTGCGCTCGATGACGTCGATGAGGTGCTTCTGGTCCGGGCCCAGCTCGCCGAGCAGGCCGTCGCCGAGGAGCTCGATGCTGCCGATGATGCTGGTCAGCGGCGTGCGGAGCTCGTGGCTGACGGTGGAGACGAAGTCGTCCTTGGCGTGGTCCAGCGCCTGCAGGTGCCCGACCGCGGCCCGTTCACGCTCCAGCGCCTGGTGGAGCAGCTCCTGGTTGCGGCGGGTGTCGGTGACGTCGCGGGCCACGAAGAGGTACCCGATCGGCCGCTGCCGGGCGTCCGCGACGAGGCTGGTGGTCATCGAGACCCGGAGCGGGACGCCGTCGGGAGGAACCCAGGTCCAGTCCCGGGTCTGCGGGACGCCGTCGGCCGCGACGTCGTGCACCAGCGTGCCGAACCCCTCTTCGGCCTCGTACTCCGCCCCGCGCCGGGCGACCTCGTCGGGGTCGAGGAAGTCCAGGAAGTCCCGCCCGGTGGCCTGGTCGATCCTCAGCATGCGCTCGGCGCCGGCGTTGACCAGGGTGATCACGCCCTGCTCGTCGGTGCCGAGGATCGCGACCGTGGTCGCGGAGCGGAGCAGGTGCTGGAGGAAGTGGGTGCTGGCCCGCTCGGCGGTGATGTCGGCGGCCGTGAGCACGTAGTGGACGGTGCCGTCGACGGGGTCGATCAGCTCGCTCTGCGAGTAGGTGACGATCCGCTCGCCGCCCGCGGCGGTCCGGATCACGCCACGGCCGCGGACCCGGGCCTCGGCGAACCGCTCCTGGGCGAGCTCCCACTCCCCGGCAGGCATCAGCCGCTCCCAGAACGGGCGACCGATCAGGTCGGCCGGGCGGAACCCGGTGAGCTCGGTGACCGCCGGGTTCGCGGACAGCATCACGCCGTCCTCGTCGGTGACCAGGATCGGCATCGAGGAGGACTCGATGATCGCCTCGGTCCGCTTCTTCTCCGCCCAGACCGCCACCGTGGCCCGCCGCTGCTGGCGCACCGCGAGGGCGAGCGGCGTCCCGGCGATGACCAGGCTGAGCAGGTAGAGCTGGGCCACCTGGTTCGCCGCCTGCTCGGAGTCGGCGAACGGCCCCCAGCCGCCGAGCGTCAGCGCGGTGACGAGGACCGCGAGCGCGAGCTGCTCGACGGCGACCACGAACGGGCCGAAGGCGACCCCGGCCCAGATCAGGAAGGGCAGCGGCGCGAACCCCAGGGTCGGGTGGTGCCCGGGACCGAACGCGAGCACGGTCGCGGTCAGCAGGAGCGCGAGCTGGAGGACGAGCAGCCAGGGCGATGGGCGGTGATCAGGTCCGCCCAGCCGTTCGCCCAGCCGTTCGCGCAGCCGTTCGCGCGGGACGAGGCCGAGCGGCACGATCAGCATCACCGCGGCCCAGTGCGCCGCCGTCGTGGCCGCGACGGTGTCGGAGAACTCGCCGCCGAGGAGCTGCGCCGACGTGGCCGCCACCCCGAGCGCGGCCAGCACCGCTCCGCCGAAGGAGATCCCGAGTAGCCAGCCGAACTCGCCGACCGTCTCCATCCGCCGGCCGACCCGGTTCAGCACGGCCCACGAGACGACGGCGGTCTCGGCGGTGTCCGCCATCGCCAGCAGGACGGCGGCGTCGAGGGGGCGGTCGCCGATCAGGTTGGCCAGCACGTAGGTGCCGAAGAGGCCGGCGAGCAGCCCGGGCCACCAGCTCCGGGGGAGCAGCAGCAGGGTGAGCACCCCGATCCCGGCGGCCGGCCACCAGGCCGCCGTCGGGTGGTCGCTGTCGGTGATCGCGATGCCGAGGACCCCGGCCGCGGTGCTGGCGCAGAGCAGCAGCGCTGCAAGGAATGCAGTCGCTCGCGGTCCCCCGGTCCGACCCACAGACCGAATTCTGCCCGAAGGCGGCCGATCTCGCCTCCGAACCGCCGCCCGGGTGGCAGGCTCGCTCCCATGACGCTCGTGTCCGAACGGATCGGCCAGTTCTTCCACGACGACCACCGCCTCGAGTACACCGAGTACGGCGGCGGCGACCGCTGGGTGGTCCTGGTCCACGGCCAGCTGATGACGCGCCGGATGCACCAGCCGCTCGCGCGCCGGATCGCCGCCACCGGCGCGCACGTCGTGACGCTCGACCTCCTCGGCCACGGACGCTCCGACCGGCCCGCGGACCCGATGGCCCACTCGGTGACCGCGTTCGCCGAGCAGGTTCTCGGCCTGCTCGACCACCTCGGGGCCGGACGCGCGGTCGTCGGTGGCACCTCGCTCGGCGCGAACGTGGCCCTGGAGACCACCGTGCTGGCCCCCGAACGCGTCCGCGGGCTGCTCGTCGAGATGCCCGTTCTCGACAACGCCGTCGAGGCCGGGATCGTGACGTCCGCGCCGCTGCTCCTGGTCTCGCGCTTCGTCCCGCTCGCCGTCTCGGGCGTCCGGGCCCTGTCCCGCGCGGTACCGCGCGGCCTGGTCCCGTTCTGGGCCGGTGTCGGGCTGGACACGCTCGACCAGCGGCCCGCCGCGATGGCCGCCACCGTCCACGGGCTCTTCTTCGGCCGGCTCGCGCCCCCGGCCAAGGACCGGCTCCGGATCGACGTTCCGGCGCTCGTGGTCGGCCACCGGCACGACCCGGTCCACCCCGCCGCCGACGCCGCGATGCTGGCCGACGAGATCCCCGGAGCGCGGTTCGTCGAGGCCCGCGGCCTGCTCGAGTGGCGGCTGCGCCCGGAGCGCCTCGACGCCGAGGCGGCGGCGTTCGTGACCGCCTGCTTCGACGAGCCGGTGCCCGAGCGCCTGGCCAGCAGCTGAGCCGCGGCCGGCCCCCGTTTCGCGGATTGCCCAATTGGCGCCAAGTGTCCGCGCACGCCACTACTCTCGAAGCGGCTGTTGAGCGATCGGAGGAGGGGGTGCGGCCGATGCGATCGAGGTCTGCCCTCTTCCGGGGTATCGAGCAGCTCCTGGGGCGCGACCGTTCGGACCCGCGCTTCGCCCAGTACCTCTTCCTGTTCACGATCGTCCTGGACATCGGTTTCCTGATCGCGACCGAGGACACGCACGTCGGGGAGCGCTACGCGATCGGCATCGTGATCGTCGCCGTCGCGACCGTCCTCGCCGTCGCGATCGGGTACGACGGCCTGCCGGCCAGCTGGGTCGTCGTCGTACCGACGCTGGACATCATCGCCACCGGGTTCATGGAGCTGTCGTCCGGGAGCACCGCCAGCCTGGCGATCGTCTTCCCGGCGATCTGGCTGGGCCTGCAGTTCGGCCGCCGCGGGGTCGTGATCGCCGTGCTGGCGACCGCCGTCTCGTTCGTGCTGCCGCTGCCGTTCGGCGGCGAGCTGCTCGACGACGCCTGGATCGCCCAGGAGCTCGTCGTCGTGCTGATCTGCTCGATGGTGGTCTCGGTGACCGCCGACGCCTGGCAGGCGAAGGTCGAGGAGGCGGCCGAGGCGCAGAAGATGCTGGAGCGCGCGGTCTCCGACAGCGCCGAGCAGCGCCGCTTCAACGAGGCCATCCTCAACTCGGTCGACGTCGGCATCCTCGCCCTGGACGCGCGCGGCCGGGTCAACTCGATGAACCCGCGGCACGAGCGATTCCTGGAGCTGGCGTTCCCGGAGGGTCCCCGCGAGGCCGACGTGACCGGGTACACCTTCGGCGCGGACGGTTTCACCGAGCTCGCCGCCGAGGAGCTGCCGTCCTGGCGGGCGCTGCACGGGGAGTCGCTGCGCGACTACCTGATCTGGGTCGGGCCCGAGCCGCAGACCCGGCGGGCGTTCGCGGTCTCCGCGTCCCCGTTCTTCACCCCCGAGGGGGCGTTCGACGGCGCCGTCCTGGCCTACCACGACATCACCGAGCTGATGACCGCGGTACGGCTCAAGGACGAGTTCGTCGCCACCGTCAGCCACGAGCTGCGCACCCCGCTCACCTCGATCGTCGGGTACGTCGACGTGCTGCTGGAGGACGTCGAGGGGATCCCCGAGGACGCCCGCCCGTTCCTGGTGACCGTGCAGCGCAACGCGCGACGGCTGCACCGCCTCGTCGACGACCTGCTCTCCGACGCGCTCAAGCTCGGCCGCGCCGAGCTGCACCTCGGCCGGATCTCGCTGTCCAACGTGGTCCGAGCCTCGGCGATCGACGCGGAGAAGGCGGCCGAGGCCGCCGGGCTGGTCGTCGAGGTCGAGGTCGGGCGCGGCCCGCTCGAGGTCCAGGGCGACGCCGAACGGCTGGCCCAGGTCATCGACAACATCTTCAACAACGCCGTGAAGTTCACCCCGGAGGGCGGCCGGATCACGGCCGCCGTCTTCCGCGAGGGCCGCGACGTCGTCGTACGGATCTCGGACACGGGCCGGGGCATCCCGGCCGAGGAGCTCGAGGACGTCTTCGTGAAGTTCTTCCGCTCGCCCGGCGTGCAGGTCGACGCGATCCCGGGGACCGGCCTCGGACTGGCGATCTCCAAGACGATCATCGAGGCGCACGGCGGCAGCATCGACGTCTTCAGCGTCGAGGGCGCGGGGACCACCCTGGAGATCCGGCTGCCGCTGGCGGGGCCGCGCGTCGCACGCGCCGGCTGACCGGCCAGGGAGGACAATGAGGGCATGCCCCTCTACAGCGACGAAGCGATCGTGCTGCGCACGCGCAAGCTCGCGGAGGCGGACCGGATCATCACCCTGCTGACCCGCGAGCGCGGGATCGTGCGGGCGGTCGCGAAGGGCGTGCGGCGGACCAGCTCACGCTTCGGCTCCCGGCTGGAGCCGTTCACGCACGTCGACCTCCAGCTCGCCGAGGGGCGGAACCTGGACACGATCACCCAGGCGGTCACGCGGGCGCCGTACGGCGAGGCGATCAGCAACGACTACGACCGGTACACCGCCGCGTCGGTGATGCTGGAGACGGCCGAACGGCTGGTCGTCGAGGAGCGCGAGCCGTCGGTGCAGCAGTACCTGCTCCTGGTCGGGGCGCTCCGCGCGATGGCGGCCGGGGACCACCGGCCCGGCGACGTGATGGACTCCTTCCTGCTGCGCTCGCTCGCCGTCGCCGGCTACGCGCCGTCGTTCGACGGGTGCGCGCGCTGCGGTCTGGAGGGACCGCACCGGGCCTTCCACCCCGGGTCGGGCGGGATGCTCTGCGCCGACTGCCGGCTGCCCGGGTCGGCACAGCCGGCCGCGGCGACGATCGAGCTGCTCGGCGCGCTCCTGGCCGGCCGCTGGGAGGTCGTCGACGTCGCCGAGGACCGGAACCGGCGCGAGGCCCGCGGCCTGGTCGCGGCGTACCTGGCCTGGCACCTGGAGCGCGGCCTGCGCTCGATGCCGTACGCCACCTGACGCGACGGCCGCGGCAGCGTCCGCAGTAGGCTTCGGGCCGTCCCGTCCACTCCGCAGGAGGTGCCCGTGCGCCGGTCCGCCCGCAAGGCCGCGGTGGTGCCCCGGGGACCCGTCAAGGTCCCGGAGCCGCACCCCAGCGGCGCCCGGCCGCCGGTGCTCCCGCCCGAGCTGGTGCCGCGGCACGTCGCGGTGATCATGGACGGCAACGGCCGCTGGGCCGAGCAGCGCGGACTGCCCCGTACGGCGGGCCACGAGCGCGGCGAGCAGGCGCTCGTCGAGGTGGTCAAGGGCGCGATCGAGATCGGGGTGAAGGCGGTCTCGGCGTACGCGTTCTCGACCGAGAACTGGTCGCGCTCGCCCGAGGAGGTCCGCTTCCTGATGGGCTTCAACCGCGACGTCGTACGACGCCGCCGCGAGGAGCTGCACGAGCTCGGCGTCCGGGTCCGCTGGGCCGGCCGGGCGCCGCGGCTGTGGAAGTCGGTGATCAACGAGCTGCGCGTCGCCGAGGAGCTGACCGCCGGCAACGACGTGCTCACCCTGACCATGTGCGTCAACTACGGCGGCCGCGCCGAGATCGCCGACGCGGCCCGGGCGCTCGCGCACGACGTCGCCGCCGGCCGGCTCGACCCGGCGAAGGTCGACGAACGCGCCTTCGCGAAGTACCTCTACGTCCCCGAGCAGGCCGAGGCCGACATGGTCTGGCGCACCTCGGGGGAGGAGCGGCTGAGCAACTTCATGCTGTGGCAGGCCGCCTACTCGGAGTTCGTGTTCTCCGACGTGCTCTGGCCCGACGTCGACCGGATCGCCCTGTGGAACGCCATTACCGAGTACGCCAAGAGAGACCGCCGCTACGGCCAGGCGTAGCTGAGCTGAGCGACGACGCCCTGCACGCACGCTCCGGACGCCGCTCAGGAGCAGTTTGCGCAGATGCCGAAGATCTCCAGGGTGTGGCTGACGTCCGTGTAGCCGTGCTCGCCGGCGACGGCGCGGGTCCACTTCTCCACGGCCGGTCCCTCGACCTCGACGGTCGCGCCGCAGCTGCGGCAGACGAGGTGGTGGTGGTGGCTGGCGCTGCAGCGGCGGTAGACGGCCTCGCCGCCCTCGGAGCGGAGCGTGTCGATCTCGCCGGAGTCGGCCATCGCCTGCAGGGTCCGGTACACGGTGGAGAGCCCGACGGTGTCCCCGGCGCTGCGCAGCGACTCGTGGATCTCCTGGGCGCTGCGGAACTCGCCGGACTCCTCCAGGACGGCGGCGACGGCGCGGCGCTGGCGGGTGGGGCGCAGGGTGCGCTCGCCGGGGTCAGTGCTCGTCATAGTGACCTCCGTGGACCGCGTGCCGGTGTCCGTCGTGGATGTAGTCGATGTGGTCGCCGTGCTCGACGGCGATGTGGCCGCAGCCCGGCCCGTGCTGGTGCCGGTGCGGTTCCTCGACCCGGTGCTGCTCGGGCTCGACCGGCATGTCGAACGGAACCCGGGCCCGGCGCCGGCGCTGCAGCACCATGCCGACGGGGGCGGTCGCCGCGAAGCCGGCGAGCGCGACCAGCACGATCGTCGACCCGGTCGGGACGTTCACGTACGCCGAGGTGAGGACGCCGAGCACGGCCGCCAGCGTGCCGGCGGTCATCGCGCTGAGCATGGTCACCCGGAAGCCGCGGGCGAACTGCTGCGCGGTYGCCACCGGGATCACCATCAGCGCGCTGACCAGCAGCAGTCCGACGGTCCGCATCGCGATGCTCACCGAGACGGCGGCCAGCACCGAGATCAGCACGTTGTACACCTGCACCCGCAGGCCCGTCGTCCGGGCGTAGTCCTCGTCGTTGGCGACCGAGAACAGCTGGGGGAGCAGCGTCAGGCAGAGCGCGATCACCACGCCCGCCAGCGCCACGGTCACCACGACGTCGGTGCCGGAGATCGAGGTGATCGAGCCGAACAGGTAGTTGTTGAGCGCGTAGGCGCCGCGGTCGGCGAAGGAGACGAGCATCAGGCCGCCGGCGATGCCGCCGTAGAAGATCAGCGCCAGCGCGACGTCGCCGGACGCCTTGCCGGTGGCTCGGATCAGCTCGATGGCGAGCGCTCCCAGGACGGACACGATGATCGCGGTCCAGGTCGGCGAGGTGCCGGTGAGCAGGCCGAGCGCGACGCCGGTGACGGCGATGTGGCCGATGCCGTCGCCGAGCAGGGAGAGCCGGCGCTGCACCAGGAAGGTGCCGATCGCGGGCGCGGCCAGGCCGGTCGCGGCGCCGGCGACCAGCGCCCGCAGGATGAAGTCGTAGGCGAACGGGTTGATCAGCAGGGCCGCCATCTGGGCCGTCATCGGCGTCCCTCCGTCCCGAGCGGGCCGGGCAGCGGCAGTCGCGGGACCGGATCGGTCGGCGCGCAGTGCACGTCGTGGTCGTGGGCGAGGTCGGCCAGCGCGGCCGGCGCGCCGTCGTAGACGATCCGGCCTTCGCGGAGGACCACCGTGCGGCCGATCAGCGACTCGAACGGGCCGAGCTCGTGCAGCACGACCACGACGGTGGCGCCGGCGCGGGCACGCTCCGCAAGCGCCGTGGCCATCGCCTGCTGGCTGATCAGGTCGACCCCGGCCAGGGGTTCGTCGAGGACGAGCAGCTCGGGGCCGCCGGCGAGGGTGCGCGCCATCAGCACGCGCTGCTGCTGCCCGCCGGACAAGGTGGCGACCGGGTGGGTGGCGCGGTCGGTGAGCCCGACCGCAGCCAGCGCCGCGTCGACGGCGGCCCGGTCCGCGGCCCGGGCCGGCGCGAACGGCTTGCGGTGGGCGAGCCGGCCGCTGCTCACCACCTCGCGGACCGTCGACGGGATGCCCTGGTTCATCGGCGAGCGCTGCGGGACGTAGCCGAGGCGTTGCCAGGCGCGGAAGGAGGACAGCGGCTCGCCGAAGAGCGCCACCGAGCCGGCCGAGAGCGGGAGCAGCCCGACGGCGGCCTTCACCAGGGTGGACTTCCCGGAGCCGTTGGCGCCGAGCAGCGCGACGACCTCGCCGGGCTCGACGCGCAGGTCGATGTCACGCAGGATCGGGCGCCCGCCGAGGGCGACGGCTCCGGAGGTCACCTCCAGGACCGGAACGGCGCGGTTCATGACCCCACCTTCGCACCGGGGCAGCCGTTCGCCTTCTGCAGGGCGGCGAGGTTCGCCCGCATCAGCGACGCGTAGTCGTCGGTGCTGCCCTTCTGCAGGCCCTCGATCGGGTCCAGGACCGCGGTGCTGATGCCGAGGTCGTGGGCGAGCGTGTCGGCCATCTTCGGGCTGGCGATGGTCTCGCTGAAGACGGTGGTGATGCCGTCCTGCTCGATCAGGTCGCGCAGCTGGGCCAGGTGCTTGGGGCTCGGCTCGGCCTCGGGGGAGAGGCCGGTGATCGGCGCGAACCGGAGGCCGTAGCGGCCCAGGTAGCCGAACGCGTCGTGGCTGGTGACGACGAGGTCGCGCTCGCATCCCCGCAGGCCCGTCCGGTACGCCGCGTCGAGGTCCTGGAGGGTGCTGCGGAGCGTCGCCAGGTTGGCGGCGTACTCGTCGGCGTGGTCGGGGTTGAGCTCGGCGAGGCGCTTCTCCACCGCGACGGCGGCCTTCTCCATCCGCAGCGGGTCCACCCAGAAGTGCGGGTTGTCGTCGGTGAGGTCGACCGCCTTGCTGACGTCGAGGCTCTCCTGCGCGTTCTGGGACACGGAGTCGTCGACGGCCGGCTGCAGCCCGCGGGAGTAGACGACCAGCCGGGCGTCGGCGATCGCCGCGGTCTCGGCGACCTTGGGCTCGAAGTCGTGCGGCTCGACACCGGGGGCGGTCACGTCCTCGACCTGCACGGTGTCGCCGGCGATCGACCGGACCAGGTACTCCAGCGGGTAGAACGATGCCACCACGGTGGGCTTGCCGCTGTCCGCGGAGCCGCAGGCCGCGAGCGGCCCGAGCAGCAGCACGGCGAACAGGGGGAGGGCGAGGCGTCGGAACATGACAACGATTCTCATTCGGAATGAGAACCATTGTCAACTTCGAGGAGGTGTCCCGGCTACCCGAGCTCGGTCGGGGCGTCCGCGCAGCCGACCAGCCGCACCTCGGGCCGGGCCGGCACCTCGTCGGCGAGGAACCAGCGGAACGCGAGCATCCCGCGCTGGTGATCCAGCGTCGTCACCGCGTTGGGGTGGTCGAGCTGCCGGCGCGCGACCACGATCGTGATCGTGCCGTCCGCGTTCGGGACCGCGGTGTGGTTGTTGAGCGAGGTCTTGCCGTCGGCCGCGTTGTGGCCGGCCATGTACTCGTTCCACGGCATGAAGTTCCAGAACCGGAACGAGTTCGGCGGCCGGTAGGTGAGCACCAGTGCCTCGTCCGGCCGCAGGTCGTAGGAGCCGAAGCAGTACGTCGCATCGGTCGCCGACCAGCCGAAGTTGAAGTCCGGCACCCGGTAGGGCTCCGCCACCGTGTTCACGCCGTCCGGGGTCTCGTGCCCCAGTCCGAGGCGGTCGTCGTCGGTGCGCTCCTGGATCGCCATCGGGACGATCGCGAACATCGTCCGCATCCAGCTCAGCGTCGAGCGCAGCGCCTGCGCGGTCGCGGCGTCCGAGCGCACCACCGGGTCCGGCTCGTCCAGGCACTCGACGTGCCACTCGACCGGCGTCCCGGTGAGCGGGTCGGCCTGGTAGTCGCGGGTCAGCGCCGCGGCCGTGTCCGGGGTGAATTGGATCCAGGGTCCGTCGTACCCGTGGGGCCTGCGGGCGCCGAGGTGGAACGAGAAGCCGCCGTCGTCGTCGAAGTCGAGGTCGGAGTCGTTGACGACGCCGATCACCTGGTCCGACCAGGCGCCCGGGGCGGGCTCGTTGTAGACCGTCACCGAGAAGTAGGCGCTGTCGTTGCGCCGGCCCCAGATCCGGTAGGTGCGCTCGGGGTCGAGGACGACGAACGAGTACGCCGCGTCGGTGTTGTCGCCGCCCCAGCGCCGGTCGCGGCGGAACGGGCTGACCGTCTCCACCCAGACCGGCCGGCTCCGGTCCGGGTAGAGGTAGATGTCCAGGCCGACCCCGAGGATCGTGGTCAGCATCCGGTAGCCGTCGACGACCCCGGTCTCGGTGGTCACGGCGCGGTCGCCGGCCAGGAAGGACTGCTGCAGCTCGCCGAGCCCGGTGAGCAGCTCGTTCCAGGCGGCGGTGGACTCCCAGGTGCCCGAGTTGTCAGGGTGAGCGCTCATCGGGGGATGCCTTCCGTCAGGAGGTGGGTGACCTGGTCGACCCAGTCGTCGTCCAGGTCGTCGGGGTGCAGCAGCAGGGCGAAGAAGGTGGTGCCGGCGACGACGTCGAGCAACGGCTGCTCGATGCCGCCGAGCGCCGCGGAGAACCGTTCGAGCAGCACGGCGTGCAGGGCGGGGTCGGCGGTGATCGCCGCGACCAGCCCCGGGGCGGCGGCGCGGGCGACCGGGTGCGCGAACGCGGCCAGCGCGCCGGCGACCATCGCGCGCACGTCGCGGGTCGTCGATCCGCTCGGGGCGAGCGGTGCGGTCAGGTCCGCCGGGAAGGCGGCCTCGTGGACCAGGTGGTCGAGCGAGGGCCAGCGCCGGGAGAGCGCCGGCCGGGTGGTGCCGGCGCGCTCGGCGATCGCGGTGAGGGAGAGGCCGGCGTAGCCGACCTCCAGGAGGAGCTCGCGGGTGGCGTGCAGCACGGCCTCGTCGATCCGCTGGTCGCGGGGCCGGCCCGGGCTCTGGTCAGGCGCTGAAGTCTGTGTCACCATTTCGATGCCGAGCGTAACGTAACTCGCTCTTCTGACCAAGGAGCCGTCCATGCCCGATCCCGTGCGCCTCACCGACCTCGCCGTCCCGGAGTTCTCCGCGGACGTCCGCGCCATCTTCGACGTGATGGGCCCGATGGCCGACGGCCTGCGGCTGGACTCCGACCAGCTGCACGCGATGGCCACCGAGCAGACCGGCGGCCTGGCCGACTTCGGTCCGCGCGACTACGCCGAGCGGCTCGACCTGCTCCTGGCGGCGATGCGCGAGATCGACGACCTCACCCCGGTCGGCCTGCTCAACCTGCACACCCAGGTGCTCCAGATGCTCAAGAACCGGTTGCTCCTCGTCGACCTGCTCGCCCGCGACCCCGCGATCGCGGAGCGCGACCTGGTGCCGCCGGTGGTGATCGCGGGGCTGCCGCGGACCGGCACCACGCACCTGCACAACCTGCTCGCGGCCGGGCCGACCTTCCGGACGCTGCCCTACTGGGAGAGCGTCGAGCCGTTCCCCGTCGCCGCCGAGGCCGGGGACCCGGGGCCGCGCCGCGAGCGCACCGCCCAGGCGACCTGGTTCGCCGACGAGGCGATGCCGTACTTCAAGCGGATGCACGAGATGACCGCGGACCACGTGCACGAGGAGATCCAGCTCCTCGCCAACGACTTCTCCACGATGTTCTACGAGACGATCGCCGAGGTGCCGGCCTGGCGGGACCACTACCTCGCCGCGGACCAGACCCCGCACTACGCGCACCTGCGGCTGCAGCTGAAGGCGCTCCAGCACCTCGACGAGGCCGGCGCCCCGGCGGCGGGCGTTCGCCCGCAGCGCTGGCTGCTCAAGTCCCCGCAGCACCTGGAGCAGCTGCCGGTCCTCGCCGAGGTCTTCCCCGGCGCCGCCGTCGTGGTGACCCACCGCGACCCGGTCTCCGTGGTGGTCTCGATGGCGACGATGGTCGTCTACACCGCGCGGATGCACCGGACGCCGGTGCCGGTCGCGCGGATCGCCGGCTACTGGGCCGACCGGATCGAGACGATGCTCGGCACCCTCATGACCGATCGCGACCTGCTGCCGGCGGACACCAGCGCCGACGTCCGCTTCGACGACTTCATGGCCGACGACCTGGGCACCGCGCAGGCGGTCTACGCCCTGGCGGGGGAGCCGGTCACCGCGGCCGCGGCGACCGCGATGGCGGCGTACCTGGCCGAGCACCAGCGCGACCGGCACGGGCGGATCGACTACCGCGCCGCGGACATCGGGCTGGACCCCGACGACCTGCGCGCCCGGTTCGCGGCGTACACGGAACGCTTCCTCGACTAGCCTCCTCGCATGCTCGTGGTGAACCGGTTCCGCACCGCCGACCCGGCCTTCCGTGCCGACCTGGAGGCGGCGGCCGCGGTGCTCGGCACCCGCGACGGCTGCGAGGACGTCAGCCTCGGCCGCAACCTCGACGAGCCCGACCTCTGGGTGATGGTCAGCCGCTGGCGCGACGTCGGGAGCTACCGGCGGGCGCTGTCGTCGTACGAGGTGAAGGTCGGCGCGGTGCCGCTGCTGAGCCGTGCGGTCGACGAGCCGAGCGCCTTCGAGCCGGTCGAACCCGGCGGCACCCTCAACGAGCACGGCTCCCGCTGACCTCGATAAGGTTGGCGCTCGCGCGCACCCGCGCACCTCGCCGGCAGCCAGTCGGCCGATCCTGGAGGAGCTGAACCCCGTGGCCAAGAAGCCCGCGTCCCCGCTCGACAACGTCGTCTCCCTCGCCAAGCGGCGCGGGTTCGTCTTCCCCTGCGGCGAGATCTACGGCGGCACCCGCTCCGCCTGGGACTACGGGCCGCTCGGCGTCGAGCTCAAGGAGAACATCAAGCGCCAGTGGTGGCGCTCGATGGTGCAGTCGCGCGAGGACGTCGTCGGTCTCGACTCCAGCGTGATCCTGCCGCGCCAGACCTGGGAGGCCTCCGGCCACGTCGCGACGTTCACCGACCCGCTCACCGAGTGCCAGTCCTGCCACAAGCGCTTCCGCGCCGACCACCTCCAGGAGGCGGTCGCGGAGAAGAAGGGCCTCACGGACCCCGACGAGGTCGACCTCGCGACGGTGGCGTGCCCGAACTGCGGCACCCGCGGCGCCTGGACCGAGCCGCGACAGTTCTCCGGCCTGCTCAAGACCTACCTCGGCGTCATCGAGGACGAGTCCGGGCTGCACTACCTGCGCCCGGAGACCGCCCAGGGCATCTTCCTCAACTTCGCCAACGTGGTGACCTCCAGCCGCAAGAAGCCGCCGTTCGGCATCGCCCAGATCGGCAAGAGCTTCCGCAACGAGATCACCCCGGGCAACTTCATCTTCCGCACCCGCGAGTTCGAGCAGATGGAGATGGAGTTCTTCGTCAAGCCCGGTGAGGACGAGGACTGGCACCAGTACTGGATCGACGAGCGCACCCGCTGGTACACCGACCTCGGCATCGACCCGGACAACCTGCGGCACTACGAGCACGCCCAGGAGAAGCTCAGCCACTACGCCAAGCGGACCGTCGACATCGAGTACCGGTTCAACTTCGCCGGCTCGGAGTGGGGTGAGCTCGAGGGCATCGCGAACCGCACCGACTTCGACCTCTCCACCCACGCGAAGGCCTCCGGCAGCGACCTGTCCTACTTCGACCAGGCCGCCAACGAGCGCTACTACCCGTACGTGATCGAGCCCGCGGCCGGTCTGTCGCGCAGCCTGATGACCTTCCTCGTCGACGCCTACACCGAGGACGAGGCGCCGAACACCAAGGGCGGCGTGGACAAGCGCACCGTGCTGCGCCTGGACCCGCGGCTCGCCCCGGTCAAGGTGGCCGTGCTGCCGCTGAGCCGCAACGAGGACCTGTCGCCGAAGTCGCGGGACCTGGCCGCCGAGCTGCGGCAGAGCTGGAACGTCGAGTTCGACGACTCCGGCGCGATCGGCCGCCGCTACCGCCGCCAGGACGAGATCGGGACGCCGTACTGCGTGACCGTCGACTTCGACACCCTCGAGGACGGCGCTGTCACCGTGCGCGAGCGCGACTCCATGAAGCAGGAGCGGATCTCGCTCGACGGAGTCCGGACCTGGTTCGCCGAGCGTCTCGTCGGCTGCTGACGGTTCCGCCGTGCACAATGTCCCGGTGAAGAACCTCGGTCGCCCTGACGTCCCGTCCCGCCGCTTCGTCGTGCGGGCCTCCGTGCTCGCCCTGGCCGGCGCGCTCGCCCTCACCGGCTGCGGCTCGGACAAGAAGGAGCCGAAGGCCGAGCCGTCGGCCACCCGGTCGACCAGCAGCGTGAACGTCCCGTCCGGGGTCACCCTGACCGAGGCGGGCACCGACCTGAAGTTCGGCCAGACCGCCACTGTCGCCTACGAGCCGAACCCGGAGCGCAACAGCGTCCTGGAGCTGACGGTGAAGTCCGCGCAGCAGGGCAGCATCGCCGACCTCGGCAGCTACGTGCTCGACGACCGGGCCAAGGCGTCGACTCCGTACTACGTCAGGGTCGGGGTGAAGAACGTCGGCGACGGCGACGTCGGCCAGACGCCGATCCCGCTGTGGGCGGTCGACAAGAACAACACGCTGATCCAGGCGTCCAGCTTCACCAACGCGTTCACCAAGTGCCCCTCGACGCCGCTGCCGACGACGTTCGCGCCGAACGCGGTCGCCGAGACGTGCCTGGTGTACCTGGTGCCCGACCACGGCACCCTGACCGGGGTCAGCTTCCGGCCGCTGCAGGCCGTCGCACCGATCGTCTGGACCGGGCCGGTGACGCCGGCGACGGTCGCCAAGAAGAAGAAGGCGTCCTGACCGAGCACGCTCCGACCCACCCCGGGCTCACGCTGGGCCCGGTCAGCGTCGCCACCCCGGTGGCGCTCGCGCCGATGGCCGGCATCACCAACGCGGCGTACCGGCGGCTCTGCCTGGAGCAGATGCACGCGCAGGGCGGCACCGGCCTCTTCGTCTGCGAGATGATCACCAGCCGCGGACTCGTCGAGGGCGACGCCACCACCAAGCAGATGCTGGTCTTCGACGAGCTCGAGGACGTCCGGTCGGTGCAGCTCTACGGCACCGACCCCGCGTACGTCGGCAAGGCGACCGAGATCCTCTGCTCGGAGTACGGCGTCGCGCACGTCGACCTGAACTTCGGCTGCCCGGTCCCGAAGGTGACCCGCAAGGGCGGCGGTGCCGCGCTGCCGTGGAAGCGGAACCTGCTCGGCGAGATCCTGCGCGCCGCGGTGAGCGCGGGGGAGCGGCACGGGGTCCCGGTCACCATGAAGACCCGCCTCGGCATCGACGCCGACCACCTCACCTACCTGGACGCCGGCCGGATCGCCGAGGAGTCGGGCGCGGCCGCGATCGCGCTGCACGGCCGGACCGCGCTGCAGGGCTACTCCGGCACCGCGGCCTGGGAGCCGATCGGCGAGCTGGTCGAGCACGTCTCGATCCCGGTGCTCGGGAACGGCGACATCTGGGAGGCCGAGGACGCGCTCCGGATGGTCGCCGAGACCGGCGCCGCCGGCGTCGTCGTCGGCCGTGGCTGCCTGGGGCGCCCGTGGCTGTTCCGCGACCTCGCCGCGGCCTTCGCCGGGCGGACCGTCGCCACCCTGCCGACCCTCGGCGAGGTCAGCACGATGATGGGGCGGCACGCCGAGCTGCTGAGCCGGGACATGGGGGAGGAGCGCGGCTGCAAGGAGTTCCGCAAGCACGTCTCCTGGTACCTCAAGGGCTTCAGCGCCGGCGGCGAGCTGCGGCACGCCCTCGCGCTGGTCTCCTCGCTCGCCGAGCTCGACACCCTGCTCGCCGCGTTGGACCCGGCCGAGCCGTTCCCGACCAGCGTGCTGGGTGCGCCGCGCGGCCGCCAGGGGAGTGAGCGCAAGCGCGTCGTGCTGCCCGACGGGTGGCTGGACGATGCGGACGGGAGCGGTCTGGTGATGCAGGAGGACACTGCCGAGATCTCGGGCGGCTGACCTGCGGGTTTGGTCCGCTTCGGTTGGTTTCGGGACCCTGTTCGTGGGGTCCCTCACGTACGTTTTGTCCCAAATGTCGGGAGTCTGGTTGGTTTTTCGGCACGGAACCGTGTTCTCATGGCCGGGCTGCCTGCAGCCGTCGGCCCGTCTCGGAGGGCCGAGATCGCGGGTCTGCTGCCCTGTCCCCGACGTTAGGACGATCCGTGACCCGAGGCCGCCACAGCCTTGCGCCACGCGCTTCCAAGCCCCGTCGCCTCGCGCTCCTCGCCGCTCCGCTCGTCACCTGCGGCATCGTCGGAGCCGGCGTCGTCGCCACCGGAGCCTCCGCCCCGCTCGCCGCCGGTGAGCCCGACTTCGCGAGCGCCGCGCTCGGCGACGTGTCCGCCGCCGTCGCCCGCGAGTCGAGCGTCTCCCGCAGCGCGGTCCGGGCCCCGCTCGTCGCCAAGTCCGCCGCCGGGCCCGTCGTCGTCGCGGTGCCCAAGGTCAAGCGCAAGCTCTGGACCACCAACGACCTCGACCTGCGGCTCACGCCGACCAAGGACGCGAAGGTCGACGGCGAGTACGACACCCTCAAGCAGATCGGCGTCACCGGCGTCCGCCGCGACGGCTTCGCCCAGGTCGTCGTCGCCGGCAAGGTCCGCTGGGTCACCGCGGAGTTCCTCGCCGAGAAGAAGCCGACCGACCCGGCCCACCTGCCGCTCGGGGACACCCCGTGCGCCGGGACCTCCGGCGTCGAGAACGGCATCACCGCGAACGCGGTCCGCGTCTACCGCGCGGTCTGCAACAACTTCCCGCAGATCCAGCACTACGGCGGCTACGACAACCACGGCGAGCACTCCAGCGGCCGGGCCATCGACATCATGACCAGCGACGTCGCGCTCGGGACCGCGATCGCCGAGTTCCTCAAGGCGAACGCCGGCGCCCTGCACCTGTACGACGTGATCTGGCGCCAGCACATCTTCACCCAGGAACGCGGCGGCGAGGGCTGGCGCTCGATGGGCGACCGCGGCTCGGCCACCGCGAACCACATGGACCATGTCCATGTCAGCGTCTACTGAGGTTTCGGGACGGTTGCTGCGCGACCTCCTCGACCGTCGGTAGCCGGAAAACCCGCGCGCGGGAACACAGACCGACCACCTAGGGTTGGTCCACTGTGAGCTCACCGTCCGCGACCGCGCCTGCCCGGACCACGCTGCGCGACGGGTTCGCCGTCCTCGGCGTGGCGATCCGGCGGGAACCGTGGATCTTCACCGTCTCCACGCTCGGCAGCGTGCTGTTCGGCGCGCTCACCGTCGCCGACGCCTGGGTGCTCGGCTGGGCGACCGACCACGTGCTGCTGCCGGCGTTCGAGGACGGCACCGTCTCGGCCGAGCTGCTGTGGGCGGTCCTCGCGCTCTTCCTCGGGGTGGCGCTGCTGCGCGCGGTCGGGATCGTGGCCCGGCGCCTCGGGGCCGGCGTGATGCAGTACCGGATGCAGGCGGCGTACCGGCGCGAGGTGACGGCGCAGTACCTCGCCCTGCCGATGGCCTGGCACCAGCGGCACCCGGCCGGGCAGCTGCTCTCCAACGCGAACTCCGACGTCGAGGCCGCCTGGGCGCCGATCGCGCCGCTGCCGATGGCGGTCGGCACGCTGGCGATGATGGTGATCGCGGTCGTCCAGATGCTGCTCGTCGACCTCACCATGGCGGCCGTCGGGCTGCTCGTCTTCCCGCTCGTCACCCTCGTGACGCTGGTCTACCAGCGCTACTCCTCGCCGCTGTTCACCCGGATCCAGGCGCTGCGCGCGGAGCTCTCCGAGGTCGCGCACGAGTCGTTCGACGGCGCGATGGTGGTCAAGACCCTCGGCCGCGAGTCCGAGGAGACCGAGCGGTTCGCGGCGAAGGCGAACCAGCTCCGCGACCTCGGTATCCAGGTCGGCCGGATCCGGGCCGTGTTCGACCCGCTCCTGGAGGCGATCCCGAGCCTGGGCGTGCTGGGCGTGCTCGGCGTCGGGGTCCTCCAGGTGCAGAACGGCAACGCCGGTCCCGGGGACGTCGTCACGATCGCCTACCTGCTGACGATCGTGGCCTTCCCGATCCGCTCCATCGGCTGGCTGCTCGGCGAGTTCCCGCGCTCGGTGGTCGGCTTCCGCCGGGTGCACCACGTGCTCGACGAGCCGGTCCGCACCGAGTACGGCACCGCCACCCTCACGGCCACGGACCACGGGGCGCGCCTCGACGTCGAGGGACTCGGCTTCGGCTACGAACCGGACGAGCCGGTGCTCGACGGCCTCTCCTTCGAGGTCGACCCCGGGCGGACCGTGGCCGTCGTCGGGGAGACCGCGTCCGGGAAGAGCACGCTGACCACGCTGCTGACCCGGCTCGTCGACCCGGACTCCGGCACCGTCCTCGTCGACGGCACCGACCTGCGCACCCTGGCCCGCGGCGAGCTCGCGCAGCACGTCGCGCTCGTCCCGCAGACCGCCTTCCTCTTCGACGACACCGTGCGCGGCAACGTCGCGCTCGGCGCCGACGTCCCCGACGACGAGGTCTGGGAAGCCCTGCGCACCGCCCAGGCCGACGGCTTCGTCGCCGCGCTCCCGCACGGGCTGGACTCCCGGCTCGGCGAGCGCGGCACCACCCTGTCCGGCGGGCAGCGGCAGCGCCTYGCACTCGCCCGCGCCCTCGTACGACGCCCGCGGCTGCTGATCCTCGACGACGCCACCTCGGCCGTCGACCCCGAGGTCGAGGCGCGGATCCTCGGCGCGATGCGGGCCAGGTCCGCCGACGCGACCCTGGTGCTGATCGCCTACCGCAAGGCGACGATCGGGCTCGCCGACGAGGTGCTGTTCCTCGCCGACGGCCGGATCGCCGACCGCGGCCCGCACGCCGTGCTGCTGGGCCGCAACGACGCCTACGCCCGGCTGGTCAACGCCTACGAGCAGGCCGACGCCGAGGAGGTGGACGCATGAGCGCCGCGACCGCGGCGACCCCGGCCGGCACCGTGATGGACACCGGCGAGGAGATCTCCGCCTGGGAGACGATCCGCCGCGGCGCCGCGATCTCGCCCGAGATCACCGACGGCCTGGCCGGCACCCTGGTTCTCGCCGTGATCGGCACCGGCGGCCGGGTGGTCGTCCCGATCGCCGTGCAGCAGACCCTCGACCGCGGCATCAACGGGCCGGACGGCATCGACCTGGCGTTCGTCGCCTGGATGGCCGCCGCGGCGACCCTGGCGATGGTGGTCACCGGGGTGTCGTCGTACTGGATGACCAAACGGCTGTTCACCTCCGCGGAGCGCGGCCTGGCCACGCTCCGGATCAAGGCGTTCCGGCACGTCCACGACCTGCCGCTGCTCACCCAGAACACCGAGCGCCGCGGGTCCCTGGTCTCGCGGGTCACCAGCGACGTCGACCAGGTCAGCCAGTTCCTCGTCTTCGGGGGCGTGATCGGCATCGTCAGCGTCGGCCAGGTGCTGGTCGCGACGGTGATCATGCTCGTCTACAGCTGGCAGCTGACGATCGTGGTCTGGGTCTGCTTCCTGCCGCTGTTCCTGTCCCTGCGCTACTTCCAGCGCAAGCTGTCGGACTCCTACGCGGTGGTGCGCCGGATGGTCGGGCAGATGCTCGCCGCGGTCTCCGAGCCGGTGGTCGGCGCGGTCGTCGTCCGCACGCACGCGATCGAGGGCCGCACCCAGGCGCGCATCGACGAGTCGATCGCGGAGTACCAGGCGGCCAGCACCCGGGCCCAGGGCCTGACCGCGTTCTCGTTCTCCCTCGGCGGCGTCTCGGCCGGACTCGCGAACGCGCTGGTGATCATCGTCGGCATCTGGCTCGGCTTCGACGACCAGATCACCGCCGGCCAGGTGCTCGCGTTCGCGTTCCTGGTGACCCTGTTCGTCAGCCCGGTGCAGATGGGCACGCAGGTGCTCACCGACGCCCAGAACGCCCTCGCCGGGTGGCGCCGGGTGATCGGCATCCTGCAGACGCCGGCCGACCTGGACGACCCGGGCCCGGCGGGCGTGGTCCTCCCGCACGGCGCGGTGACCGTCGAGTTCGACCACGTCGACTTCGGCTACCCCGGCAGCGGCCTGGTCCTGCGCGACGTGGACGAGCGGATCGAGGCCGGGACCCGGATCGCCGTCGTCGGCGAGACCGGCTCCGGCAAGACCACCTTCGCGAAGCTGCTGACCCGGCTGATGGATCCGACGACCGGCGCGGTCCGGCTGGCCGGCCACGACCTGCGCGCGATCGCGTTCGCGTCGCTGCGCCGCCGGGTGGTGCTGGTCCCGCAGGAGGGTTTCCTCTTCGACAGCACGCTGTTCGCCAACGCGGCGTACGGCGACCTCGACGCCACCCGCGAGGACGTCACCCGGGCGCTGCACGACCTCGGGCTCGGCGACTGGCTGGCGGGTCTGCCGCGGGGGCTCGACACCCGGGTGGGGCAGCGCGGTGAGTCGCTGAGCGCGGGGGAGCGGCAGCTGGTGGCCCTGGTCCGCGCCCACCTCGCCGACCCGGACCTGCTGGTCCTCGACGAGGCCACCAGCGCGGTCGACCCTGCCCTGGAGATGCGGATCGGGCGGGCGCTGGAGCTGCTGATGGCCGGACGCACCTCGGTCACGATCGCGCACCGTCTCAGCACCGCCGAGAACGCGGACGAGGTGATCGTCTTCGACCAGGGCCGGGTGGTGCAGCGCGGCACCCATGCCGCTCTGGTCCAGGAGGGCGGCGTCTACGGGCGGTTGCACTCGTCCTGGGTGGCCCAGCAGTCGTCATGACGGGTCGGGGATACTGGCCGGTGTGAACGCCTTGCCGGAGAGCCCGCTCGACCCTGCCCTGGCCGCCCGCCTCAAGCGGACCGCGGAGGGGCTCGTCCCGGCGATCGTGCAGCAGCACGACACCGGGGAGGTGCTGATGCTCGGGTGGATGGACGACGAGGCGCTGCACCGGACGCTCACCACCGGCCGGGGCACGTTCTGGAGCCGCTCGCGCCAGGAGTACTGGGTCAAGGGCGAGACCTCCGGGAACCGCCAGCACGTGGTCGAGGTCCGCCTCGACTGCGACGGCGACACCCTGCTGGTCAAGGTCGACCAGGAGGGCGCGGCCTGCCACACCGGCGACCGGACCTGCTTCGACGCCGACCTCCTGGGTCCCGAGGGCTGGGCGTGACCGACCCGCGCCGGACCTTCGCGCCGGTCGTCCTGCTCGGACTCGCCTCCGCCGGCGGCGCCGCCGTCGCGGGGACGAAGGACTGGGCCACGACGTCGAAGTCACCGGCCAGCCTGGGGCTGCTCGCGTCGCAGACGGTGAGCGCCGACATGCCGCTGGCCGGCGCGCTCGCCTTCGTCCTGCTCGCCGCCTGGGGTGTCCTGCTGGTCACCCGCGGCGGAGCGCGCCGGCTGATGGCCGTGGTCACGCTGGTGGTGGCCGCGGTGCTCGTCGCGGTGACCGTGGTCGCGTACCTGCGGCTCCCGGACACGGTGGCCGAGAATTACCGTGCCGCGCGCGGGGCGGCCGCCGGAGACCTCGGGACCACCATGACCGGGTGGTACTGGGTCGCGCTCGTCGCGGCGGTGCTCGCGGTCGTGGCCGCGACCGGTGCGGTCCGGTTCGCGCGCCACTGGCCCGAGATGGGCAGCCGGTACGACGCCCCCACCGCACACCCCGCCGCGCACCCCGCCGACACCCCTGCCGACAGCCCTGCCGACACCGAGCACGAGCCGGCGACCGAGACCGACCTCTGGAAGGCGATGGACGCCGGGCACGACCCGACGGAACGTCCGGACCACCGAGCCCCCTAGAATGCTGCTGCCCCGCACCTGAGCAAGGAGTCGAACGCATGTCGGACAACCACGGGAACACCCCGGCCGCCTGGACCGCCGTGAGCATCGGGCTGGCGAGCTTCGTGGTCGGCGGGATCGGCCTGATGGTCGAGTCCATGCCCGTGTTCTGGGTCGGCGTCGCGCTCGCCCCGATCGCCCTGCTCGTGGGCTTCGTCATGGGCAAGATGGGCTACGGCACCGCGGGTCACTGACCCCGGCAAACCCCTTGGCTCCGCGTGAGAGCCTGAGGGTGGCTCCAGAGCGACGACGAGGCCGCTCTCCCTCTGCACGTGTCCGACCAGTGAGGCTTCCCATGTCTGTGCTCGACGAGATCGTTGCGGGCGTGCGCGAGGACCTGGCGGTCCGGCAGGCCGCGCTCGACGAGACCGGGCTCGCCGCCCTCGCGGCCGCCGCCCCGCCGGCGCGCGAGGTGATGACCGCGTTCCGCGCCCCCGGCCTGTCGGTGATCTCGGAGGTCAAGCGCCGTTCGCCGAGCAAGGGCGACCTGGCCGACATCCCCGACCCGGCCGCACTGGCCGCCGCCTACACGGCGGGTGGGGCGGACGCGATCTCCGTGCTCACCGAGCAGCGCCGCTTCGGCGGCAGCCTCGACGACCTGCGGGCCGTGCGCGCCGCGGTCGCGACCCCGCTGCTCCGCAAGGACTTCATCGTCACCGAGTACCAGCTCCTGGAGGCCCGCGCCGCGGGTGCCGACCTGGTCCTCCTCATCGTGGCCGCGCTCGACGACGCCACCCTGGCCCGGCTGCACGACCGCGCCCGCGAGCTCGGCATGACCGTCCTCGTGGAGGTGCACGAGGAGGACGAGATCGCCCGCGCGCTGGCGATCGGGGCCGAGCTGATCGGCGTCAACGCCCGCAACCTCAAGACCCTCGAGGTCGACCCGGACGCGTTCGGCCGGCTGGTCCGGCTGCTGCCCGACGACGTCGTGAAGGTGGCCGAGTCCGGGATCACCGGTCCCGCCGACGCCGCCCGCTACGCCGCCGAGGGCGCCGACGTCGTCCTGGTCGGCGAGGCCCTCGTCAAGGACGGCGACCCGACGTCCGCCGTCGCCGCGATGCGCGCGGTCCCCGCCTCCGGAGGTGCACGATGACCGATCAGCTCCCGTCCGCTGGACCCGACGAGCGCGGCTACTTCGGCGCGCCGGACGACGCCCTGTGGGGCGGGCGCTACATGCCCGAGGCGCTGATCGCCGAGCTCGACCGGCTCACCGACGTCTGGACCGGGGCGATGGCCGACCCGGCCTTCACCGGCGAGTTCCAGCGGATGCTCCACGAGTACGCCGGTGTGCCGAGCAGCCTCTACGAGGCGAAGCACCTCTCCGCGAAGGCCGGTGCCCGGATCCTGCTCAAGCGCGAGGACCTGAACCACACCGGGGCGCACAAGATCCGCAACGTGCTCGGCCAGGCGCTGCTGGCCAAGCGGATGGGCAAGACCCGGCTGATCGCCGAGACCGGGGCCGGCCAGCACGGCGTCGCGACGGCCACCGCGGCGGCGTACCTGGGGCTGGACTGCGTCGTCTACATGGGCAAGGTCGACACCGAGCGCCAGGCGCTCAACGTGGCCCGGATGAACCTGCTTGGTGCCGAGGTGGTCGCGGTCGACTCCGGCAGCATGACCCTGAAGGACGCGATCAACGAGGCGATCCGCGACTGGGTCGCGACGGTCGACCACACGGCGTACTGCTTCGGCACCGCCGCCGGGCCGCACCCCTTCCCGGCGATGGTCCGGGACTTCTGCCGCGGCATCGGGGACGAGGCCCGGGCGCAGTGCCTGGAGCTCACCGGCACGCTGCCCGGCATCGTCACCGCGTGCGTGGGCGGCGGCTCCAACGCGATCGGCATGTTCACCGCGTTCCTCGACGACGCCGACGTGCGGATCGTCGGGTTCGAGGCCGGCGGCGAGGGCGTCGACACCGCGCGGCACGCCGCGACCATCCACGCCGGCGAGGCCGGGGTCCTGCACGGCGCCCGGACCTACATCCTCCAGGACGAGGACGGCCAGACGATCGAGTCGCACTCGATCTCCGCCGGCCTCGACTACCCGGGCGTCGGCCCGCAGCACGCCCACCTGGCGCACATCGGCCGGGCCGACTACCAGTCGGTGACCGACGCCGAGGCGATGGACGCGATGGCGCTGCTGGCCCGCACCGAGGGCATCATCTGCGCGATCGAGTCGGCGCACGCGGTGGCTGGGTCGCTCCGGCTGGCCGCGGAGAACCCGGGCGCGACCATCCTGATCAACCTGTCCGGCCGCGGCGACAAGGACATGGGCACGGCCATCGAGTGGTTCGGCCTCGGGAAGGCGGAGTCGTGACCAGCACCCAGGTGGCGTTCGCGAAGGCGCGTGCCGAGGACCGTGCGGCCCTGGTCGGCTACCTGCCGGCGGGATTCCCCGACGTGGACGGCTCCATCGCCGCGCTGAAGGTGATGGTCGAGGCCGGCTGCGACGTGATCGAGATCGGCCTGCCCTACAGCGACCCGGTGATGGACGGCCCGACCATCCAGGCCGCCGCCCAGCAGGCCCTCGAGGCCGGCACCCGCACCGCGGACGTGCTCCGCGTCGTCGAGGCGGTGGCCGCGACCGGCACCCCGACGCTGGTGATGACGTACTGGAACCCGGTCGAACGCTACGGCCGCGCCAGCGGTCGGAGCCATCGGCACAGCGGCGTGGAGCGGTTCGCCGCCGATCTGGCCAGTGCCGGGGGAGCGGGCCTGATCACCCCCGACCTGACCCCGGACTCGGGCGCGGCCTGGATCGCGGCGGCCGACGCGCACGACCTCGACAAGGTCTTCCTGGTGGCGCCGTCCTCCACCGACGAGCGGATCGCGATGACGACGGCCGCCTGCCGCGGCTTCGTCTACGCGACCGCGGTCATGGGCGTCACCGGCGCCCGGGCGAGCACCAGCGACCTCGCCGGGCCGCTGGTCGCCCGCACGAAGGCCGCCACCACGCTGCCCGTCGGCGTCGGCCTGGGCGTCTCGAACGGAGCGCAGGCCGCAGAGGTCGCTACGTACGCCGACGGCGTGATCGTCGGTTCCGCGTTCGTCCGGACGCTGCTCGACCACCCCGGCGACACCGCCGCCGGCCTGACCGCGCTGGCTGCCCTGACCGAGGACCTGGCCGACGGGGTCCGGCGTGGCTGACCGTCGGCGGCTGGCTGCGGTGGCGCTGGCGGTCGCCGTGCTCGGCACCGCCGCTTGCGGTGCCGACGAGCCTGCGGGCCCGGCCATCAGCGTGGCCGGTGACAACGGCGGCTACCACGGGACCTACCTGGACGAGAGCCCCTTCAAGGTCGCCGACGTGCCGCTGACGGGCACCGACGGTGAGCCGTACTCGATCGCGACGGCGAAGGCTCCGCTCAAGATCGTCTTCTTCGGCTACACCAAGTGCCCGGACATCTGCCAGGTCGTGATGAGCACGGTCGCCCAGGCCGTGACCAAGCTCGACGACGCCGACCAGGAGAAGGTCGAGATCGTCTTCGTCACCACCGACCCCGCCCGGGACACCGAGAAGGTGCTCGGTTCCTACCTGGCCCGGTTCGGCGACGGCCTGGTCGGGTTGACCGGCTCGATGGCCGACATCAGTGCGCTGGGCGACTCGTTCAAGGTCTCCATCGAGGACGGCCGCAAGCTGCCCAGCGGCGGCTACGAGGTCGACCACTCGACGTACACCTACGGCGTCCTCGGCGACGGCGCCGAGGTGATCTGGGACTCCACGACGTCCCCGGCGGAGATGTCCGCTGACATGATCAAGCTGCTCAAGTCCTGACCGAGGAGAGACCCACCCGTGACCGCTGCTCTGATCCCCGCGTTCCTGCCGAGTCCGGGCCAGGGGGTCTGGCACGTGGCGGGTTTCCCGATCCGGGCCTACGCGCTCTGCATCATCCTCGGCGTCGTCGCCGCGGTCTGGCTGGGGGAGAAGCGCTGGGTCGAGCGCGGCGGTAGGTCCGGCCAGGTCGGCGACGTCGCCCTGTGGGCGGTCCCCGCGGGCCTGATCGGCGCCCGGCTCTACCACGTGATCACCGACCACGACCTCTACTTCGGCGAGGGCAAGCGCGCGATCGGCGCGCTGGAGATCTGGCACGGCGGCCTCGGCATCTGGGGCGCGATCGCCGGCGGTGCGGTCGGCGCGCTGTTCGCCTGCCGGCACTACGGGATCAAGATGCTGCCGCTGATGGACGCCCTCGCGCCCGGGCTGCTGCTCGCCCAGGCGATCGGCCGCTGGGGCAACTACTTCAACCAGGAGCTCTTCGGCCGCCCGACGACGCTGCCGTGGGGGCTCGAGATCGACGCCCAGCACCGGCCGGCCGGGTACGAGGACCACGCCACCTTCCACCCGACGTTCCTCTACGAGTGCCTGTGGAACCTGGGCGCCATGGGCGTCGTGCTCTACCTGGACCGGAAGCTGCGCCTGGGCTTCGGCCGCTGCTTCGCGCTCTACGTGATGGCGTACTGCCTCGGGCGCGGCTGGATCGAGTACCTGCGGATCGACAACGTCGAGTACAACGACGTCCTCGGCCTGCGGCTGAACGTCTGGACCTCGATCGTGCTGGGGACCGGCGCGCTCGTCTACTTCGTGGTGGCCGGCCGCCGGCACCCGGCGCCGCACACCCGCGAGGACTCGGTCTTCGTGGACGGACGCGCCCCGGAGGTCGCGGAACAGGTGGGAAGCCGGGCGGAGACCGGGGCGGACGCCGGCGAGCCGGCAGGTGAGTCGCCTACACCACATCCGTCACACGAAACTGAGTGAGCGCCCGGGGCGCGGCTCCTGTAGTCTGATCCCTCCGCATGGGCCAGTGAAGTCCTGTGTTGGCATGCTTCCACCGCCGCACCGAGCCGGGCCCTGATTCAGGGGAACCGTCCCGCGTGCGCACGACGACGACGGGAGAATGCAGATGCACGCATTCCCGCCGCCCTCATCCGGGGCAAGGTCCTTCACCGGACCTTTCGGACGACCCGAGCCGCAGGGCCTGTACGACGCACAGCACGAGCACGACGCCTGCGGTGTCGCCTTCGTCGCGACCCTGACCGGCGTTCCGAGCCACGACATCGTGACGAAGGCGCTGACCGCCCTGCGCAACCTCGAGCACCGTGGTGCCGCGGGTGCCGAGCCCAACTCGGGTGACGGCGCTGGCATCCTGCTCCAGGTCCCGGACCGGTTCTTCCGCGAGGTCACCGCCGAGCTGGGCTTCGAGCTCCCGCCGGCGCACTCCTACGCCGTGGGCACCGCGTTCCTGCCCGGTGACGCCGAGCACGTCGCGAAGACCCGCGCCCGGATCGAGGAGATCGCCGCGGAGGAGGGCCTGACCGTCCTCGGCTGGCGCGACGTCCCGACCGACCCGTCCTCGCTGGGCGCCACCGCGCTCTCCGCGATGCCGACGTTCGCCCAGATCTTCATCGCCTCCAGCGGCAGCCGGGTCCTCGGCATGGGCCTGGAGCGGCTGGCGTTCTGCCTGCGCAAGCGCGCCGAGCGCGAGACCGACGTGTACTTCCCGTCGCTGTCGAGCCGGACGATCGCCTACAAGGRCATGCTCACCACCGACCAGCTCGACCACGTCTTCCCGGACCTGGTCGACCCGCGGGTCGAGTCCGCGATCGGCGTGGTGCACTCGCGGTTCTCCACGAACACCTTCCCGAGCTGGCCGCTGAGCCACCCGTTCCGGTTCATCGCCCACAACGGCGAGATCAACACCGTGATGGGCAACCGCAACTGGATGCGCGCCCGCGAGGCGCTGCTGGACAGCGACATCATCCCCGGAGACCTGGAGCGGCTGTTCCCGATCTGCACCCCGGGCGCCAGCGACTCGGCCTCGTTCGACGAGGTCCTCGAGCTGCTGCACATGGGCGGCCGGTCGCTGCCGCACGCGGTGCTGATGATGATCCCGGAGGCGTGGGAGAACCACGCCGAGATGGACGCCGACCGCAAGGCGTTCTACGAGTTCCACTCCGCGCTGATGGAGCCGTGGGACGGCCCCGCGTGCGTCGTCTTCACCGACGGCACCCAGGTCGGCGCGGTCCTCGACCGCAACGGCCTGCGGCCGAGCCGCTACTGGGTCACCGACGACGGTCTCGTCGTGCTGGCCTCCGAGGTGGGCGTGCTCGACCTCGACCCGGCGAGCGTCGTCCGCAAGGGCCGCCTGCAGCCGGGCCGGATGTTCCTCATCGACACCGAGGAGCACCGGATCATCGAGGACGAGGAGATCAAGTCCGAGCTGGCCGCCGAGCACCCCTACGGGGAGTGGCTGCACGCCGGTCTGATCAAGCTCGGCGACATCGCCGACCGCGAGCACGTGGTGCACAGCCACGCCTCGGTGACCCGTCGTCAGCAGATCTTCGGCTACACCGAGGAGGAGCTGCGCGTCATCCTGACGCCGATGGCGAACACCGCCGCGGAGCCGCTCGGCTCGATGGGCACCGACACCCCGGTGGCCGTGCTCTCCGACCGTCCTCGGCTGCTGTTCGACTACTTCGCGCAGCTGTTCGCGCAGGTCACCAACCCGCCGCTGGACGCGATCCGCGAGGAGCTGGTCACCAGCCTCAACGGGACCATCGGCCCCGAGGCCAACCTGCTCGACCCGACCCCGGCCTCGTGCCGCCAGGTCGTGCTGACGTTCCCGGTGATCACCAACGACGAGCTGGTGAAGATCCGGCACATCAACCGCGACGGCGACCACCCCGGCTTCGTCACGCACGTCTCCCGCGGCCTCTACGAGGTCGCCGGCGGCGGAGCGGCCCTGGCGGCCCGGCTCGACGCGATCTGCGCCGAGGTCTCGGCGGCGATCGCCGGCGGCGCCCGGATCATCGTGCTGTCCGACCGGCACTCGGACGCGATCCACGCGCCGATCCCGTCGCTGCTGCTCACCGCCGCGGTCCACCACCACCTCGTCCGGGAGAAGACCCGCACCCAGGTCGGCCTGATCGTCGAGGCCGGTGACGTCCGCGAGGTGCACCACGTCGCGACGCTGATCGGGTTCGGCGCGGCCGCGGTCAACCCGTACCTCGCGATGGAGACGGTCGAGGACCTGGCCCGGGACGGCTTCTACGTGAAGACCGAGCCCGAGGTCGCGGTCAAGAACCTGGTGAAGTCGCTCGGCAAGGGCGTGGTGAAGGTGATGTCCAAGATGGGCGTCTCCACCGTCGCGTCGTACACGGGTGCGCAGATCTTCGAGGCCCTCGGCCTCTCCCAGGAGCTGGTCGACCGGTACTTCACCGGCACCACCTCCAAGCTCGGCGGCGTCGGCCTCGACGTGATCGCCGAGGAGGTCGCGCAGCGCCACCGGATGGCCTACCCGGTCGACGGCATCGCGCCGGCGCACCGCGACCTCGCCGTCGGTGGCGAGTACCAGTGGCGCCGCGAGGGCGAGCTGCACCTGTTCAACCCGGAGACGGTCTTCCGGCTCCAGCACGCCACCCGTTCGGGCCGCTACGACGTGTTCAAGCAGTACACGCAGGCGGTCGACGAGCAGTCCGAGAAGCTGATGACCCTGCGCGGTCTGTTCCGCTTCAAGGACGCCGGCGAGACCGGCCGGACGCCGATCAGCATCGACGAGGTCGAGCCGGTCTCCGCGATCGTGAAGCGGTTCTCCACCGGCGCGATGTCCTACGGGTCGATCTCGCAGGAGGCCCACGAGACCCTCGCGATCGCGATGAACCGCCTGGGCGGCAAGTCGAACACCGGTGAGGGCGGCGAGGACGCCGAGCGGCTCTACGACCCGGAGCGGCGCTCGTCGATCAAGCAGGTCGCCTCCGGTCGCTTCGGCGTCACCTCGGAGTACCTGACCAACTCCGACGACATCCAGATCAAGATGGCCCAGGGCGCGAAGCCCGGCGAGGGTGGCCAGCTGCCCGGCAACAAGGTCTACCCGTGGGTGGCCAAGACCCGGCACAGCACGCCCGGCGTCGGCCTGATCTCGCCGCCGCCGCACCACGACATCTACTCGATCGAGGACCTGGCCCAGCTGATCCACGACCTGAAGAACGCGAACCCGGCCGCCCGGGTGCACGTGAAGCTGGTCGCCGAGGTCGGTGTCGGCACGGTCGCCGCGGGTGTCTCGAAGGCGCACGCCGACGTGGTGCTGGTCTCCGGCCACGACGGCGGCACCGGTGCCTCGCCGCTGACCTCGCTCAAGCACGCCGGTGGCCCCTGGGAGCTCGGCCTCGCCGAGACCCAGCAGACGCTGCTGCTCAACGGCCTGCGCGACCGGATCGTCGTCCAGACCGACGGCCAGCTCAAGACCGGTCGCGACGTCGTCATCGCGGCGCTGCTCGGCGCCGAGGAGTACGGCTTCGCGACGGCACCGCTGGTGGTCTCCGGCTGCATCCTGATGCGGGTCTGCCACCTGGACACCTGCCCGGTCGGCGTCGCTACCCAGAACCCGGTGCTGCGCGAGCGCTACTCCGGCAAGGCCGAGTACGTCGTCAACTTCTTCGAGTACGTCGCCGAGGAGGTGCGCGAGATCCTCGCCGAGCTCGGCTTCCGCACCCTCGACGAGGCGATCGGCCACGCCGACGTCCTCGACGCGGAGAAGGCCGTCCACCACTGGAAGGCAGCGGGACTCGACATCTCGCCGATCTTCCACGTGCCGGCCCTGCCCGAGGGTGCTGCCCTGCGCAACACCACCGGCCAGGACCACGGCCTGGACAAGGCGCTCGACAACCAGCTCATCGAGCTCGCCGCCCCGGCGCTCGAGAACGGCGAGCCGGTCCGGGCGCAGGTCGCGATCCGCAACGTCAACCGGACCGTCGGCACGATGCTCGGGCACGAGGTCACCAAGCGGTACCGCGGCGCGGGCCTGCCGGACGGCACGATCGACATCACCTTCACCGGTGAGGCCGGCAACTCGTTCGGCGCGTTCGTCCCGAAGGGCATCACCCTGCGGATCGAGGGCGACGCCAACGACTACGTCGGCAAGGGTCTCTCCGGCGGCCGGATCGTGGTCCGGCCGAACCGGGCGGCGACCTTCGACGCCGCGCAGCAGATCATCGCCGGCAACACGATCGGCTACGGCGCGACCAGCGGCCAGATCTTCCTGCGCGGTCAGGCCGGCGAGCGCTTCTGCGTCCGCAACTCCGGCGCGACCGCGATCGTCGAGGGCGTGGGCGACCACGGCTGCGAGTACATGACCGGCGGCACCGTAGTCGTGCTCGGTCCGACCGGGCGCAACTTCGCGGCCGGCATGAGCGGCGGCACGGCGTACGTGCTGGACCTGAACGACGGCCGCGTCAACGGCGAGCTCGTGGACCTCGGTCCGGTGCCCGCCGCCGAGTCGGACTTCCTCAAGGGTCTGGTCACCCAGCACGCCGAGGAGACCGGCTCGACCGTCGCCGCGGAGCTGCTGGCCGACTGGGACGCCGCTCTGGCGCGGTTCACCGAGGTCATGCCGCGCGACTACCGGATCGTGATGGAGGCCAAGGCGAAGGCCGAGGCCGACGGACTGGACGAGGCCGAGGTGGCCCAGAGGATGATGGGGGCGCTCCATGGCTGACCCGAAGGGCTTTCTGAACCACGGCCGTGAGGTCGCGGACCGGCGTCCGGTGGACGAGCGCGTCCAGGACTGGAACGAGGTCTACCCGGAGAACCCGGCACGCGCGCTGCTGCCGATCATCCGGACCCAGGCCGCCCGCTGCATGGACTGCGGCATCCCGTTCTGCCACCAGGGCTGCCCGCTGGGCAACATCATCCCCGAGTGGAACGACCTGGTGTACCGGGACGACTGGGACGCCGCGATCGAGCGGCTGCACGCCACGAACAACTTCCCGGAGTTCACCGGGCGGCTGTGCCCGGCGCCGTGCGAGACGGCCTGCGTCCTGGGCATCAACCAGGACCCGGTGACCATCAAGAACGTCGAGGTCTCGATCATCGAGCGGGCCTTCGAGTCCCACAACGTGCGGCCGCAGCCGCCGGAGTGGCTCTCCGGCAGGACCGTCGCGGTGATCGGCTCCGGCCCGGCCGGCCTCGCCGCCGCCCAGCAGCTCACCCGCTCGGGTCACACCGTCGCGGTCTACGAGCGCGCCGACAAGATCGGCGGCCTGCTGCGCTACGGCATCCCCGAGTTCAAGATGGAGAAGAAGGTCCTCGACCGCCGGCTGGAGCAGATGCGTCGCGAGGGCACCGTCTTCCGCGCCGGGGTGAACGTCGGTGAGGAGCTCACCGGCGAGCAGCTGCGCGAGCGGTACGACGCCGTCGTGCTGGCGATCGGCTCGACCGTCGCCCGCGACCTGCCGGTGCCCGGCCGCGAGCTGGCCGGCATCCACCAGGCGATGGAGTTCCTGCCGCAGGCCAACCGGGTCGCGCTCGGCGAGACCCTGCCTGACGGGGTGGACCAGATCGTGGCGACCGGCAAGCACGTCGTGATCATCGGTGGCGGTGACACCGGCGCCGACTGCCTCGGCACCTCGATCCGTCAGGGCGCCGCCTCGATCACCCAGCTGGAGATCATGCCGCAGCCCGGTCTCGACCGGCCGGCCGGCCAGCCGTGGCCGACGTACCCGATGACCTTCCGGGTCTCCTCGGCCCACGAGGAGGGCGGCGACCGGGTGTACGCGGTCTCCACCCAGGAGTTCCTCGGCGACGAGCAGGGCAACGTCCGGTCGCTGCGCCTGGTCGAGGTCGACGCGAAGTTCCAGCCCGTCGAGGGCACCGAGCGCGAGATCCCGGCCGACCTGGTGCTGCTCGCGATGGGCTTCACCGGTCCGGAGCAGCCGGGCCTGGTCAGCCAGCTCGGCGTCGAGCTCGACGAGCGCGGCAACGTCGTCCGGGACAAGTCCTACGCCTCCTCGGTCGAGGGCGTCTTCGTGGCCGGCGACGCCGGCCGCGGTCAGTCGCTGATCGTCTGGGCGATCGCCGAGGGTCGTGCCGCGGCCGCCGCCGTGGACACGTTCCTGACGGGATCGACCACCCTGCCGGCGCCGATCCCGCCGACCGAGCGCCCCGTCACCGCCTGAGCAAAAACAGACGGTAGGTTGTGCACGTGCGGAGAGCAAAGATCGTGTGCACCCTGGGTCCGGCCACCTCGACCAAGGAGAGCATCCGTGCTCTCGTCGACGCCGGCATGGACGTGGCACGGCTCAACCTGAGCCACGGCACCCACGCCGAGCACGAGGCGGTGTACCGGATGGTGCGCGAGGCCTCCGACGAGAGCGGCCACGGGGTCGGCATCTTCGCCGACCTGCAGGGCCCGAAGATCCGGCTGGGCTGGTTCCGCGAGGGCGGCGTCCGGCTGCAGACCGGCCAGTCGTTCACGATCACGACCCGCGAGATCAGCGGCGACAACGAGATCGCCGGGACCACGTACGACGGCCTGCCGGGCGACGTGAACCCCGGGGACCAGATCCTCATCGACGACGGCAAGGTCCGGCTCCGGGTGACCGAGGTCGAGGGCACCGACGTGCACACCGTGGTCGTCGTGGGCGGCCGGGTCAGCGACCACAAGGGCATCAACCTGCCCGGCGTCCCGGTGAGCGTGCCCGCGCTGTCGGAGAAGGACATCGAGGACCTGCGCTGGGCGCTGCACCTCACCGTCGACTTCATCGCACTTTCCTTCGTGCGCTCGGCCAAGGACGCCGAGGACGTCCGGCGGATCATGCGCGAGGAGGGGGTCATGCTCCCGGTGATCGCGAAGATCGAGAAGCCGCAGGCGATCGACAACCTCGACGAGGTGGTCAAGGCCTTCGACGGCTTCATGGTCGCGCGCGGCGACCTCGGCGTGGAGTGCCCGCTGGAGGACGTGCCGTTCCTGCAGAAGCGCGTGGTGGAGAAGGCCCGCCGCAACGCCAAGGCGGTGATCGTCGCGACCCAGATGCTGGAGTCGATGATCTCGAACCCGGCTCCGACCCGGGCCGAGGCCTCCGACGTCGCGAACGCCGTCCTCGACGGCGCGGACGCGGTGATGCTGTCGGGGGAGACCAGCGTCGGGGAGTACCCGATCGAGACCGTCCGGACGATGGCCCGGATCATCTCCTCCACCGAGGACCACGAGCTGCACCACATGGCGGCGATCGACTGGCAGCCGAAGACCCGGGGCGGTGTCATCGCCAAGGCCGCCGCCGAGGTCGCCGAGCGCGTCGGCGCGAAGTACCTGGTCGCCTTCACCCAGTCCGGCGACTCCGCGCGGCGTCTGGCTCGCTACCGCGGCCCGATCCCGGTGCTCGCCTTCACCCCGGAGGCCGCGGTGCGCTCGCAGCTCTCGATGACCTGGGGAGTGGAGACCTTCAAGACCGTCGGCGTCGAGCACACCGACCAGATGGTGCGCCAGGTCGACGAGCAGCTGCTCTCGCTGGGCCGGGTATCCGAGGGCGACCTCGTGGTCATCATCGCCGGCAGTCCGCCGGGCATCCCCGGTTCGACGAACGCGCTGCGCATCCACCGGATGGGCGACGCGATCAACGAGGTCGCGCCGGCGTACCGGAGCCGCTGAGTCAGCTGCCGAGGCCAGCGCGCCAACGCGCGACGTCGCCGGGTCGCAGCCGCACCACGGGCAGTTCTGGCCGGTCGCAGAGCACGGCTTCGACCCGTTGGGCCGCACGCGGGTGGGACGACCACGCCCAGCGGATGATGTGCTCGGGGTCGGTGAACACCTCGCGCAGCGGGCCCTCGATGTTGCCGTTCCAGAGGATCTCGCGGCGCAGCCGCCGGCGGACCGTGCGCCGGATGACCCGCCACATCGCCACCGGCCGCGGCGTGTCCAGCCAGACCATCAGGTCGCAGCGGGGGAGCAGCACCGGCTGCGCCGCGGAGTACTGCCACTCGGTGATCCAAGCGGGGCTCGCCGCCAGCTCGGCGACGTCGTCGAGGAACTCCGGGCGCGGCACCCAGCCGGGTCCGTGGAAGAGTGCGTCGATCTCGGTGTGCGGCAGATCGAGGTCGACCGCCAGCGCCGCGGCCAGCGTCGTCTTGCCGCCACCCGAGGAACCGTTGACCAGGACACGGCGCGGGCGGAGGCCCTGCGGCAGCGGGTCGTCGGGTCCGAGAAGCACCGGGACACGGTACGTGGTCTCAGCCCTTCTCGCCGATCAGTGCGGTCAGCCGGGCGACATCGTCTCGCCGTGAGACGGAGAGGACCCGTGGTTTTGTCTGGCGCCAGCGCACGCCGACCCGGTCCAGGGCTTCACCGCACCACTGCATGATGTCGCGTGATTCGTTGACGAACTGCCACCTCGGGTACTCGTAGCGCTTGATACGCCCCCCGACCGGGCGAGTCGCCCAGTTCTTGACGAGGCATCCGTCCGAGTGGAAGAGGCCACGAAGGAAGGCGCCGGGCTCCTCCGCGATGGTTCGCCGCTGCCAATCGGTCAGCACCAGCTGCCGTTGGTGCTTGGGTCCGGGGCCGTGCTGAGGAAAGAGGCACGGCCAGTGCTTCCAATTCGACTGGACGACGACGCAGCCGGAGGCTCTCACCCGGAAGACGGGCCGGTCCGGATGCACGGTGTGCAGCAGCCGCCCGACGTCGTCGATGATCCTCCCGTACCTGGCGTCGCAGGCGATGCGGAGGGCGTAGTAACGGGGGAAGCGCGCGATGTGACCGTCTCCGAGGTAGTAGCCGAGGAGGGCGGAGTACGCGGCGGATGGTTCGAGCGGCACGGGGCAGGGACGGGCGCCTCCGCCTGCTCCTTCCGGGTCCGACAGCCATCTCCGCAGTGTCGACCTGCTGACGCCGAGCCGGCGCGACACCGCGTTCCTGCTGTGCCCGGCGTACACGAGCTCGAGCGCCTGAGCGCGAGTCGAGGTGTCGTACATGCACCGAGCATCGCGCCGACGACCGACGTTTCTGTGTGCCCCGGGTGGGATTCGAACCCACACTGGATGTGGTTTGAGCACATGGCCTCTGCCGATTGGGCTACCGGGGCAAGCAGGCAAACGCTACCGGAATCAGCCGGCCCCGCCGTACTCGGTAGCCTGTGCGCGTGACCGAGACCGCCGCTCCCGCACCCCGACGCGTCGTCATCGCCGAGGACGAGGCCCTGATCCGCCTCGACCTCGCCGAGATGCTCGCCGAGGAGGGGTACGAGGTGGTCGCCGCGGTCGAGGACGGCGAGCAGGCCGTCGCGCGGACCGAGGAGCTCCGGCCGGACCTGGTCATCCTCGACGTGAAGATGCCGCGGCTCGACGGGATCGCCGCCGCGGAGCGGATCGCCTCGCAGCGGATCGCCCCGGTGGTCATGCTGACCGCGTTCAGCCAGCGCGACCTGGTCGAGCGGGCCCGCGACGCCGGCGCGATGGCGTACGTCGTGAAGCCGTTCGGCAAGAACGACCTGCTGCCGGCGATCGAGATGGCGGTCAGCCGGTTCGCCGAGCTGCAGCTGCTCGAGGCCGAGGTGGCCGACCTGTCCGAGCGGCTGGAGACCCGCAAGGTGGTCGACCGTGCCAAGGGCGTCCTCCAGGAGAAGCTCGGCCTGAGCGAGCCGGACGCGTTCCGCTGGATCCAGAAGACGGCGATGGACCTGCGGCTGTCGATGCGCGAGGTCGCCGACGGCGTCGTCGAGCACGGGGTCGAGCCGCGCTGACCCGGTCCCGGGCCGCACTGGTCCGGTCCACCTGCGCGTTCATCGGCGTGTCGGCTGGCGTCGGGGGCCTTCCTTCCCCGTGCGGAGGCGCGGAGTAACGCCCGCTTCGTCACAACTTGGCAACGGCGGCAATCCGCGCCTTCACGTTCTCCCGCACGGGTTTCTGTGGTGCTAGCGTCCAGCAAAACCCGTGATCGTGCCGAGGGTCGATCGCATCCACCCCGTCAACGGAGGAAAGATGATCCGTTCCAAGAAGTCCTTGCGTGCGTTCGCCGCGCTGGCTGGCGTCGCAGCCCTGACCCTGAGTGCCTGTGGCACCTCGGGTGGGAGCAGCGACAACAACTCGAACGCCAGCGGCGACTGCACCACCAAGCTCGCGTTCCTGGGCCCGAAGACCGGCGACGCCGCGAACCTGGGTATCAACATCATCAACGGTGCCAAGGTCGCGCTGGACGAGTACAACAAGGCCAACTCCGACTGCAAGGTCACCATGGACGAGTTCGACTCCCAGGGTGACCCCGAGAAGGCCACCCCGCTCGCCGCGAAGATCATCAGCGACAAGGACATCATCGGCGTGGTCGGCCCGACGTTCTCCGGTGAGAGCGACGCGACCGGCCCGGCGTTCTCCGAGGCGGGTCTCCCGACGGTCTCCGCGTCGGCCACCAACCCCGACCTGACCACGCACGGCTGGAAGACCTTCCACCGCGTGCTCGGCAACGACGCCACCCAGGCGCCCGCCGTCGCGTCGTACATCCAGAACACGCTGAAGGCCAAGAAGGTCATGGTCGTCGACGACGCCTCCGAGTACGGCAAGGGCCTCGCGGACGGCGTCCGCGACGACCTGAAGAACCTGGTCACCTCGACGGACACCGTGCAGCAGAAGCAGACCGACTTCTCGGCGACGGTCACCAAGGCCAAGGCCTCGGGCACCGACGTGTTCTTCTACGGCGGCTACTACGCCGAGGCGGGCCTGCTGGCCAAGCAGCTCAAGCAGGGTGGCTACACCGGGACGTTCGTCTCCGGTGACGGCTCGCTCGACCCGGGCTTCATCAGCGCCGCGGGTGCCAGCGCCGCCAACGGTGCGGTCCTGACCTGCCCGTGCGCCCCGTCGCCGGCCGACTTCACCTCGAAGTACAAGGCGCTCAACGGCACCGACCCGGGCACCTACTCGGCCGAGGGCTTCGACGCGGCGAACATCTTCCTGCAGGGCATCAAGGACGGGAACAGCACCCGCTCCAAGATGCTCGACTGGGTGAACAGCTACGACGCCGAGGGCATCACCAAGAACATCAAGTTCGACTCCACCGGTGAGGTCTCCGACGTCGTGATCTACGCGTACAAGGTCGAGAACGGGAAGATCACCCCCGGTACGCCGATCCAGCAGTGACATCGGCTCATCCGGATTGATCTGATGACCGGCTGCGGCCGGGGGTTTCCTCCCCCGGCCGCAGCACATCGGATCGGGCTGCTTGGTACCGAGTAGGGGAGAGACTTGCACTTCGATCTGTTGTTCCAGAATTTCTTCGCGTACACGATCACCGGCCTCGCGATCGGCGCGATCTACGCCCTGGTCGCCCTGGGCTACACGATGGTCTACGGCGTGCTGCAGCTGATCAACTTCGCGCACTCCGAGGTCTTCATGTTCGGCACGTTCGCGGTCGTCTGGGTGATGTACGCGTTCGGCGCGGACCCCACGACCTCGACCGCCGCGACGATCGGCATGCTGCTGGTCGCCCTGATCGTCGCGATGGCGGTCTCCGGCAGCGTCGCCCTCGCGCTGGAGCGGTTCGCCTACCGACCGCTGATCAAGCGCAACGCGCCCAAGCTCGTCATCCTGATCTCGGCGATCGGCGCGTCGTTCGTGCTGTCGGAGCTGATGGGCCTGCGCGACAACATCGCCAAGTTCCTCACGATCGACGACACGTTCGTGCGCTACGTCGACAAGGCCCGCGACAACACCAGCCTGCCGCTGGACATCAACCCGCACCGGGTCTTCACCCTCGGTGACTACGGGGTCACCACGATCGACCTGCTGCTGATCTTCTCGGCGCTGGTGATGATGCTGATCCTCGACCAGTTCATCAACCGGTCGCGACTCGGACGCGGTATCCGCGCCGTCGCGCAGGACCCGGAGTCGGCCGCCCTGATGGGCGTGAACGCGACCCGGGTGATCCAGGTGACGTTCCTCATCGGCGGTGTCATGGCCGGCGCCGCCGCCACGCTCTACATGATCAAGATCGGCACGACGCGGTTCAACGCCGGCTTCCTGCTCGGCGTCAAGGCCTTCACGGCCGCCGTCCTCGGCGGCATCGGCAACCTGCGCGGAGCGCTCCTCGGCGGCCTGGTCCTCGGCGTCGCCGAGAACTGGGGGTCCGCGATCTTCGGCACCCAGTGGAAGGACGTCGTCGCGTTCGTCCTCCTCATCCTGGTGCTGCTGTTCCGACCCACCGGTCTGCTCGGTGAGTCGCTCGGAAAGGCGCGCGCATGAGCACCACGACTCCCGCCAAGCGCGGGGCGAAGAAGGAGAAGGTCGGCTTCCGGGACCGGGTCGACAACATGTCCAAGCCGGCCAAGATCGCGCTCTGGGTCGTCGTCGCGCTCTTCTTCTACGCGCTGCCGCTGCTCAACATCCCGATCATCACCACCCCGGACACCGACTTCGGCGGCGTGATGTTCAACGTGGCCATCTACTGCCTGGTGGCGCTCGGCCTCAACATCGTCGTCGGCTACGCCGGGCTGCTCGACCTCGGGTACGTCGGCTTCTACGCGGTCGGCGCCTACACGGTCGCGATGCTGACCGCGGCCCACGGGAGCTGGCCCTTCCTGCTCGCCATCCCGGTCGCGATCGGGATCGCGATGATCTCCGGCGTCATCCTCGGCGCCCCGACGCTCCGGGTGCGCGGCGACTACCTCGCGATCGTGACGCTCGGCTTCGGAGAGATCATCCGGCTGATCATCACCAACGTGCAGTGGCTGGGTGCCGCGCGCGGTGTCTCCGACATCCCCGGTCCGCCGAGCATCCCGCCGGGCGACAGCTCGGACCCGCTGTTCGAGGTCCCGCACCTGATCTGGCAGAACGGTCAGCCGCTGATCGACCTGGACACCAAGACCAAGGTCCTGAAGTTCGGCGTCCTGGACGCGATCCCGTACTACTGGTTCGCGCTCACCGTCATCGTCCTGGTCCTGATCGGCGACATCATGATCAAGAACAGCCGCGTCGGCCGCGCCTGGGAGGCGACCCGGGAGGACGAGGACGCCGCCGAGCTGATGGGCGTGCCGACGTTCAAGTTCAAGCTGCTCGCCTTCGCGATGGGTGCCGCCATCGGTGGTCTCTCGGGTGCGCTGTTCGCCGGCAAGCAGGGCTTCATCAACCCGCAGTCGTTCCAGCTGCTGCTCTCGATCCTGTTCCTGGCCGCGGTGGTCGTCGGCGGTGCCGGCAACCGCTGGGGCGTCATGATCGGCGCCTTCCTGGTCGTCTACCTGCCGGAGCGGTTCCGCGGCTTCGAGGACTGGCGGGTGCTCGCCTTCGGCCTCGCGCTGATGATCCTGGCCGTCTACCGGCCCGAGGGCATCCTGCCGCCCGGTCGACAACGAAGGGCGAAGAAGATGGAGCAGGAGATCGAGGCTCTCGAAGAGGGCGACTACGAGCCGGAGGAGGGGCGATGACCGAGAACGCGCAGCCGCCTGCGGCGACGCCCGGCGAGGCCCTGCTCGTCGTCGACGACGTCACCCTCAAGTTCGGTGGTGTGACCGCGCTCGACGGGGTCAGCTTCGAGATCCGCGAAGGCGAGATCCTCGGTCTGATCGGCCCGAACGGTGCCGGCAAGACCACCTGCTTCAACGTGATGACCGGCGTCTACAAGCCAACCAGCGGGGAGGCCCGGTTCTCCGGCAAGCCCCTGACCGGGATGAAGCGGTTCGAGATCACCCAGCTCGGCATCGCCCGCACGTTCCAGAACATCCGGCTCTTCAAGTCGATGACGGTCCTGGAGAACGTGAAGGTCGGCTTCGACGCCCGCAGCAGGTCCGGCCTGCTGAGCGCGCTGTTCCGGACTCCGGCGATGCGGCGCGAGGAGGCGGAAGCCGACCGTCGCGCCCACGAGCTGCTCAAGTTCGTCGGCGTCAACGGCCGGGCCGACGACCTCGCCGCGAACCTCTCCTACGGCGACCAGCGCCGCCTCGAGATCGCCCGGGCGATGGCCACCGGCCCGAAGCTGCTCTGCCTCGACGAGCCGGCGGCCGGCTTCAACCCGGCCGAGAAGGCCAAGCTGATGGACCTGATCCGCAAGGTCCGCGACCAGGGCTACACCGTGCTCCTCATCGAGCACGACATGCGCCTGGTGATGGGCGTGACCGACCGCATCGTGGTGCTCGAGTTCGGTCGCAAGATCGCCGAGGGCTCCCCGGCGGAGATCCGTGACAACCCCGCGGTGATCGCGGCCTACCTGGGAGTGGACGAGGACGATGCTTCTTGAGGTGCGTGGCCTGTGTGTCAACTACGGGCACATCGAGGCCATCCGTGACATCTCCTTCAACGTGGAGGAAGGCACCATCGCGACCTTGATCGGCGCGAACGGCGCCGGCAAGACGACCACGCTGAAGACGATCTCGGGACTGCGGAAGGTGCGCGCCGGCGCGATCATCTTCGACGGCAAGGACATCACCCACATGCCGCCGTACGAGCGGGTGCTGCGGGGGATCAGCCAGTCGCCGGAGGGCCGCGGCTGCTTCCCGGGCATGTCGGTCCGGGAGAACCTGGACATGGGTGCCTACACCCGCAAGGACCGGAAGACCCCGGCGTACCAGCAGGACCTGGACCGGGTCTTCGACCTCTTCCCGCGGCTGAAGGAACGGGAGAAGCAGCCCGCGGGCAGCATGTCGGGCGGTGAGCAGCAGATGCTGGCGATCGGCCGTGCGCTCATGGCCAAGCCGCGCCTGCTGCTCCTCGACGAGCCGTCGATGGGTCTGGCCCCGAAGCTGATCGCCCAGATCTTCACGATCATCACCGAGATCAACGCCCAGGGCACCACGGTGCTGCTCGTCGAGCAGAACGCCGCCCAGGCGCTGAAGCGGGCCGACACCGCGCACATCCTGGAGACCGGCGAGGTGGTCCGCTCCGGCACCGGTGCGGAGCTGGCCGCCGACGGCTCGGTGAAGGCCGCCTACCTGGGCGGCGACGTCTAGGCCCGTCCTGGTCGTCGAGCCTGTCGAGACGCGGTGACCGGCCCGCCTACCTGAACCAGATCACGACCTCGGTCAGCACCGGCGCCATCAGCAGCGCCGGGAGCAGGTCGCCGACCTTCACCTGCTTGATGTTGAGCAGACGCAGCGCGACGCCGACGAGCAGGAGGCCGCCGGTCGCGGTGAGCGCGGCCAGGTGCGCGTCGGGGAGGAAGTCGCCGAGGACGGCGCCGACCACCGTCAGGCTGCCCTGGACGACGACCAGGGTGATCACGCTGGCCGCCACCCCCCAGCCGTACGCCGCCGCGAACGCGATCGCCGCGAAGCCGTCGAGCGCGGCCTTGAGCAGCAGCTGGTCGGGGCCACGACCGATGCCTTCGGTCACCGAGCCGAGGATCGTCAGCGGGCCGACGCAGAAGACCAGCGAGCTGGTCACGAACCCCTGGATGAACCTGTCCCGCGCGACGTGCTCCGCCGCCTGGTCCTCCGGGTCGCCCGCAGCCGTGCCCCGGCTCAGCCGGCGCTGGAGGACGTCGCCGAGTCCTTCGAGCCGGTCCTCGATCCGCGCCAGCGACCCGATGATGGCGCCGATCAGCAGGGCGCCCAGGACGATCAGCATCGTGGCCGCGTCGCCGACGGCCCTGCTGAAGGCCGGGTCGGCGACCGCCATCGCCGCGCTCCCGGCGATGAGCAGGGTGACCAGGCCGAGGCCGTCGGTGACGACGGTCCGGGTCCGTTCGGGGAGCCGGTGCCCGATCAGCACGCCGATCGCACTGCCGGCCAGGACGGTCGAGGCGTTCACCAGTGTTCCGGTTCCGACGAACACGAAGGGCCCCCTAGAGACGTTGAAGCCAGAAGCGTAGTCTGGCACCGCCGCGGAGCCGCTCGGGCTCTCCGGCGGCCGCAGCAGATCGGATCTGGTCAACAGACGGGGGGCAGGGAGGCAGCGATGTCACGTCGTCCGCTGGAGATCCGCGATGCCCGTCCGGACGACGCCGAGGCGCTGCTCCAGCTCTGGGCGCTGGGCGCCGGCCGCGGTGCCGAGCAGCCGGCGACGCGTCCCGTGGGCGAGGCCGCCAGCGCGTTGGCGCTGGTCGCCGCCGACCCCGACGAGCGGGTCCTGGTGGGCTTCCACGACGGGGCCCTGGTGGCGGCGCTGCACCTGCGCCGGGCTTCGATGAGCCCGCTGCACAGCGACATGGCCATCCACACGTCGTACCTGGTGGTGCTCCCGGAGCACCGCAAGCACGGGTTCGCCCGCGCGCTGCTGGACGCCGCCGTCACGTGGGCGGAGGAGAAGGACGTCTCGCACGTCACCGCGATCACCTCCAGCAGCTCGCGCGACACCAACCGCTTCCTGGCCCGGCTCGGCCTGGCCACCGTGGCGACCGTCCGGGTGGCGAGCACGAGCACGCTGCGACGTCGGTTGACGCCGGAGCCGCTCCGGCCGCTCGACGCCCGCCGGAACCTGGGCCGGGTGCTGGCCCAGCGCCGGTCGATCCAGCGCCGCGCCCAGGCGGGGGAGCGGGACTAGAGGCCGGTCAGCGGCCCGTCAGCGGCCCGTCAGCGGCCGGTCAGCGGCCGGTCACCGCGGCTCGACGAGCGCGCAGGTGATCCGCGACGTGCAGACCCGCTTGCCGCGCTCGTCGGAGATCACGATCTCGAACGCGGCGCTGGTCCGGCCGAGGTGGATCGCGGTCGCCACGCCGGTGACGACGCCGCTGGTGGCGGACCTGTGGTGGGTGGCGTTGATGTCGACACCGACCGGGACCCGGCCCAGCGGCTCGGCGTGCAGACCGGAGCCGATGGAGCCGAGGGTCTCGGCGAGCACCACGGAGGCGCCGCCGTGCAGCAGCCCGAACGGCTGGGTGTTCCCCTCCACCGGCATCGTGGCGACGATCCGGTGCGGGCTGAGCTCCTGGATCTCGATGCCCATCTTGTCGTTGAGCGCACCCATGCCCTGCGGCAACCGGGCGACGTAGGCGTCGATGTCGATGGTGGTCTCGGCGGAGCGGTCCTGCGAAGTCATGCCCCCATCCTGCCGCCCGCCCCGCGGCGCGCGGTTGTCGGGGCGAGCGGTTAGGTTAAGGCCGTGCCCGAGACTGCTGCCCCTGGACGCCCCCGACTCCTGCTCCTGGACGGTCACTCGTTGGCCTATCGGGCCTTCTTCGCCCTGCCCGTGGAGAACTTCTCGACCGTCACCGGGCAGCACACCAATGCCGTCTACGGCTTCACCTCGATGCTCGTCAACGTGCTCCGCGACGAGCGGCCGACCCACGTCGGCGTGGCCTTCGACAAGTCGCGGCAGACCTTCCGCCTCGAGGAGTACCCGGAGTACAAGGCGAAGCGGAACAAGACGCCCGACGAGTTCAGCAGCCAGCTCACGTTGCTGCAGGAGCTGCTCGACACCTTCCGGATCCGGCACCTGACCCACGCCGGCTACGAGGCCGACGACATCATCGCCACGCTGACCACCCAGGCCCTCGCGGACGGCTTCGAGGTGCTCATCCTCACCGGCGACCGCGACTCGCTGCAGCTGGTCACGCCGGACTCGACCGTGCTGTACCCGATGCGCGGGGTCTCCGAGCTCGCCCGGATGACACCCGAGGCCGTCGAGACCAAGTACGGCGTCCCGCCGCACCGCTACCCCGAGCTCGCCGCCCTCGTCGGCGAGGACTCCGACAACCTGCCCGGCATCCCGGGCGTCGGCCCGAAGACCGCGGCGAAGTGGATCGCGACCTTCGACGGGCTCGACAACGTCGTGAACCGCGCAGAGGAGGTCGGCGGCAAGGCCGGGGAGAACCTGCGGGCGCACCTCGACGACGTGATCCGCAACCGGCGCCTCAACGCGCTGGTGCGCGACCTCGCGCTCGAGCTCGTCCCGGGCGACCTCGGCCTGACCGAGTGGGACCGCAAGGCGGCGCTGGAGCTGCTCGACGAGCTCGAGTTCCGTGGCGAGCTCCGCACCCGGATCCTCGACGTGCTGGCGCCGGAGGAGGAGCCGGAGACAGCGGGGGCAGGCTTCCGGCTCGAGGGCCGGGTGGTCGCTGCCGACGAGCTGGCCGGCTTCCTGGCCGACCTCGGCACCGACCCGGTCGGGCTGCACGTCCGCGGCTCCTGGGGCGCGGGCACCGGTCGGGTGGACGGGCTCGCCTTCGCGTGCGCGGACGGCGGCGCGGCGTACGTCGACGTCGCCGGCCTGACCGTCGGCGACGACGCCGCGCTCGCGGCCTGGCTGGCCGACGCCTCGCGACCGAAGGTCCTCCACGACGCGAACGGCCCGCTGCTCGCCCTGGGCGCCCACGGCTGGGACCTCGCGGGCCTGGCCACCGACACCGCGATGATGGCCTACCTGGTGGCGCCCGACCAGCGTTCCTACGCGCTGGCCGACCTGACCCTGCGCTACCTCAAGCGTGAGCTGAAGCAGGACAGCGACGACGACCAGGGGCTGCTCTTCGAGAGCGGCGAGGAGGCCGGCGAGGCGTCGATGCTGCACGCCCGTGCCGTCCTCGACCTCGCCGGGACGCTGCGCACCGAGCTCTCCGAGCGTGGCGGCGAACGGCTGCTGGCCGAGATCGAGCTGCCGCTGGTCGGCGTGCTGGTCGGCATGGAACGGGTCGGCATCGCGGTGGACCAGGACTTCCTGACCGGCCTGGAGTCGGAGTTCGGCGACGCCGTCCGGGAGGCCGCCGCCGACGCCTACGAGGTCATCGGCAAGGAGATCAACCTCGGCTCGCCCAAGCAGCTCCAGGTGGTCCTCTTCGACGAGCTCGACATGCCGAAGACCAAGCGCACCAAGACCGGCTACACCACCGACGCCGACGCGCTGAACGACCTGTTCGCGAAGACCGAGCACCCGTTCCTGGCCCACCTGCTCCGGCACCGCGACGTCACCCGGCTGCGCCAGACGGTCGAGGGGCTGCTCAAGACGGTCGCGCCCGACGGCCGGATCCACACCACGTTCAACCAGCTGATCGCGGCCACCGGGCGGCTCTCCAGCACCGACCCGAACCTTCAGAACATCCCGGTGCGGACCGAGGAGGGCCGCCGGATCCGGCAGGCCTTCGTGGTCGGCGAGCCGGTCGACGGGCAGGCCTGGGAGTCGCTGCTCACCGCCGACTACAGCCAGATCGAGATGCGGATCATGGCCCACCTCTCCGAGGACGCCGGCCTGATCGAGGCGTTCAACTCCGGCCGCGACTTCCACCAGGCCACCGCGGCTCGGGTCTTCGGCGTCGAGCCGAGCGCGGTCAACACCGAGATGCGCGCCAAGATCAAGGCGATGAACTACGGGCTTGCCTACGGGCTCTCGGCCTTCGGCCTGTCCCAGCAGCTCAAGATCGACACCGGCGAGGCCCGCGGGCTGATGGACGAGTACTTCGAGACCTTCGGCGGGATCCGCGACTACCTGGCCGGGGTGGTCGACGAGGCCCGGCGGACCGGGTTCACCGAGACGATCATGGGTCGGCGCCGCTACCTGCCGGACCTGACCAGCGACAACCGGCAGCGTCGCGAGATGGCCGAGCGGATGGCGCTGAACGCGCCGATCCAGGGGTCGGCCGCGGACATCATCAAGGTCGCGATGCTCAACGTCGACCGGGCCCTGGCCGAGGCGGGGCTGCGTTCGCGGATGCTGCTCCAGGTGCACGACGAGCTCGTGTTCGAGGTCGCCGCGGGGGAGCGCGAGGCGCTCGAGGCGCTGGTGCGCGAGCAGATGGCCGCGGCCGCCGACCTGACGGTCCCGCTCGACGTGTCGGTCGGGACCGGCCGGAGCTGGCACGACGCGGCGCACTGAGGCTCGCCCCGGCTGGTGACGCTCAGGCGGTGAGCGCGACCGGCCGGTCGTGGCGCAGGTGCCACAGCGTGGTGGTGAGCAGCACCAGGAGCAGGGCCGTGTCGACGACCAGGACCCGGGCGAGCAGCTGGCTGACCGAGCCGGCGGTGAGTCCGAGCACGATGAGCGGGACGATCGCGATCCAGACCACGACGACCGCCTGGCGGGCCTGGCGGGCCATCCCGCTGTAGACCAGCAGCTGGATCATGGACAGCACGGTGCCGAGCAGCGCGAAGGCCCAGAGCAGGTCGCTGATGCCGGCGTACTCCTGGCCACCGACGAAGGCGAGCGCCAGCCCCGGCAGCACGGTGACGCCGACGATCACGGCGGCACCGGTGAGCGCGACGAGGCCCAGGCTGGCCAGCAGGGCCGGTCGGCGGGCGTCCTCGGTCCCCATCGAGGGGAACGCGAGCACGACCACGAACTGGGGGAGGAAGGTCACCGCCTTCACCATGATCAGACCGGCGGCGTACAGGCCGGCGTCGTGGGCGTCGAGCGAGTTGCGGGCCAGGATGATGTCGGCGTTGGAGAGGACGAGGAACGCCAGCAGCGCCTGGGAGTTGTGCACCGTCTCCCACCAGAGCGCCCGGGCGTTGTGCTCGTCGGTCTGCGCGACGGTCCGCTGCGCCCGCGGCTGGCGCAGCGCGATGGAGCCGACCACGACCGGGGCGAACGCGGCGATCGCGACGGCGGCGACCGCCGCGGTCTCGTCGGGACGCCAGAGCAGGAACGCCGTGCCGATGAGCAGTCGCGGCACCCCGGCGGCGACGTAGATCAGCGAGAGCGGGATCCAGCGCCGTTCGCCCTGGAGCACGCCGGCCTGCGCGCCCATGAGCGTCGTCGGCACGACCGCGACGGCGATGAGCACGGCCGTGGGCAGGCTGTCGAGCCGCAGCGCGGTGTTCACCAGCGGCGAGATCAGCAGGAAGAAGAGGCCGAGGCCGACCGCGGACCGCCGCCCGACGGTCAGGATGGTCGCCTCGACCTCGTGGACGTCCCCGGGTTCGCGCGCGATCCGCCGGGCCGCGGTCGCCTGCAGCGCGAGCGCGAGGACGCCGGCCACGAGCAGCACGTTCATCACCGCGGCGAAGGCGCCGAACGGCCGGGGCCCGAGGACGCGCGCGGCCAGGATCGTGAAGACGTACGTCGAGAGGTTCATGACCACGACCGCGCCGGCGATCGCCGTTCCGCCGCGGAGGGCGGCACGGAGGCGCGCCGGGACGGCACCGGCTGGTCTGATCACGGGCACAGCCTAGAGTCTGCGGAGTGACGAGCTCGGAGGTGCGTCCCGACGAGGCGGTCGCCCGCGCGCGCCGCGTCGTGGGCCTGTACGGCGACCCGGACGTGACCTGGAGCATCGTGCTCGCCGTGCGGTTCGCCGGCGCGCGCCGGGCCGACGACGTGGAGACGCGTGCCGGCGCGCTGGTCGCCCGCTTCCCGCACCTGGGGCAGGTCCCGCCGGTGCGGGTCTACGCGCCCGCCGAGGAGGGCGAGCTGCTGGCCGCGATGGCCGACGCCGAGTACCGCGACCACGAGCCACTGCTGCGGGTCGGGCTCGCCGAGGACGGACGGACGTTGCTCGTGGCCGCGCACCACGGGGCCACCGACGGACTCGGGCTCCTCGGTGCGGCGGCCGCGCTCGCCGACGCGGACCTGACGTCGTCGGCGCGGGGCATCACCCGGGAGGCGCAACCGACCGGGTTCCTGCGCCGTACCGTCGTGCGGCTCGTGGAGGTGCTGGTGCACCCGCCGGTCCGGTTCGCCGCGGAGACCTCCGAGCCCGCGTCGGGAGACCTGCTGCTGTCCCGGGCGGTGACCGCGCCGCGCCCGTCCAGCGCGGCGCTGGTGGCGGCCGCCGCCACCTCGCTGCGGCGCTGGAACGGCAGCCGCCGTGCGGGCGGACGGCGCCTGGTGGTGTCGATGGGGCTGTCGCGCCGCCCCGGCACCCCGGTAGCACCTCCGGACCGCGACACCGCCTACGTGCGGCTGCCGGCCGACGGGATCACCGGCACCGCAGAGGCCGCGGACCTGATGCGCGCGACCGACCCGGAGCCGGCGTTCCCGGAGACCGACGGCGGCGGTGCCGGCCCGTTGGCCGCCCGGTTGCTGGCGAACCGGCTGGGCGCGACCGTGCTGGTCTCCAACCTGGGCGTGGTGGCGGACCCGGACGTGCTCGAGCTGCGGTTCTGGCCGGTGCCGACCGGACCCAGCGGGTGCGCGCTCGGCCTCGCGAGCACGCCGACCTCGACCGTGCTCACCGTGCGGCTGCGCCGGGGCTGGTTCTCGGCCGCCGCCGGGGACCGGCTGGCGGACCTGGTCGCCGAGGAGTTCCGGGCGCTGGCCGAGTAGCGGCCGGTCAGGGCCAGTACGGAGTAAGGGCCAGTAAGGACTCAGTACGGGTCGTACGGCGAGTCGTGCCCGAACAGCCGGGCCACCGGCCGCAGCCGCAGCCGGAGCAGCACCTTGAGGAAGACGTTGCGGATCCACCACGGCACCTCGCGCAGGATCCGGAGCCGGTCCGCGGTGCTCGGACGCCGGACCCGGAAGAGCGCCTGGGAGTCCGAGCGTCGCTCGTAGGCGAGCTCGGAGCTGAACAGCACGTGCGCCAGGATGCCGAGCGTGACGCCGATCGAGGAGTAGCAGTCGTGGATCACCACGGCCGCGCCCGGCGGCAGGTGCACGGCCCACTTCAGGTCGTCCGACAGCGTCCAGTAGTCGTGCTTGCCGTCGATGTAGAGCAGGTCGAAGCCGCGCGACCAGGTCGGCCGGATCCTGGTGCTGTAGTCCTGGACCAGCTCGACGACGTCGCCGAGCCCGGCCGCGGCGATGTTGGCCTCGAACTTGTCCTTGGTGCTCAACCCGCCGAAGAGCCGTCCCTCGATGAACGGGTCGACCGCCAGCACGGTGCCGCCCTTGCTCCGCAGGGCCTCGCCGAGGACCACGGTGGACCGGCCCTGGTGACTGCCGATCTCGAGGACGGTCGCACCGTCGGGCAGGGCCCGGGCCTCGTCCCAGAGGATCCGTGCCTGCCCCTCCTTGAGCCAGCCCGGAATGTCCGAAGCGTCCTGCCAGATGAGCGTCCAGGCGGGATCGTCGGACGGGGTCGGCGACGCGGCACTCAGCATGAGCGGCATCTTACGTGCGTCGGTAGAGTGCCCCGGTGCGCCGCAGGAGGGGAGTCCGTCGGGCCGGGTCGAGACCCGGCCGTGAGCGACCCGTCCCGCGGCGGTCCGGCCCCGGCCGGAGCCGGAAGATCCGGGACCGCCTTCGGGCCGCGGTGCACACCTCCCGGCTGCACCTGGCCGCGTGCGCGTTGCTGCTGTACGTCGCCTTCGCGCAGCGCATCGGCGAGACCACGTTCGACACCAAGTTCGACCTGACCGCCGACCCGCTCGCGGCGCTGCGTCGCTCGCTCACGCTCTGGGGCACCGAGCAGAATTTCGGCGGCCTGCAGAACCAGGCCTACGGGTACCTCTTCCCGCAGGGGACCTGGTTCTCGCTCGCCGACCTGGTCCACCTGCCCGACTGGGTCGCCCAGCGGCTCTGGTCGGCCCTGATCCTGCTGCTCGCCTACGACGGCGCCCGGAGGTTGTGCCGCGCCCTCGGCATCGGCTCCTCGGCCGTCCCGGTGCTGGTCGGCCTGACCTACGCGCTCACGCCGCGCATCCTCGGGCTCTCCGGGGTGCTCACCGCCGAGGTACTGCCGAGCGCGGTGCTGCCCTGGGTCTGCCTGCCGCTCGTCCTCGCGCTGGCCGGCCGGTTGTCGCCGCGCCGGGCCGGGGTGCTGTCCGGGCTCGCCGTCCTGCTCATGGGAGGCGTGAACGCGGTCGAGAACCTGGCCACGATGCCGCTGCCGTTCCTGCTCGTGCTGGCCGGCGCCGGCACCGCGGCCGGACGCAGGCTGGCCTTCTGGTGGGCCGGTGCGACCGCGCTGGCGTCGCTCTGGTGGATGCTGCCGCTGCTCCTGCTCGGCCGCTACAGCCCGCCGTTCCTGGACTACGTCGAGAACGCGGCGACGACGACGCGGACGACCGGGTGGAGCAACTCGGTCCGCGGCGCCGAGCACTGGCTCAATTACATCCTCATCGGCGGTCGGCCGTGGTGGGAGGGCGCGCACGCGCTGTCGGTCGCGCCGGCGCTGGTGATCGCCGCGGGGGTGCTCGCGGCGCTCGGCCTCTTCGGCCTGGTGCACCCGCGGATGTCGCTGCGGATCCCGTTCGCGCTGTCCGCGCTCCTCGGCCTGGTCTGCCTGACCGCGGGCCACGGCGGCCCGGCCGGGACCCTGTTCGCCGAGGACATCCGGACGCTTCTCGACGGGCCGCTGGCGCCGTTCCGCAACGTGCACAAGGTCGACCCGCTGGTGCGGCTGCCGATCGCCCTCGGCTTCGGGACGCTCTGCATGGTGCTCGCCGAGCGGGTACGCCGCTCCGGGCGGCTGCGGGACGCCTCGCGGATGCCGTTCGGGCGTGCCCGGCACCTGGGCGTCGCGGTCGCGGCGGTCGCGCTGCTGCTCGGCTCCGCCCCGGCGTTCGCCGGCCAGCTCCGCCACGACCACGGCTGGGACCGGGTGCCGGCCGCCTGGGACGAGGCGGCCGCCTGGCTGGACGCCGACGGTCCCGGTACGACGCTGGTGGTGCCGTCCTCGGGCATCGGCCAGCAGACCTGGGGCTGGACGGTCGACGAGCCGGTCCAGGGCCTCTCGGGCTCCGACTGGGCCACCCGCACGCAGGTGCCGCTGGTGCCGGCCAGCACGATCCGGATGCTCGACGCCCTCGACGACAGGCTGGAGGACGGGGGCGGGTCGGCGGCGCTGGCCGGCGAGCTGGCCTCCGCGGGGATCTCCCGGATCCTGCTCCGCAACGACCTGGACGTGGTGGCCGGCGACGTCGCCGACCCGGCCCGGGTGGCCGCCGCGCTGGCGGCGAGTCCCGGCATCACCGAGGTGCACCGCTTCGGCCGGTCCGGTCTCGCGACGGTGCCGATGATCCAGATCTTCCGGGTCGACCCGGCACCGCTCACCCCGGAGCTCGCGCCGGCCGACCTGCCGCTGCTGACCGGCGGCCCCGAGGACGTGATCACCGCCCGTGAGGCCGGCCTGGTCCCCGACGGGGACCACGTGGTCGTCGGGCTGGCCGGCAAGGGCGAGTCGCCGGACATCGTCGGCGACGCCTACCGGCGGGTGGAGCGGCAGTACGGTCGCCTGCACGGCGCGGTCAGCCAGGTGATGACCGCGGAGGAGAAGACCCGGCTGGGCCGGAAGGTCGAGGACTACCCCGGCGTCGAGGGCGTCCCGCGGGTCGTCGCCGAGTACGCCGACCTGGACGTCGTGACGGCGTCCTCGTCGGCCGGCTACGTCGACGGGTTCGGACGGACCCGCCCGGAGCTCGGCCCGGCCTCCGTCGCCGACGGCGACCCGGCGACGTACTGGAGCTCGGCGCCGTTCGAGGACCCCGTGGGGCAGTGGGTCGACCTGCGTTTCGACCAGCCGCGCCCCGTGGGCCTGGTGGCCGTCCGCGCCGGGGTCGACAAGTACCTGGGCGCGCCGGTGCGGAAGGTGGCGATCCAAGCGGGGAACCGGCGCAAGGAGGTGGACGTCGACCCGGACACCGGGATGGCGCTCGCCGACTTCAAGCAGGACCTCGCCGAGAGTGTCCGGGTCACGGTCCTCGCCGTCGGCCCGCACAGACCGGGCGCGACCGTGGCGCTGCGCGACGTCGTCGTCTCGGGGATCGACCAGCGCCGGACCCTGGTGGTGCCGGACACCGGGGCCGACGAGCACACCTCGTTCGTCTTCAGCGCCGAGCCGCCGCGCCGCGCCTGCCTCAAGACCGTGCTCGGCCCGGCGTGCGACGCGCTCGAGGCCCGGCCGGGGGCGGAGCAGGGGCGTGTCGACCGGCGTTTCACCGTCAACGGTGCCGGCACCTGGTCGCTCAGCGGCCAGGTGGTGGCGCTGCCCGGCCCGGCGGCGGCCGCGGCGCTGCTGCCGCTCGGCGACGCGCTCCGGGCGACCAGCGACAGCGTGCTCGGTGACGACCCGGCGGTCTCGGCGATGTTCGCGGTCGACGGCCGCGGCGACACCTCCTGGATAGCTGCGCTGGGGGACCTGCACCCCGAGATCGAGATCAGCTGGGACGGGCCGCGCCGGATCAGCCGGCTGCAGATCGACCCGTCGCTGGTCGAGTCCTCGACGCCGTACCTGGCCGACATCGAGGGTGCCGACGGGCAGCGGCGCACGGTCGAGCTCGGGACCGGGCAGCTCGGCTACTTCGAGCCGTTCCGCACCGACAAGGTCCGGATCACCTTCCACGCCCGGCGCGAGCTGAGCCGCCCGACGCTGCCGGTCGGCATCGGCGAGATCCGGATCGCCGGCGTGGACGACCTGGCCCACCCGGTGGCCACCTCGTTCTCCTTCACCGGCGCGTGCGGGCTGGGGCCCGACGTACGGATCGACGGCACCCTGCACCGGACCCGGGTGACCGGTTCGCTCGCGGACGTGGTCGACGCCCGCCCGCTCACGTGGTCGACCTGCGGCCAGGACCGCGAGGTCGAGCTCTCCGCCGGGCCCCATCGCCTGGAGGCGGTGGCGACCGATACCTGGACCCCGACGCTGATCAGCCTTCGGGCCGCGGCCAGCCGGCTGCCGGCCGCGGACGCCGCGGAGGCGGCGGAGCCGCGGACCCTCAGTGCGACCCCGCGTTCGGACGAGATGCACTTCGACGTCGGGACCGGGCCGGCGGCGGTCCTGGTTCTCGGCCAGAACGCGAACACCGGCTGGCGGGCCGACCTCGACGGCAAGCGGCTCACTGCGCAGGTCGTCGACGGGTGGCAGCAGGGCTTCGTGGTGCCGGCCGGGGACGGCGGCAAGCTGGTGGTGCGGTACGCGCCGGCGCCCGTCTACCGGATCGCGCTCGGCCTCGGCCTGCTCGGCGCCCTGCTCCTGGTCGCGCTGCTCCTCCTCGACCTGCTCCGGCCGAGCCCGCTGCTCGGGCCGGCGCTGGGCCGCTCCACCGCCACCGGCGCGGTGCGCTCCACGCTGCGCCAGCGCCGGGTGTCCGCGGTCGTCCTGCTCGCCGGCCTCGGGGTGGCGACCGTTCTGGGCGGTCCGGTGCTGGCGGTCACGATCGCGGTCGGGGTGCTGCTCTGCCGGGTCCTGGACCGCACCGTCGTCGCCGGCGTCGGTGCTGCCGCGGTCGCGCTCTCGGGCGTCGTGGCCGTCGCCGGCGGGCACCTGGGCTCGGGTGAGCCGGTCGACCTGGCCGACCTGGTCGCCGCGGTGGGGGTCGGTCTGCTCGCGGCCACGCTGTCCCGCTTCGCCCTCCACGAGGACGACCATGGCCACGTCTGAGCACCCGTCCGGCGGGGGCGGGCGGTCGCTGCTCGTCCCCGCTCTCGCGCTCGTCGCACTCGGCGCGCTGGTGCTCGGTCCGGTGCTGCTGCACCGCGGGTTCGTCCTCGTCGGCGACATGACTTTCGTACCGCGGCAGCCGTGGAAGGCCGCCTGGCTGGCGCTGGACGGTTCGGTGCCGCGAGCGGTGCCGGCAGACGCGGTGGTCTCGGTGCTGACCCGGGTCGTGCCCGGGGACCTCCTCCAGAAGGCGGTGCTCTGGGGCACCCTGGTCGTGGCGGGCCTCGGGATGCTCCGTCTCGTCAGCCGCCTGCTCCCGGCCGCCAGCCGGGTCGCGGCCTTCGGCGCCGCGCTGCTGTTCGTCTGGAACCCGTTCGTGCACCAGCGGCTCGGCATCGGGCAGTGGGGCCTGCTCGTCGGGTACGCCGCCCTCCCGTGGGTGCTGCTCGCCGCGCGCCGCTTCCGTGCCGGTGACGCCCGGGCCGCGGCCTGGCTGCTGCTCCTGCTGGCCGCGGCGGCCGTCGGCAGTCCGACCGGGGGCGTGGTCGCCGGGGTGGTCGCGGTCGTCGTCGTGGTCGGCCGCGGTCGGGTGCGTCGTACCGGGCTCGTGCTGGCCGCGACCCTGGTGGTGAACCTGCCGTGGCTGGTTCCCGGGGTGCTCGCCACCAGCATCGGCACCGACCCGGCGGGTGTCCGGGCTTTCGCCGCCCGGGCCGACACGCCTCTCGGCCTGGTCGGCTCGCTGGCCACCCTGGGTGCGATCTGGAAGCAGAGCATCGTCGCGCCGGAGCGGGACACCTGGCTGTTGGTGCTGATCGCGCTGGTGATCTCGGCCGGTGGGCTCGCCCTGCTCGTGCTGCGGGCCCGTGCGTCGGCCGGCGCCCGGGAGCCGGACGGGCTGACGCCGGACCTCGCGCGCCGCCTGCTGGTGCTCGCCGCGCTGGGATTCCTGCTCGCGCTGCTGCCGGCCACCGGCCCCGGCGCCGACGCGGTGTCCTGGCTGGTGGAGAACGTGCCGGGCGCCGGTCTGCTGCGCGACTCCCAGAAGTGGGTCCAGCTGCTCGCGCTCGTCGTGGCGGTCGGGTTCGGGCTGCTGATCGACCTGCTGGTGCGCACTCTGCAGCAGCGTGACCTGGGGGCCCGCTGGTTCGGGCTCGCCGTCGCCCTGATGCCGGTCTTCCTGCTGCCGAGCCTCGCCTGGGGACTGGCCGGCAAGTACGCGCCGGTCGCGTACCCGGGGGAGTGGGACCGGGTCGCGGACGTCCTCGGCGCCCAGCCGGCCGATCAGCGGCGCACCGTCGTGCTGCCGTTCTCGACCTACCAGCGGTTCGCCTGGAACGACAACCGCGCCGCCCTCGACCCGGCGATCCGCTACTTCGCGGGCCAGGTCGTCACCAACGACACCCTCGTGCTCGGGTCCGGCCGGGTCGTCACCGGCGACAGCGAGGCGGCGGCGCGGATCGCGAGGGCCGTCGCCGCCGGTCGGCCGCTCGGCCCGGTGCTCGCCGGGGCCGGCGTCCGGTACGTGCTCGTTGAGAAGACCGCACCGAGCGCGTTCCCGGTCCGGGTGCCGCCCGGAACCACCCTGTACGACGGCCGCGAGCTGAGCCTGGTGGACCTCGGCAACCCGGCCCGGCTGGACCGTTCGGACCACCCCGGGCTGGTGATCGCCGCGGACGTCCTGGCCGCCCTGGCCGTGCTCGCCGCGGGGACATTCCTCGGAACTCGCCGGTTTCTGCGCAAACCGGACGTCATCGGGTAGCATGTCCCCCGGGAGCAGTTTCTAGGGAGAACTGAGGGAACGATGTCGATGTTTGGATTGGGCGCGGCTGCGGCCGGCGCCAGTGGGGCAGCCACCACGATCGGTGCCATCGCCGCGGCCGGTGCCGCCGGTGCGGCAGCGGCGGCAGTGCTCGCCGTCGGCGGGACGCAGGTGGCGGCGAACGTCACCCAGCCCGACGCCACGACGGCCAACACGGCCAGCCACGTCAGCCAGCCGAACTACGCGGACTGACTGACCCCACGAAACGCAAAAGATCCGCCGCACCTCCGGTGCGGCGGATCTTCCTTTTCCCGAGATCCCCGAGACCCCCGGACCCCCGGCCGGCCGCCCCCCTGGGCGCGGCCACGGGGGCGCCCACGGGGCGCTCAGCGATGGGCGCCGGTGGCGTCCAGGCTGGTCATGATGGTGGCGGCGGCCGCGTCCCAGGTGAACTCACCCGAGCGCACGAACGCCTTGTGGCCGAGCTCCTCGCGCAGCACGGGGTCGCGCAGCAGCAGGCCGATCTTCCGGCCGAGGTCGGCCTGGTCGGTGGCGAGCAGGCCCGTGACGCCGTCGAGGATCGCCTCGGCGACACCGCCGGCCGAGGCGTAGGCGACCGACGGGGTACCGGCGCGGCCGGCCTCCACGATCGACAGTCCCCAGCCCTCCTTGACCGACGGGAGCACGTGCACCCACGCCCGGGCGAGCTGGGTGAACTTGGTGCTCTCGTCGACGAAGCCGAAGAAGGTGACCCGCTCGGTGAGCCCGAGCTCGGCGGTGATGCGGTGCAGCTCCTCGCTCCACCAGCCGTCGCCGAGGACGTTCAGCCGGACCTCGGGGAACTCCTCGGCCAGCGCCGGCAGCGCCCGGATCGCGTGCTCGATCTGCTTGTGCGGCACCAGCCGGCTCAGGGCGACCAGCGTAGGTGCCTCGGCGGGCTCGCCGGCGTCGTACTCCGGGACGGGCGGCAGGCCGTTGTAGGCCAGGGAGATCGAGCCGGCGTCGACGCCGAGCTCGACGAGCTCGCGGCGGGTGATGTCCGAGACGGCGACGTAGCGCCGGCCGCGGTTCGCGAGGACGGCGACGCGGGACTCCAGGAACCAGCCCACCTTGGCCAGCAGCGGGCCGACGACGGTCCACTGCTCGCGGTGGACGTGGTGCACCAGGACCGTGACCGGCGCTCCGGTCAGCCAGGAGGAGAGGAACGGCATCCCGTTCTGCACCTCGAGGACGGCGTCCACGGTGCCGAGGGTGTGCCTCGGCCGGACCCCGGTCATGCGGGCGAGCGCCGCGCCGGCGCGCTGGCCGACGAGCAGCCAGGCGACCCAGAGGTACACGGTGAGGTGACCGCCGCGGCGGACGAACCGGATCCCGTCGACGGTCTCGTCCCCTGCTGCGCCCGGGTAGGCCGCAGTGAGCCAGGTGACCTGACGGCCGGCGTCGCGCATGCGCTGCGCGACCTGGTGGACGTAGAGCTCGGAGCCCCCGCCCTCCGGGTGCCACGGGTCACGCCAATTCAGGATGATCACCCGATTCCGGGCAGCCTGAAGATTCCTCCCTGAGGATCGCACTGTGGTTCTCCCTCCCCGGTGCGATACCGATAAGCGCGCCAACGGTAGCATTTGAGGGTGGACTTTGTCCGAATGCTCCGATACGCCGGGCTAGTCCGGTCTGTGCGGTTGTTCCGGTCGTTCCTGACCGAGCAGACCGATCCGGACGGCTTCTACAGCCTGATCGCCGACGACGCGGCCGAGCTGGTCGCCGAGCACCTGGAGCTGGAGGGGGCGACCGTGGCGGACTTCGGCGGTGGACCCGGGTTCTACTCCCAGGCGTTCCGCGGTCGGGGGGCGCGCACCGTGCTGGTCGACGCCGACCTGGACGAGATCCGGCTGCACGGCCGGCGTACGCCGGGCTCGGTGGTCGGGCTGGCCGAGCGAGCGCCGCTGCGCGACGGTGCGGTGGACCTGGCGTTCTCCTCGAACCTGCTCGAGCACGTGGCGGACCTCGGCGGCACCTGCGACGAGATCCTGCGGGTGGTCCGACCCGGGGGAGTCGCGGTGCTGTCGTACACGATCTGGCTCGGCCCCTGGGGCGGCCACGAGACCTCGCCCTGGCACCTGTTCGGTGGGGACAGGGCGGCTCGGCGCTACGAGCGCCGGCACGGTCGCCCGCCGAAGAACCGGTTCGGCGAGACGATGTTCCCGGCCTCGGTCTCCGACGGCCTCCGCTGGCTGCGCACCCGGCCCGACCTGGAGGTCCTCGACCTGCGGCCCCGCTACCTGCCCCGCTGGACCTCGTTCCTCCTCAGGGTGCCCGGTCTGCGCGAGCTGCTCACGTGGAACCTCTGGATCGTGGTCCGCAAGCCCTCCTGAGCGACCCGGGGCGGTCTTGCCGGGTGTGCCCGGGTGCTCGTCCCGGCCGTGCCCAGGCGTCGTCCGGTCTAGGCACGTCTGGCCCGATCAGGTCCGGTCTGGTCCGGCTTGGTCTCGTTTCGATCACTGCGCCCCGGTTGAGAGGTTTTGCCCACTTTTCCTGCTAAGGTGCGGGAACGCGTGCCGGGAGGGAGCCCGGGTGCGCGTCCATGTGGGAGGGAGCGCTGTCATGCGCAAATTGAGTCTTGTCCTGATCGCGGTCGGGGTGTTCCTGATCGTGCTGGCGCCGATGGTGCGTTTCTACGCGTACCCCAAGCTGGCCGTCGCGCCGCCGAACCAGCGCAGCGTCACCACCCTGGTGGGTCCGAACGCCACGATCTTCGACATCGCGACGCTGAAGGAGATCCAGACCGATCTCACCACCGTCGTGAACACCACCGGTGACGAGAGCACCCCGGACAAGGCGCCGGGCAACGTCACCTACGTCAACTCGACGTCGACGAACTCGGCCGACGGCGTGATGCGTTCGCGCGACGTCGAGCGGATGACGTTCGACGCGCACACCGGCGTGGCGAACCCGAAGTGCTGCGGCGACTTCGTGTCGACCACCGAGGGCGTCGAGACCCCGGTCACGCACACCGGGCTGCCGGCGAAGTTCCCGTTCCAGACGGAGAAGAAGACCTACGACTTCTGGGACAGCACGCTGCTGAAGTCGGCGCCGATCAAGTACCAGGGCACCGCCACGGTCGAGGGTGTCGACGTCTACAAGTTCGGTCAGACGCTGGCGCCGACCGCCTACGAGACGATGGACGTCCCGCTGAGCGTCCTCGGCCTGCCGGGCGACGAGACCGTCACCGCGGACCGCGTCTACGGCGTCACCCGCACCCTGTGGGTGGAGCCCGAGACCGGCGTCATCCTCAAGCGGTCCGAGGCCGTCACGGAGACCCTCAACTACCAGGGCGAGCCGCGCGTCACGCTGACCAAGGTGACGACCGGCTACGACGACAAGACCGTCAAGAAGAACGCCGACGAGTACGGCTCGCAGGCGAACCTGCTGCACCTGGTCCGCGTCACCGGCCCGCAGATCGCGTTCGTGCTCGGCCTGGCCATGGTCATCGCCGGCATCGTCCTCGGCCGGCGCAAGTCGTCCTCGGGCGGCACGCGGGTCCGCGAGCTCGAGGACGCCAACGCCTGACGTCCAGGCCCCTCCGCACGACTCTCTCTACGTCGTCGACCTCAGCCGAGGTCGGCGACGTAGAGCGCTGTTCCGGGGGTGAGCAGACCGCGGGTGCGGCTCCAGCCGCCCCAGACCCGGTCGTGGTCGGCCGGCCACTCGGGCTCGACCAGGTCGATCAGCCGGTAGCCCGCCGCGCTCAGGGCGCGCACCCAGTCGCCGAGCGTGCGGTGGTGCTCGACGTACGACGTCTCGCCGGTCTCGTCGTCGACCTCGACGTACGGGGTGCGGTCCCAGTAGGACTGGCTCGCGGTCAGACCACCGGGACCGGGGTCGTCGGGGAACATCCACCGCGTCGGGTGGGTCACCGAGAAGGCGAACCGGCCGCCCGTGCGGGTCACCCGGGCGATCTCGGCGACCAGCGCGTCCGCGTCGGCGATGAACTGCAGCGCCCCGAACGCGGAGAAGACGGTGTCGAAGGTGTCGTCGGCGAAGGGGAGCGCGGCCGCCCCGGCGCAGACCGTGGGCACCCGGGTGCCGTGGTGCTCGTCGATCCGGCGGCTGTGCTGCAGCTGACGCAGGGACACGTCCAGGCCGACGGGGCGGCCGCCGCGTGCGAGCACCCAGCGCGAGCACTGGCCGGCTCCGCAGCCCAGCTCGAGGACGTCCTTCCCGGCTACGTCCCCGAGGGCTCCGACGGTGTCCTCGCGGACGCCCTCGGGCCCCCAGAGGAAGCCGTCGTCACCGAGGAACTCGCCGTGCGTGGACTGGTACTCGTCGGCGTACCGGTCCCAGTCGGCGCGGTTCGCGCGCAGCGAGTCCGGCTCGTCGACCCCGCGGCGCTCGACGCGTACCGGACGGGCTCCTGAGGGTGCGTCGGCGGCCATGGGTCGATGATCGCACCTCCCCGGTTCCGGGCCGGACCGCCCGGTTGGACGTGGGACCGTACGACGCCGTACGCTTGGCGATGCGCCAGAGGTCTGCGTCGAGTCTCAGACGGAGCAGACTCTCGCTCGCTGTTGCCCCGCTCGGGGCCAAGACGTTCATTCGTGTGACGGTGGCTGGAGACAGTCCCGGACGGCGGAAGGCCTTGACGCGCGCCCGAACTACATCTGTCCATCGAGGATCCATTCCCTTATGACCATCACACCGACGCTCTCCGACGCCCCTCAGGTCGCGATCAACGACATCGGCTCGGAGGCCGACTTCCTCGCCGCCATCGACGAGACCATCAAGTACTTCAACGACGGCGACATCGTTGAGGGCACCATCGTCAAGGTGGACCGCGACGAGGTCCTGCTCGACATCGGCTACAAGACCGAGGGTGTCATCCCCTCGCGCGAGCTCTCGATCAAGCACGACGTCGACCCCAACGAGGTCGTCGAGGTCGGCGACAAGGTCGAGGCCCTCGTCCTCCAGAAGGAGGACAAGGAAGGCCGCCTGATCCTGTCCAAGAAGCGCGCCCAGTACGAGCGCGCCTGGGGCACCATCGAGCAGGTCAAGGAAGAGGACGGCGTCGTCACCGGCACCGTCATCGAGGTCGTCAAGGGCGGCCTCATCCTCGACATCGGCCTGCGCGGCTTCCTGCCCGCCTCGCTCGTCGAGATGCGTCGGGTCCGCGACCTCCAGCCGTACGTCGGCAAGGAGCTCGAGGCGAAGATCATCGAGCTGGACAAGAACCGCAACAACGTCGTGCTCTCGCGCCGTGCGTGGCTCGAGCAGACCCAGTCCGAGGTTCGCCACGGCTTCCTGACCCAGCTCCAGAAGGGTCAGATCCGCAAGGGTGTCGTCTCCTCGATCGTCAACTTCGGTGCGTTCGTGGACCTCGGCGGCGTCGACGGCCTCGTGCACGTCTCCGAGCTGTCCTGGAAGCACATCGACCACCCGTCCGAGGTCGTCACCGTGGGCGACGAGGTCACCGTCGAGGTCCTCGACGTCGACATGGACCGCGAGCGCGTCTCGCTGTCGCTCAAGGCGACCCAGGAAGACCCGTGGCAGCACTTCGCCCGGACCCACCAGATCGGCCAGATCGTGCCGGGCAAGGTCACCAAGCTGGTGCCCTTCGGCTCGTTCGTCCGTGTCGAGGAGGGCATCGAGGGTCTGGTGCACATCTCCGAGCTGGCCGAGCGCCACGTGGAGATCCCGGAGCAGGTCGTCCAGGTCAACGACGACGTCATGGTCAAGATCATCGACATCGACCTCGAGCGTCGCCGGATCTCGCTCTCGCTGAAGCAGGCGAACGAGACCGCCACCGCTGCGGAGGCCGAGGAGTTCGACCCGACGCTGTACGGCATGACCGCCTCGTACGACGAGCAGGGCAACTACATCTACCCGGAGGGCTTCGACCCGGACACCGGCGAGTGGCTCGAGGGGTACGAGGACCAGCGCAAGACCTGGGAGGACCAGTACGCCAAGGCGCACGCCCGCTGGGAGGCCCACGTCAAGCAGCAGGCCGAGGCCAAGCAGGCCGAGGTCGAGGCCGGCGAGGCCACCTCGTACAGCAGCGAGGCCCCGGAGGTCGAGGGCGGCTCGCTCGCTTCGGACGAGGCCCTGCAGGCGCTCCGCGAGAAGCTGACCGGCGGCAACTGATCCCGGTCACCTGATCAACGCGAAGGGCCCCCACCGTCACGGTGGGGGCCCTTCGTCGTTCCTGGTGGTGGTCGTTGCCGGACGGCTCAGCCGGCGGGGGCTTCCTGGACGCCGATCGCGAGCACCTTGGTGTTGCTCGAGGTGAGGGTCGAGTACTTCACGATGAAGAACCAGGCGCCGGCCTTCGTCGGCGTGCCCGACAGCGCTCCGGTGAACGCGTTCAGGGTGATCCCGGGCGGCAGGCTGCCCGAGGAGACCGACCAGAGACCGCCGGGCGTGCTGGAGGCCAGGGTGGCGGCGTACGGGGTCCCGGCCGTGCCGGTCGGCAGCGAGGTCGTGGTGATCACCGGAGCTCCGGGGGCGGAGACGTGCAGCAGCAGCTGCTGGCTGTCGGCGTTGCCGGTGGAGGTCTCGGTGAAGGTGACCGTGAAGCCGTAGTCGCCGGCCCGGGTCGGCGTACCGGAGACCAGGCCGCCGTTGGAGAGGGTGAGGCCGGGGGGAAGAGCGCCCCGGGTCAGGCTCCAGGTGCCGGCGTAGCCGACCTTGGTGAGCTGCTGGCTGTACCCGGTGCCGCGGGTGCCGTCGGGCAGCGTGGTGGTGGTGACGTCCGGCGCGACGACGTGGAGCGCGAGCGCGGCCCAGGCGGACTCACCGGTCGACTCCTCGGTGAAGACCACGTAGACCGGGTAGGTGGCGGCCGTGGTCGGGATGCCGGAGATCACACCCGCGTCGGGGTCGAGGGCCAGGCCGGGCGGCAGGTCGCCGATGGTCGACCAGGTCCCGGCGGTGCCCGTCTTCGTGAGCGTGACGGAGTACGGCAGGTTCCGCGGTGCGTCGGGCAGCGTGCTGGTCGTGACCGCCAGCGGGTCTCCGCCGACGACCAGGGTCAGCGCGCGGGTCGCCTGCTGGCCGGTCGCGGTCTCGGTGAACGTGGGGTAGATCCCGAAGGTGCCCGCCTGGTGCGGGGCTCCGGAGAGAACTCCCGTGCCGGCGTCGAGCGTCAGGCCCGCGGGCAGCTCGGCGAGCGTGCCCCAGGTGCCGTCCCCGCCGGTCTTGGTCAGGGTGACCGAGTAGACCTCGCCCCGGGTCGCGCCCGGGAGCTGGGCGGGGCTGGTGATCCCGACATTGGTGCCGTCGACCTTGACCCGGAGGGCCGCGCTCGCGGAGAGGCCGGTGCTGGTCTCGGTGAAGGTGGGGTAGACGCCGTAGGTCCCGACGGCGGTCGGGACGCCGGAGAGGACGCCGGTGTCCGCATCCAGGCTGAGGCCCGGCGGCAGCGGCTGCGCGGCCGACCAGGTGCCGGCCCGGCCGTTCTTCGTCAGGGTCGTGGAGTACGTCGCGCCGCGGGTGGCCGTGGGCAGGTCGGTCGGGGTCGTGATGGTCGGCGGCGTCGCCGCCGGACCGACGGTGGTGACGGTGACGGTGACCGCGGTCGAGACGGTGCCGGCGTTGACGCCGGCGCGGGGGACCGCGACGCGGTAGGTGGAGGTGGTCGTCGGGGACACGGCCGCGGAGAAGCCGCCCGAGGAGCTCACGGAGGCGGTGTCCTCGGTGGTCCAGGTGCCTCCCGAGAGGCGCTGGACCGCGACGACCGTCCCGCTCACGAACGGCGTGACCGTGCCGCTCAGCGTGCTCGACCCGCCGAGGGCGATCGTCGCTGGGGCGGCGCTGATCGACGCGGTGGTCCTGCGCAGCCCGGTCACGGTCGCCGCCGGGGAGACGGCGGTGCGCAGCTTCGTGGTCGCCGGTGCGACCGCTCGGTAGCGGAACGTGCCCCCGGAGGCGGGGACCGTGACCTTGGCGCTGTACCGGCCGACCTTGCTCGTGGTGCGCACCGAGGTCGCGTTGACCCAGGTGGAGCCCGACAGGCGCTGGACCCGGATCAGGCTCCCGCGCGGGGACTTGGTGACGCGGCCGGTGAAGGTCACCGCCGTGCCCGCGCCGACGGTCGCGGTTCGCGGGCTCAGCGCCAGGGACCGGGCGGTCGCCGCGCCCGCGGGCGGAGCGACGAGGCCCGAGACCACGAGGATTCCTCCGGTCAGGGCGGCGAGCAGGGACCAGTGCAGGTGGTGCCGTGAAGTCATGGGTGCCTCGGTCTTCGCGGTGCGGAGGGGGGCGCGCCCCACGCGCGCCGGTCCGGGGAGATTATCCGGAACGACCGCGTTCCACCTGACAACGTCGATTTGCCCGGGTACGGGTGAGTTGCCCGCGAGCCCGTCAGACCGGGCGACGGCGGAAGGACAGCGGGCCGAGCTCGTCGTGGGGCAGGTAGCCGGTGCCCGGACCGGCGAAGCCGTCCCGGCGGGCGAGGACGACGAGCGCGGCCAGGCCGGCGAGCAGCAGGAGGACGGCGGTGACGGGGATCAGGATCTCGCTCATGGCAGTAATCTTGCGCGCATTGCTTTCCTGCCAACAGTGGCAGGAAAGACACCTACCCTCGATTTTCTGCCATACCTGTGGCAGCCTGGGGTGATGCTCACCAACGTGGCCGTCGTCGCCTTCGACGGCGTCGCGCCGTTCGAGCTCGGCGTGCTCTGCGAGGCCTGGGGCGTCGACCGCACCGCGGACGGCGTACCGGCTCTGGACTTCGCGGTCTGCTCCGCGACGCCGGGGCGGATCAGCACCAGCATGGGCTTCGACCTCCAGGTCGAGCACGGCCTGGACCGGGTGGCGGTGGCCGACCTCGTCTGCGTCCCGGCCCTGCACCGGAGCTGGCCGATGCCCACCGACGTGCTCCAGGCCCTGCGCGAGACGGTCGCCCGGGGTGCCCGGGTGCTGTCGGTCTGCACCGGCGCGTTCGTGCTCGGGCAGGCCGGCCTGCTCGACGGTCGCGGCTGCACGACCCACTGGATGTACTCCGACCAGCTCCAGGAGCAGTTCCCGAAGGCGCGCGTGCTGCCCGAGGTGCTCTACGTCGACGAGGACCCGGTGATCACCTCGGCCGGTTCCGCCGCGGGGCTGGACGCCTGCCTGCACCTGTGGCGCAAGGAGTTCGGCGGCAAGGTCGCCTCGACGGTGGCGCGCCGGATGGTGGTGCCGCCGCAGCGCGAGGGCGGCCAGGCACAGTTCATCGCGCGCCCGGTGCCCGACTGCGCCGCCGAGACCCTGGGACCGCTGCTCACCTGGATCGTCGACAACCTCGCCGAGGACCACGGCGTCGAGGCGCTGGCCCGGCGCGCGCACATGTCGCCGCGGACCTTCGCCCGCCGGTTCCGCGCCGAGACCGGCGCCACCCCGCACGCGTGGGTCACCAACCAGCGCGTGATCGCCGCCGAGGAGCTCCTCGAGCGCAGTGACGCGTCGGTCGAGTGGATCGCGGCCGAGGTCGGCTTCGGGAACGCGGCGACGATGCGCCAGCACTTCAGCCGGGTCCGCGGGGTCAGCCCGCAGGGGTACCGGCAGTCGTTCAGCTGCCCCGACGAGCGCCCGGCGTGACGCCCTCCTCCGCGACCAGGTCGCGGCGGAGCACCTTGCCGGTCAACGTGCGCGGCACCTCGGCGAGGAACCGGTAGTCCTTGGGCCGCTTCGGAGGGCTCAGCCGGGCGGTCGCCCAGGCCCGCAGGTCCTCCTCGAGCTCCTGGGCGGCGACCGTGCCGACCACGGCGGCGCAGAGCCGCTGACCCCAAGCCGGGTCCGGGACGCCGTACACGGCGACGTCGGCGACGCCCGGGTGCGCGCCGAGCACGTTCTCCACCTCGGCGGGGTAGACGTTCACGCCGCCGCTGATCACCAGGTCCTCGCGCCGGCCGTCCAGGTACACGTAGCCGTCCTCGTCGACCCGGCCGAGGTCGCCCACGGTGAACTCCGGCCCGTCCGGGCCGTCGCGCCAGGCGGCGGCGGTCTTCCCGGGCGCGCCGAAGTAGCTGAACCGGGCGTGCTCGGGCACCGCGCACCACAGCAGCCCGTCCGCGTCGGCCCGCATCCGCCGGCCCGGCCGGGCCCGGCCGACCGTCCCCGGACGAGCGCGCCACTCCTCGCTCCGGCAGGCGGTGAACTGGCCCTCGGTAGACCCGTAGAACTCCCAGGTGCTGCCGTCCGGGAACACCTCGACCAGGCGCTCCTTGAGGTGGTCCGGGCACGGGGCACCGGCGTGCGCGACGAGCCGGAACGAGGACAGGTCGGGACGGTCGTGCCGGTCCCCGGGCTCGTCCCAGTGCGCGAAGAGCCGCTGCAGGTGCGCCGGCACGCAGAACATCGTGGTCGGTCGCTCCGCGGCGATCGCAGCACTGACCCGGGCCGGGTCGAACGGCCCGGGTGCCACCACCCGGCCGCCCGCGAGCAGCGTCCCGATCGCGAAGCGCAGCGGCGCGGAGTGGTACAGCGGGCTGAGCACGAGGTTCACGTCGTCGGCCCGGAAGCCCCACAGGTCGCGCTCCTCGGCCAGCAGCGCCTCGGCGTGAGACCGGGGGAGGACGCCGCTGTCGACGCCCTTGGGGGTGCCCGTCGTGCCGCTGGTGACGTGCATCGGCCGGGCCAGCGGGACGTCGCCCGGCTGCCAGCCGGTGACCAGCGGCTCGAGCCCGGCGGCGTCGGTCACCACGAGGGCCGGGTCGAGGTCGGCCAGGATCCGCTCGCGCTCGTACGACGTGAGCCGCGGGTCGAGCGGGATCGGGATCACGCCGCGGACCAGCAGCGACAGCACCGCGTCGACGTACCGGAGCGACCCGTCGACCAGGAGCGCCACCCGGTCGCCGGCCCGCAGGTCGGTCGCCGGATCGGGACGCGGTGCGGACATGACGCCCATCCTCCCAGCCCGCTGGGATACTCGCTCGCGTGACCAAGCGAGTGGGACTGACCGGCGGCATCGCGTCCGGCAAGAGCACGGTGTCCGCGATCCTGCGCGAGCTCGGGGCGGTGATCATCGACGCCGACGCGCTGGCCCGCGAGGTGGTCGACCAGGGCACGCCGGGCCTGGCTGCCGTCGTGGACGCGTTCGGGCCACACCTGCTCACCGAGGACGGGCACCTGGACCGCCCCGCGATGGGAGAGCTGGTGTTCGCCGACGCCGGCGCCCGCAAGAAGCTCGAGTCGATCGTGCACCCGCTGGTCTTCGAGCGGATCGTCGACCTCGAGTCGCACGCGCCGGCGGGCTCGGTGGTGGTGCACGACATTCCGCTGCTGGCTGAGAGCGGCCGCGCGGACACCTTCGACGCCGTGATCGTGGTCGACGCGCCAGCCGAGACGCAGGTCGAGCGGATGGTGCGCGACCGCGGCTGGACCGCGGAGGAGGCCCGGGCCCGGATGGCCGCGCAGGCCGGCCGCGAGGACCGGCTCGCCATCGCGACCTACGTGATCGAGAACACCGGAACGCTCGAAGACCTCCGTCACCGGGTGACGGAGGTCTTCGAGGAGCTGACTGCGGAGAGTTAGGCGGCCAGGTCCGGGTCGGCGAGGCGGCGCAGCTTGGCGATCGCCTCCCGCTCCAGCTGGCGGACGCGCTCGGCGGAGATGCCGTGCTTGGTGCCGATGTCGGCGAGCTTGTGCTGGCGACCGTCCCCGAGCCCGTAGCGGGAGCGGATGATGTCGGCCGACCGCTCGTCGAGCCGGTCGATGAGCAGGTTGAGGCGGTCGCGCGCCTCGGTGTCGAGGAACGTCAGGTCCGGGCCCGGCGCGCTCTCCTGCGCGATCAGGTCGCCCAGCGAGGTGTCGCCGTCGACGTCGAGCGGGGTGTCCAGGCTGACGTGGTCGCGCCCCCAGCCGATCAGGTCGATGACCCGGTCGAGCTCCATCCCGAGCTCGGTGGCGATCTCCGCGGCGTCGGGGGTGCGGCCGAGCTGGCGCTCCAGGGTGCGGCGCGCGGCCGAGACCTGGTTGAGCTCCTCGACCACGTGCACGGGCAGCCGGACCACGCGCGCCTGCTGGGCGATGCCGCGGGTGATGGCCTGGCGGACCCACCAGGTGGCGTAGGTGGAGAACTTGTAACCCTTGGCGTAGTCGAACTTCTCGACGGCGCGGATCAGGCCGGTGTTGCCCTCCTGGATCAGGTCGAGCATCGGCATCGCGCTGCGGCCGTACTTGCGGGCGATCGAGACGACCAGGCGCAGGTTGGCGTTGATGAACTGCTGCATCGCGCGCTCACCCTCCTCGACCAGCCAGGTGAGCTCGGCCTCGGTGGCGAAGCCGGGGGCACCGCCCTTGCGGCGTCCGACCCGGCCCTCCTCGAGGAGCTGGGCGGCCAGCATGCCCGCTTCGATCGTCTTGGAGAGCTCGACCTCCGTGGCGGCGTCGAGCAGGGGCGTGCGTGCGATCTCGTCGAGGTACAGCCCGACGCTGTCGCGGCCCTCGATCTCGCGCTCCGTGCGACGTACAGTCACTGGTGGCCTCCCTTCCTGCCGTGGAACCGGTGGATCGTGGTTCCAGATGTTCCAACGCGTGGTCGCGGCGGGGGATTCCCGCCTGTGACGCTGCCTTCGAGGGTTACGACGTCCGAGATACCCAGGAAGTTGCCGATCTGGCGTCTTCTCAGCCACTTCTCAGTGATGATTCGGTGCAGACGGTGTCGCGGATGGCCGTCACACTGGTCCCGTGGCCCCCACTCATCCCGCCGACAGCCCTCCCGGGGTGCTCCGGATCGACCTGAACGCCGACCTCGGCGAGGGCGTCACCGACGACGACGCGCTCCTGGGCCTGGTGACCAGCGCGAACGTCGCCTGCGGGTTCCACGCGGGCGACGAGCGGGTGATGCGCGCCGTCTGCGAGCGGGCGGCGGAGCTCGGCGTGGTGGTCGGGGCGCAGGTCTCCTACGCCGACCGCGAGGGCTTCGGCCGCCGGCACATGGACGTCGGGCACGAGCTCCTCGCCGACTGGGTCGCGGAGCAGGTGACCGTGCTCACAGCGATCGCCGCGGCCGCCGGGACCGCGGTCGCGTACGTGAAGCCGCACGGAGCCCTGTACAACCGGGTGGCCGACGACGCCACCCAGGCGGCCGCCGTGCTCGCGGGGAGCGGGGTGCTGCCGGTGCTCGGCCTGCCGGACTCGGCGCTGCTGCGGCTGGCGCACCGGGCCGGCCGCGAGGTCGTGCCCGAGGGGTTCCCGGACCGCGGCTACACCGCCGAAGGGCGGCTGGTGCCGCGGGACCGACCGGGCGCGCTGGTGGAGGATCCCGCGGAGATCGCGGCCAACGCGGTGGTGCTGGCCCGTCGCGGCGACGTCCGCACCGTCTGCGTGCACGGGGACTCGCCGGGCGCGGTGGCGGCGGCGAAGCAGGTGCGTGCGGCACTCGCCGAGGCAGGGTTCGAGGTCCGAAGCTGGGCCTGACTTCTCCACAGGAAGCTGTGGACGGCGCTGTGGAGACGGGCGCGTTCCTGTGGACCGCGGAGTCTTTCTTGTGGACAACCCTGTGCACTCGAAAACTCGTCGAAAAATCTTCGGAAAAGGTCTTGCGCGGTGTGGTGCGGGTCACGTAGAAATCTCTCACCGCAGCCCGCAAGGGACGCGGGGATCGGCAGAAGGAATCGGAACCACCTGGCGAGGCAACTCGCCGGAAAGCCGCCCGGTGATGGGCATGGCTGGCACCGAGGAAGTCCGTCGACCCTGGTGCGGAGCATCACCGCCACACCAAAGTAGGGCCCGTGAAACTCATACTTTCGCGGGCCCTACGCCTATTTCCGGAGCATTTCTCGCGTACCTCCGACGCGTCCCCGGAAATGCGTCCCGAAATGCTGCCAGAATGACGCCATGCGAGCACGTGCCGTCGGCGAGCACGCCGTCCTCGTCCGGTGCGCGGACGACGACGAGGTCCGCGCGACGTACGCGGTCCTGCGCGGCGCCGCGGCCGAGCTCGGCGCGGTCGAGGTGGTCCCGGCCGCCCGGACCGTGCTGCTCGACGGGATCGCGGACCCCGAGGCTCTCGTCGCCCGGCTCGACGCCTGGCACGCGCCGCCCGTCGGCGCGCTCGCGACCGCGCCCGAGGTGACCGTCCCGGTCCGGTACGACGGCCCCGACCTCGAGGTGGTCGCCGAGCAGTGGGGGACGAGCGCCGCCGAGGTGGTCCGCCTGCACCAGCAGAGCACCTTCACGGTCGCGTTCTGCGGGTTCGCGCCCGGGTTCGCCTACTGCACCGGGCTCCCGGACGGCCTGACCGTACGCCGCCGCGACGAACCGCGTCCGATGGTCCCGGCCGGCTCGGTCGCCCTCGCCGGCGAGTACACCGGCATCTACCCGACGTCGTCGCCCGGCGGCTGGCAGCTGATCGGCACGACCGACGCGGTGCTGTGGCGTCCCGAGGCGGACCCGCCGGCGCTGCTCGCTCCCGGGACCCGGGTGGGGTTTCGAGACGCCTCGTCCCTCGGCTCCTCAACCCAGGGGTTCCGGGATGCCTGAGACCGCCCGCCACGTCGTCGTCGAGGACCCCGGGCTGCTCACAACGGTCCAGGACCTCGGCCGGCCGGGGTTCGCGCACCTCGGCGTCCCGCTCTCCGGTGCGCTGGACCAGCCTGCCCTGAGGCTCGCGAACCGGCTGGTCGGCAACCCGGAGTCGGCGGCCGGCCTGGAGGTGACCGCGACCGGCTGCCGGCTCCGGTTCGACCACGCCGGCGCGGTCGCCGTCACCGGCGCGTCCTGCCCGGTCCGGATCGGCGGCCGCCCGGTCGGGTGGGGGCTCCTCGGCCCGGTCCCGGCCGGCGCGGTCGTCGAGCTCGGTCCGGCGGCGGACGGCCTGCGCAGCTACCTCGGCGTCGCCGGCGGGATCGAGGTGCCGCCGGTGCTCGGCTCCCGGTCGACCGACCTGCTCTCCGGCACCGGGCCCGCCCCGCTCGCGGCCGGTGACCGGCTCCCCGTCGGGCGACCCCCGGCGGCCCCGGCCGGCGGCGAGGCCGTCCCGGTTCCGCGGCGCGGCGTCCTGACGGTGCTGGCCGGACCGCACGAGGACTGGTTCACGGCCGCGTCGCTCGCGGCGCTCGACGGGGCGTCGTACACGGTGCTGCCGGCGTCGAACCGGATCGGGCTCCGCCTCGACGGCCCGGTGCTGGCCCGCTCCGACCCCGACCGCGAGCTGCCGAGCGAGCCGATGGTGCTCGGCAGCGTCCAGGTACCGCCGAACGGCCGGCCGGTCGTCTTCCTGCAGGACCACCCGACGACGGGCGGCTACCCGGTGATCGGCGTGGTCCGCGCGGCCGACCTGCCCGTCTGCGCGCAGGCGCGGCCGGGGGAGCGGCTCACCCTGAGGCTGGCCCCGGGGCGTCTTCCGAACCGTCCTCCGGGCTGACCGGAGGAGTCCACGGGCGCAGCGCCGGGTCGTCTGCGGCGAGGCTGACGACCTTGCCGGCCGGGGCCTCGGCGGTCTCGAACCGGACGGTCACCACGCCGCGTCCCGAGCCCCACACCCAGCCGCGGCCCAGCTCGTCGTGCTCGACGTCCATGCCCGGCACCCACCCGCGCCAGCGGTTCAGCGAGGCCAGCACCGACTCGGTCTCCTCGTCGACCTCGTCCACGGTCCCGTCCTCGGCGTCCGCGAACAGGTCCTCCTGGATCCAGTCGGCGAGCCCGGAGACGCCGACGCCGAGCAGGCGGACGCCGCCGGAGGTGTCGACCTCGGTGAGCAGCGTGCGGGCGACCCGGGCCACCGTCCGGGTGTCGTCGGTCGGTCCCGGGAGCGTGGCCGAGCGGGTGTGGGTGGAGAAGTCGTGCAGCCGGACCTTGAGGGTCACCGTGCGCCCGGAGAGCCGCGCCTTGCGGAGCCGCTCAGCCACCTTGGCCGACTGCCGGTCGACGAGCGCGGCGAGCAGGTTGCGGTCGACGTGGTCGGTCTCGTAGGTGTCCTCGACGCTGATCGACTTCACCTCGCGCTCCGCGACCACCGGGCGGTCGTCCTCGGCGCGGGCGAGCTCGAACAACGTCCGTCCGTGCGCCTTGCCGACCACGCGGACGAGCTCCTCGACGCTGATCTGCTCCAGGTCGGCGACGGTGTGCACGCCGATCCGCCGCAGGCTCTCGGCGGTGGCCGGGCCGACCCCGGGGATCACCGTCACCTGCATCGGCCGGAGCAGGTCGCGCTCCATCCCGGGCGCGACGACAACGAGGCCGTCCGGCTTGTCCAGGTCGCTGGCGATCTTCGCGATGAACTTCGAGGTGCCGATCCCGACCGACGCGTTCAGCCCGCCGGTCACCTCGGCCACCTGCTCCTTGAGCCGGCGGCCGAACGCGCTCACCCCGGTCACCGAGGTGTCGGCCAGCTCGGCCGCGGCGAGGTCGACGAAGGCCTCGTCGAGGGAGAGCGGCTCCACCAGCGGGCTGATCGAGCGGAGCAGGCCCATCACGGCGCGGCTGGTCTCGCGGTAGGCGCCGAACCGGCCGGCCAGGAACGCGGCGTTCGGGCAGCGGCGGCGTGCCTCGGCGGTCGGCATCGCCGAGTGCACCCCGAAGGCGCGCGCCTCGTACGACGCGGTCGCGACGACACCGCGTCCGCCGACCCCGCCGACCACCACCGGCTTGCCGCGCAGCGACGGTTTGTCGCGCTGCTCGACGGCGGCGAAGAAGGCGTCCAGGTCGACGTGCAGGATCGTCGGCTCGGCACGCACGGTCGCATCGTACGGCGGCGCGCGGTGCCCACAGCGTCCACAGGCGCCCGAAGGCGCGGGCCGTGCACAGGCGGCGCGCGCGTGGTCGCCCGTCTCCGGGCCGGGCGGACAGCCTCGGTCCATGACACCGACGCCCGCGACCTTCACCGCCCGCAACCCCACCGACCTGCTCGCCGTGGTGCCCTTCGTCCTCGGGTTCCACCCCGAGGACTCGGTCGTCCTGCTGACCTTCGGGCCGGGGGAGTCGTTCCACGCGCGGATGGACCTGCCGGTGGTCGAGCACGAGCAGCGGCAGGTCGCCCGGTTGCTGCGCGAGGTCGTCGGCCGGCACGGCGCCGGCCGGGTCGCGCTGGTGCTCTACACCGAGGACGCCGGGGCCGCGGAGGCGTTCGCCGCGGTGGCTGTCCCGCCGCTGCTGTCCGCGGGCGTCGAAGTGATCGACGTGATCCGGACCGACGGCGAACGGTTCCACCACGTCGGCGAGCCGGACGACGGCGGGACGGCGTACGACCTGAGCAGCCACCCGTACACGGCCGACCAGGTCCTGCGCGGCCGGGTGGTCCACGAGCGCCGGTCCGCGCTCGCGGACAGCCTGGTCGGGGCCGACGACGAGGACGTCGCCGCCGTCGCGGCAGCGGCCGACCGCACCGCGGACCGGCTGATCGAGGTGGGGAAGCGCCCAGGCACCGCCCTGGGCACCCCGGTCGGTGTCCGGGTGCCGCTGCAGGTCGCGCTGGCCGGCGAGCTGCGCACGGAGGGTCGGTGGCTGCAGCGGACCCTCCGGCGTGCCCTGGCCGCCCCGGCGGAGATCACGAGCGCGGACGCCGGCCGGTTGCTGGTGCTGGTCGCGCTGGACTCCCTGCGCGAGGTGGCCTGGGCCGAGATCGACCGGTCCGGTGCCGGAGAGCACGTCGAGCTGTGGCGCCACCTGGTCCGGCGGGCGCCGCGCGACCTCCGGCCGGCACCGGCCGCGCTGCTGGCGTTCTCGGCCTGGCTCCGGGGCGAGGGCGCGCTCGCCTGGTGCGCGCTGGACCGCTGCTTCGACGTCGACCCCGACGACGCGCTCGGCCAGCACGTCGCCGCGCTCCTGGAGAGCGCCACCCCGCCGACGGTCTGGGCACCGATCCCGCAGCACGCCCTCCGGGTCCTCGCCGAGGACGGGTCGAGCCGGGTGAGCGGCCGGCGAGGGGCCTCGTGAAAGTCCGGGCCCGCGGGTGCCACGACCCTGGTCGCGCCGCCGCGCGGGCTCTACTGTCGGTGCATGGGTCAGGAAGTCGACCAGCAGGAGTTCAGCCGGGCCGACCGCACCGCGCACCGGGAGAAGGTACGGCGCTGCCTGGACGTGTTCGCGCTGATGCTGCGCGAGGCCCAGTTCGAGGCCGAGGACCCGATGACCGGGCTCGAGATCGAGTTCAACCTGGTCGACGACGACGGGCGGCCGGCGCTGAAGAACGCCGAGGCGCTCGAGTCGATCGCCAACCCTGACTTCCAGACCGAGCTCGGCCAGTTCAACATCGAGATCAACGTCGCTCCCCGCCGGCTCGGGGCCCGGGGCGTCACCGGGTTCGAGGAGGACCTCCGGGCGAGCCTCAACGAAGCGGAGACGCGTGCCAACGAGGTGGGCGCCCACCTGGTGATGATCGGCATCCTGCCCACCCTGGAACCGGGCCACCTGAGTCCCGCGACGATCAGCCCGAACCCGCGCTACCGGCTGCTCAGCGACCAGATCCTGAACGCCCGGGGCGAGGACATCGCGATCGCGATCAGCGGTGTCGAGCGGCTGCGGACGACCGCCGACTCGATCATGCCCGAGGCCGCCTGCACGAGCACCCAGCTGCACACCCAGGTCAGCCCGGACGACTTCCCGTCGTACTGGAACGCGGCGCAGGCGATCTCCTCGATCCAGCTCGCGGTCGGCGCCAACTCGCCGTACCTGCTCGGCCAGGAGCTGTGGAGCGAGACCCGGATCCCGTTGTTCGAGCAGGCGACGGACACCCGCAGCGAGGAGCTCAAGGCCCAGGGAGTGCGGCCGCGGGTCTGGTTCGGGGAGCGGTGGATCACCTCGATCTTCGACCTGTTCGAGGAGAACGTGCGCTACTTTCCGGCGCTGCTCCCGGTCATCGAGGACGAGGACCCCCTGGAGGTCCTGACCAGCGGGGGTACGCCGCAGCTGCACGAGCTGCGGCTGCACAACGGCACGATCTACCGCTGGAACCGGCCCGTGTACGACGTCGTCGCGGGCCGACCGCACCTCCGGGTGGAGAACCGCGTGCTCGCCGCGGGCCCGACCGTGGTCGACACGATCGCGAACGCGGCCTTCTACTACGGGCTGACCCGCGCACTCGCCGAGGACGAGCGCCCGTTGTGGTCGCGGATGTCGTTCTCCGCGGCCGAGGAGAACTTCCACACCGCGGCACGGGACGGCATCGACGCCCAGATCTACTGGCCCGGGATCGGTCAGGTCTCCGCCGCCGAGCTGACCCTGCGCCGGCTGCTCCCGCTGGCCCGGGAGGGCCTCGACCGCTGGGGGGTGGATCCCGACGAGGCCGAGCGGCTGCTCGCGATCATCGAGGCGCGCTGCACGCTGGGCCGCAACGGGGCGACCTGGTACCGCGACCGGGTCCACGAGCACGAGGCCGCGGGGGAGAGCCGGGCGGAGGCGCTGCGGCGGACGCTGCTGGACTACCGGGAGCGGATGCACAGCAACGACCCGGTGCACACCTGGTAGCCGGCCGGTTCCGCGGGCGGGTCAGGCGCGCCGGCGCCGTCGGCGGCGCACCTCGGTGTGCGGCAGGGCGTGCTCGGTCATCAGGTTGAGCCAGCCGGCCCGGGTGATCACGAAGAAGCCGGGCAGGTCGAGGCCGTGCCGCGCGAAGGCCTCCCTGCTGGCGGCGAACCAGGCGAAGTCGTGGTCGGTCGGGGCGAGCGGCCCGGAGCGGGTGACCCAGGCGCACGGGTCCGCGACGTCGAGGCCGTCGAGGGCTCGCTCGACCAGGTCGGCCCGGAGACCGGGTCGGAGACCGGGTCCGAGACCGGGTCCCAGGCCGGGTTCGTCGGGAACGGCCAGCCGGTGTCTCCCGGGGCGGCTGCCGGGTCGGCCGACGTGGAAGATCGTCGGCAGCACCCGCCGAGCACCGGCGGCGTCGATGAAGTCGCAGAGCGCCGCGCGCAGGCCGGCGGCGATCGCAGGAGGCGGTTCGGGATCGGTCATCGTCCCAGCATGCTGCGGCTGGTTCTGGCCCGTGGGCGGTCGTCCACAGCCGTCGGGCTGCGGGAGGTGCGAAAGACCCGATGCCCCCCCACGGAGCATCGGGTCTTCCTGAGCGCCGGGCGCTCGGTCCCCGGCCCGGTCCGCACGGCACTTGCGCGGACCGGGCCAGGAGTCTGGTGCCGGTCGTCGGGTGTCAGCCGGCGGTGACGGTGCTGCCGGTGACCGTCACGGTGCTGCCGACCTTGGCGTTGGCCTTGAGCCAGTCGCGGCTGGTGCCGTGGCCGGAGAGGACGTAGCCGTTGGTCGGGATGGCCGCGTTGCCGACGCCGTCGGCGACCGCGGTGACCTTGCCACCGACGACGGTGACCTCGGCGCCGAAGGCTGACCTCGGCGCCGAAGGC
>NZ_JBFRDX010000005.1:0-281696 GCF_052114005.1 Marmoricola sp. RAF53 | reverse complement strand
GCCGTCGCCGCGCCGGCGGCGTACCAGGCGCGCCGGCGGCGGCGTCCGGGCGTGGCCGCCTCGGCCGGGGGGACCATGGCGGCCGGGGGGAGCACGGCGGTGGTGCCGGCCGGCTCCAGCGGTGGCAGGTGGAGCGGTCCGGTGATCGTGACGACATCGGTGGCGCCCGCCCTGCGGTCGGGGTCGAGCGCGGAGACGACCTCCGCGGCCGTCGGCCGGTCGGTGGGTTCGCGCCGGGTCATCCGCTCCAGGAGGTTCCCGAGCCCGGCGCCCAGCGAGGTGGGGATCAGCGGTGGCGTGCTCAGCCGGGCGATCGCGGTCTCGACGGCCGTCCCGGTGTAGGCCCGGCGGCCGGTCAGGCTCTCGAGCAGCACCAGCCCCAGGCTGTACACGTCGGTGGCCGGGGTGACCCCGGCGCTGCCGTCGACCTGCTCGGGTGCCAGGTACGCCGGCGAGCCGACGAGCTCGTCGGTGCGGGTGTGGTGCTCGACGGCCTCGACGAGGCGGGCGATGCCGAAGTCGGTGAGGTACGCGTGGTCGGCGGTGTCGAGCAGGATGTTGCTCGGCTTGACGTCGCGGTGCACGACGCCGGCCGCGTGCGCATACGCGAGCGCGCCCGCGATCTCCCGGCCGATCCGTCGGGCCCGGTCGGCGGTGAGCGGGCCGCCCGCGAGGACGGCGCTCAGCGTGCTGCCCTCGACGAGGTCCATGACGAGGTGCGGCACCTCGTCCTGCAGCCCGGCGTCGAGGAGCGCGACGACGTGCGGGTGCCGGAGCTGCGCGAGGGTCTTCGCCTCGCCCTCGAACCGTGCCCGGAGAGCGGGGTCGGCGCTGTTGCGGAGCACCTTCACCGCGACCTCGCGGTCGAGGACCAGGTCGCGCGCGCGGTGGACGTCTCCCATGCCGCCGTGCCCGAGGAGCTCGCCGAGCTGGTAGCGCCCCTGGAGCAGGGTGGTCCGGGTGGTGGTCATGGTGCCTCCCCGGTTACCCGGGAGCCGGGGCCACGAAACGTGACCCCGGCCACGCGGGGACCCCCCGTGGTCAGCGCCCGTCGAAGAAGGTCCGCAGGTCCCCGACGATCGCGTCCGGGTTCTCCAGCACCGCGAAGTGCCCGCCCCGGTCGAACTCCGACCAGTGCTGGATGTTGGCGTTGTCCCGCTCGGCCAGCGGCCGGATCGTCTGGAAGTCGTCGCGGAAGACGGCGACCCCGAGGCGGCCGGTGCTCACGACCGGCTCGCGCTGCGCCCGTGCCTCCTCGTAGTGGTAGCGGACCGAGCCGGCCGCGGTGTTCGTCAGCCAGTACAGGCTCACCTGCTCCAGCACCTGCTCCGGCGTGACCAGCGAGGTGCCGTTGCCGAAGCTCTCGAACAGCTCGGAGTAGGCGAGCTGCCCGACGGGTGAGTCGGCGAGGCCGGCGGCGATCGTCTGCGGGCGCGCGGCGTTCATCGCGTTGTAGCCGCCGACGGACTGGAACCACTGCAGGTGCTCCAGGGCGGCGTACTCCTTCGGGCCGAAGTCCGCCATCTCGGCCGGGTCGCCGGAGGGGAACGAGAACAGCTGCAGCACGTGCGCGCCCAGGAATCCGTCCGGGTCGAGGACCGCGAGCTCGCGTCCGACCATCGCGCCGCCGTCCGAGCCGTGCACCCCGTACGACGTGTAGCCGAGCCGGCGCATCAGCGCGTCGTAGGCGCGGGCGGCCCGGGTCATCGTCCAGCCGCCGTCGACGACGGGCGTGGAGAAGCCGAAGCCGGGCATCGACGGGATGACCACGTCGAACGCGTCCTCGGCCCGGCCGCCGTGGCTCTCCGGGTCGGTGAGCGCCTCGACCAGCGGCAGGAACTCCAGGAAGGATCCCGGGTAGGTGTGCGCGAGCAGCAGGGCACGCGCGCCCGGGACGGCCGACCGGACGTGGACGAAGTGGATCGTCTGGCCGTCGATCTCGGTCAGGAAGTTCGGGTACGCGTTGATCCGGGTCTCGACGTCGCGCCAGTCGAAGCGCTTCCAGCGCTCGACCATGTCGCGCAGGTACGCGGTCGGCGTGCCGTAGTCCCAGGAGTCGCCGGGTGCGGCCGGGGCGAACCGGGTGGTCTCCAGGCGGCGGTGCAGGTCGTCCAGGTCGGCCTGGGGGAGGGCGACGGTGAAGGGGCGGATCGTGGCGTCGGCGGTGCGGGTGCCGGTGGTTCGGGTGCCGGTGGTGGTCATGACGTTCTCCTCGCGGTGGCTGGGGTTCGACCTCATGACCACGACGTTAGGAGTCAATCCGGAAGATATGATTCCGGTATTTCCGCCGGAAGCGAGGATTCTCGTGGGCCAGACCGCCACCCGCACGTTGGCGCTGCTGTCGCTCCTGCAGAGCCGGTCCGACTGGTCCGGGGCCGATCTCGCGGCCCGGCTCGGTGTCACCGACCGGACCGTCCGCAACGACGTCGCCCGGCTCCGCGAGCTCGGCTACCCGGTCGACGCGGTGCGCGGACCCGGCGGGCGTTACCGCCTCGGCGTCGGCGCGAAGCTGCCGCCGCTGCTCCTCGACGACGAGGAAGCCGTCGCGGTCGCGGTCGGGCTGCGTGCCGCGACCGGCGTCGCCGGCGTCGAGGAGACCAGTGCGCGGGCGCTGGCGAAGCTCGAGCAGGTGCTGCCCGACCGGCTGCGCCGCAAGCTCAACGCGGTGACCCGGGCCACCACCGCGGGGCCGGTCAACACCTCCAGCAACGTCGAGGACCCGGAGGTCGACGCGGCCGTCCTCGACGCCCTCTCGATCGCCATCCGCGACCACGAGGGCATCCGCTGCGACTACCGCGACGAACCGCGCGAGCTCGAGCCGTACCGGCTGGTCGCCTGGCAGCGGCGGTGGTACCTGCTGGCGCGGGACCCGCGCGACGACTCCTGGGCGCCGTACCGGGTCGACTGGCTGCGGCTCCGCACGCCCGGCGGGCGACGGTTCTCGCCGGTCGCGTTCCCCGGCGACCTCACCGAGTTCGTCGTGCGCGAGGTCGCCCGCACCGGCTGGGCCGTGCACGCCCGGATCCGGGTGGACGCGGAACCCGACCAGGTGGTGGCCCGGATCAACCCGGCGGTCGGAACCGTCGAGGCGCACCCGGACGGCGGCAGCGTCCTCGTCACGGGTGGCGACAGCCTGGAGGTCGTCGCGGTCTGGATCTCGATGCTCGGCACCGGCTTCCACGTCAGCGAGCCGCCCGCGCTGGTCGAGCACGTCCGCGCGCTCGCCCGCCGGTACGCCGACGCGCTGCCCTAGGGTGCCGGCGGCAGGATCTGGCTCAGCGCGGTCGCGAGCCGGTCCAGGCTGGTGCCCTTGCGGCCCCACGTCCCGACGATCCCGAACTTCGGGTCGGAGGAGAACGTCACCTCCACCGTCCCCGGCGCGACCTCCCGGACCCGTGTGGTGACCTTCTCCCCGAAGCTCATCACCGTGAAGCCGGCCGAGAACATCGCGATCCCCGTGGCCGGGTCGCCGGACAGGTAGCGCATCCCGGTACGCCGGGCGGCTTCCTGGAGCGCGGCGAAGGTGTCCGGCGGTTGCGCCTGGAACGTCATCGACCTGGTGCCGTCACCGCTCATCTCTCGTCACCCCTGGATCGTCGTCGCCTCCCTCCCGACTGTGCCCCTCCGGCGGTGTCCGGGCCTCACCCGTCTCGGGTGACGACGGTCCTGGTCGCGGGCGCCTCAGCCGTCGGCGCCGAATGAGCAGGCGCTCTTCAGGCCCCGGTAGGCGTCCCGGGACTTCTGCACCGCACGGTCGAGCCGGGCCTTCTTCTTGGTCCGCATCGCCGTGGCGACGCCGGAGAACGCCTGGGCGGTGTCGTGGGCGGCGGTCCGGATCTTCGGGTCCGCAGCCCGGGCGCCCTGCTGGCCGAGGACCACCGACTGCTGGGAGAGACGCTTGGAGATGGTGGCGTCGTACGGGCTGGTGGTCAGCATCCCCGCCGTGTCCGCCGCGATGTGCGCCAGCACGGCCCTGACCTGCGCGCAGGCCCGGGTGTCGGCGGTCACCGCCGCCGGAACCCGGGTCGCCGGAGCGGTCGCGGACGCGCGTACCCCCGCCGCGTCGTCCGCGCCCGCCCCCGCGCCCGCCCCGCCGCATCCCGCGACGAGGACGATCCCGAGCCCGGCCAAGGCGCTCCCGAGCAGTCCCGACTGTGTGCGCATGCTGGTGCCCCCTTGCTCCTGGGGACGAGCATCGTCGACGCGACCTTGTAAGAACCTGGAGGAACGTCCTCCGGCGGCTACCGGCCCTCCGCAGACACCCGCTGGCCGACGACGACCGACGTCCCGTCCGGGTCGATCCGGGCGGTCGTCAGCAGGCCACCGGCCTCGAAGGCGTCCCGGGCGGCGTCGTACTGGGACTCGTTGATCTCGATCAGCAGGACGCCCCCGGGCCGCAGCCAGCCCGCCGCCGCGGCGCTGATCCGGCGGAGCAGGGCGAGGCCGTCGGGACCGCCGTCCAGGGTGTGCAGCGGCTCGTGGTCGCGGGCCTCGGGCGGCATCAGCGGCACCACGTCGCTCGGCACGTACGGCGTGTTCGCGACGAGCACGTCGACGGTGCCGCGCAGGTCCTCGGGCAGGGGGTCGAACAGGTCGCCGCAGTACACGGCTCCGGGCGGGAGGTTCTCGGCCGCGCACGCCGCCGCGACCGGGTCGACGTCGGCCGCGAGGACGCGGATCCCCGGGACCCGGTGGAGCAGGAACGCGGCGATCGCGCCGCTGCCGCAGCACAGGTCGACCAGCACGCCGCCGGCCGGCAGGAACTCCTCGGCGACCAGGGCGAGCTCGATCGTCCGCGGCCGGGGGACGAAGACGCCGGGACGCACCAGCACGGTGACGCCGTCGCCGTCCTCGGTACGGAACTCGGCCCGCCCGACGACCCACTCCAGGGGCTCGCCGGCGACGCGCCGCGCGAGCATCCCGGTCAGGTCGCGTCCCTCGGCCGCCGCCGTCCGCAGCACCTCGGCCTCCTCCTCGGCGTACACGCAGCCGGCGCCGCGGAGGGCGGTGACGAGGTCGTCGTAGGTCGGGTCCGGCACCCGGCGAGAGTCGCAGGTCACACGGTCCGGGGCCAACACGATTCTTCGTTCTGGCCCTCCGACCGGTAGCCTGTGGTCACAAGGATCGCCCAGTCTTACCTCGGTCCTGATGGCGTGTCAGCAGCCTGCGAGGGCTCCGCGCCGGCGAAAGACCAACGCGACTCCCCGGAGATCTTCCGGGTCGCGGCCGTGGTGAGACACCACATGAGATAGCGATTCCCCTTGTCTGCACAGACTTTCCCCGACCTCGGTGTGCCCGCGAACCTCGTCGAGATCCTCGACGCCCGCGGCATCACCGCCCCCACCCCGATCCAGGCGGCCACGCTGCCCGACTCGCTCGCCGGACGTGACGTCCTCGGCCGCGGTCGCACCGGCTCGGGCAAGACCTACGCCTTCCTGCTGCCCGTCGTCGCCCGGCTGGCCGCCTCCGGCCGCCGCCGTACGCCGAAGCGCCCGCGCGCGCTCATCCTGGCCCCGACCCGCGAGCTGGTCACCCAGATCGAGGAGTCGCTGGCCCCGCTCGCCGCGGTCGCCGGCCTCAAGACCCGGACCGTCTTCGGCGGTGTCGGCCAGAACCCGCAGGTGCAGGCGCTCGCCGCCGGTGTCGACATCGTCCTGGCCTGCCCGGGACGCCTCGAGGACCTGATCGGCCAGGGCGCCTGCTCGCTCGACGACATCGAGATCACCGTGCTCGACGAGGCCGACCACATGGCCGACCTCGGCTTCCTCCCGGCCGTCCGACGGCTGCTGGACCGCACTCCCGCCGACAGCCAGCGGATGCTGTTCTCCGCCACGCTCGACGCTGGCGTCAACGTCCTGGTGAAGCGGTTCATGAGGAACCCGGTCACCCACGAGGCCGACTCGGCGCAGTCGCCGGTCGCCGCGATGGACCACCACGTCCTGCACGTGGAGCACCACCACAAGGTGTCGGTGCTGGTCGACCTGGCCAGCGCGCCGGGCCGCACCGTGATCTTCACCCGCACCAAGCACCGCGCCAAGGCGCTCGCCCGCCAGCTCAACAGCAGCGGCGTGCCGACCGTCGACCTGCACGGCAACCTCGGCCAGAACGCGCGCACCCGCAACATGGAGGCGTTCCACACCGGTGCCGCCACGACGCTGGTCGCGACCGACATCGCGGCGCGCGGCATCCACGTGGACGACGTGGCGCTGGTCGTGCACGCGGACCCGCCGGCCGAGCACAAGGCCTACCTGCACCGCTCCGGGCGCACCGCGCGGGCCGGTGCCGCGGGCACCGTCATCACGCTGATGACCGACCAGGAGGTGCGCGACGTCCGCGCGCTGACCCGGGCGGCCGGCATCTCCCCGACGACCACCAAGGTCAGCGGCCCGAACCACGAGATCCTGCGCGCGCTCGCCCCCGGCGAGCGGGTGCTGGTCGAGGGCGGCTTCGCGCCGGCCGCGACCTCGTCGGGTGGCGGCAACGGCAACGGCGGTGGTGGCGGCGGTCGGCGCCGTCGCTCCGGCGGCCAGGGCGGCGGCGGTCAGGCCCGTAGCCGCCAGGGTGGCAAGGGGGGCCAGGGCGGTCAGGGCGGACAGGGCGGTCAGGGCGCTGCGAAGTCGGGCTCGGGGCGTTCGCGCCGGCGCCCGAACGGCGCCTCGTCGGCGACCTCGCCGCGCTCGGGCGGGTCCAGCGGCGGACACAGCGCCGCGTCGTTCAGCGGTGGCGGTCGCCGGGGTCGCTGACCCTTCCCGGACCCGGTCCTGGATCCGGCGTCACGCACTGTTCGCAGCGGTAGGTCCGCTGTCGGACGGGCGTGGCAGGCTGGACCCATGGCCGGGGACATGGAGCTGCTGACCCCGCGCGACGTACCGCTGGGCGGCGTTCGCGCGATGACCGTGCGTCGGACGCTGCCTCAGCGGCAGCGCACCCTGATCGGTGCGTGGTGCTTCGTCGACCACTACGGGCCGGACCCGGTGGAGCGTGAGGGCGGCATGGTCGTGCCGCCGCACCCGCACACGGGGCTGCAGACGGTGAGCTGGCTGTTCACCGGCGAGATCGAGCACCGGGACTCGGCCGGCCACCACGCGAGGGTGCGGCCGGGCGAGGTGAACCTGATGACCGCCGGTCGCGGCATCAGCCATTCGGAGTACTCCACGCCCGGTACGACGCTGCTGCACGGTGCCCAGCTCTGGCTGGCCCTGCCCGACGGTGACCGCCAGGTCGACCCGGACTTCGAGCACTACGCGCCCGAACCGGTCGACGGCCCGGGGTGGGAGGCGCGGGTCTTCCTCGGTTCGCTGCTGGGCAGCACCTCGCCGGTGCGCACCTACAGCCCGCTGCTCGGCGCCGAGATCCGGCTGCGCGCGGGCACCAGCCTGAGCGTCGCGGTCGACCCGGCGTTCGAGCACGGCGTGCTGCTCGACTCCGGCGGCCTGCTCGTCGAGGGCAAGCCGCTCTCGCCGCACGAGCTCGCCTACCTGCCGGCCGGTGCCGGTGCGATCGAGCTGGAGGCGACCGAGGACGTGCTGCTGCTCCTCCTCGGCGGCACCCCGTTCGGCGAGCAGATCGTGATGTGGTGGAACTTCATCGGCCGCGAGCACGACGAGGTCGCCGGCTACCGGGCCCAGTGGCAGCGCTTGCTCGAGACCGGCGAGGACGACCGGTTCTCGCTGCCGGCCGACGACCCGCTGCCGCCGCTGCCGGCGCCGGTGCTGCCCAACGCCCGCATGGTGCGGCGCGGATGAGGCTGGTCGGATGAGGCGCTGGCGATGAGCGGGGCGGTCACCGGGGACGACGGCATCGCCCGCTGTCCCTGGGGGAGCAGCGTGCCGGTGCTGCGCGACTACCACGACCAGGAGTGGGGGAGACCCGTCGTCGGCGAGAGTGCGCTCTTCGAGCGGCTCTGCCTGGAGGGCGCCCAGGCCGGGCTCTCCTGGCTGACCATCCTCAACAAGCGCGCCGGCTACCGCCGGGTGTTCGCGGACTTCGACGTCGACGCCTGCGCCGCCCTCACCGACGCCGACCTGGAGGCCGCGCTCGCCGACGCCGGCATCGTCCGCAACCGTGCCAAGGTCGAGTCGGTCCGGAAGAACGCCCGGGCCGCGGTCGACCTGCGCACCGACGGCGGCCTGGTCGGCTTCGTCGAGCAGTTCGTCCCGGACGCCACGCCGCGACCGCGGACCGCCGGCGAGCTGCCGACCACCTCGGCGGAGTCGCTGGCGCTCTCGAAAGCCCTCAAGAAGAGGGGCTTCGGGTTCGTCGGCCCGACCACGATGTTCGCGCTGATGGAGGCCGTCGGGTACGTCGACACGCACCTGGTCGGCTGCCACCTCCGCGGGATCTCGGGTCGGTTCCCCGGCTAGGCCGAGCCGGAGGTGACCGGCGGCGCCGGCACCGTCCGCGGGTCGCTGAGCAGACTCGGATCCAGGGCATAGGGAAGCTCCAGCCGGTGCGCGCGCATCAGGTCCTCGTCGGTGAGGAGCGCCCTGGTCTCCCCGTCGGCGACGATCACGCCGTCGGAGAGCACCACCGAGCGCGGGCAGAGCTCGAGCGCGTAGGGCAGGTCGTGGGTGACCATCAGGACGGTGACGTCCAGGGAGCGCAGGATGTCCGCGAGCTCGCGGCGCGACGCCGGGTCCAGGTTCGAGGACGGCTCGTCGAGGACCAGGATCTCGGGCTCCATCGCGAGCACGGTGGCGACGGCGACGCGGCGGCGCTGGCCGAACGACAGGTGGTGCGGTGGCCGGTCGGCGTACCCGGCCATGCCGACCTTCTCCAGCGCGGAGCGGACCCGGGCGTCGAGCTCGGCGCCGCGGAGCCCGAGGTTGTGCGGGCCGAAGGCCACGTCGTCGCGGACCGTCGCGGAGAAAAGCTGGTCGTCCGGATCCTGGAAGACGATGCCGACCCGGCGCCGGATCTCGCGGAGGTTCTTCCTCGTCACCGGCAGGCCGGAGACGGCCACGCTTCCGGCGCCCGCGGCGAGGATCCCGTTGAGGTGCAGCACCAGCGTGGTCTTGCCGGCGCCGTTCGGGCCGAGCAGCGCCACCCGCTCGCCCCGGTGCACGTGCAGGTCGACGCCGAAGAGCGCCTGGTGCCCGTCCGGGTAGGCGTAGGCGAGCCCGCGGACGTCGAGGACCGGCGTGCTCATCGCGTGGCTCCCTGGTCGTTCGGGTCGTAGCCGCGCGACAGCATCGCCAGGTGGACGCGCTCGCCGCGCTCGTAGGAGCGGATGAACAGCGCCGAGGCGGCTCGGCCCAGGACGCCCCAGTGCCGCGGCGAGCTGGCCCGGAAGCCGCGCGAATCCCGGGCGACCCGCATCCGGCGCAGCTCGTCGGTGACGACGTCGAGGTAGCGGATCATGAACGACATGATCTGCACCAGCTGGTGCGGCAGCCGCAGCCGGGTCAGGCCGGCCAGCAGCTCGTGCGGCTCGGTGGTGGCCGCCAGGGTCAGGCTGGCCAGCACGCCGAGGGTGCCCTTCATCAACAGCGAGATCGCGGCGTCCAGGCCGTGCTGGCTGACCGTGAGGCCGAGGACCTCGGTCTGCGGCCCGGTGGCGAGGAACGGCATCAGGACCGCGAAGACCACGAACGGGAGCTCGATCACCATCCGGGGGAGCAGGTAGCCGAACGGGACCCGCGACACCACGACGACCACGAGCAGCAGGCCGAGGTAGACGGCGAACGCCGGGTACCAGGTCGCCGGGGTGGCCACCACCACGACCATGAACGTGAGCAGCGCGAGGATCTTCAGGTGCGCCGGCGCGCGGTGGACCGGGGAGTGCCCGTGGAAGTGCAGCTTGTGCCCGTGCGCGCCACCCATGCTCGTGTCCGTCCCCGGTTCAGGACGGGTCGGTGCCGCGGCGGCGTAGGACGAAGGCCAGGCCGCCGGCGAGCAGCAGGACGACGACCACGCCGGTGACGCCGGCGATGCCTCCGGAGAGCCGGTCGTCGTGGACGCCCTGGGTCGCGTAGCCGGCCATCGGGCCGTCGGCGGTGCCGTGCCGGGACTCGGTCTTCGCGAAGCCCTTCTCGCCGGCGACGTACATCAGTCCGTCGGGGTGGCTGGACGCGTAGTGGCTGACGAACCCCGCGATCACGACCGCGACGAGCAGCCCGGCGATGACGAGGGTGCGGGTCGAGACCCGGCGGGTCGACGTGGCGCTCATGCGTCCGCCTCCACGGTCCGGATCTCCAGCTCGCGCGCCTCCAGCAGCGGCCGGGCGCCGTGCACCAGATCCGGCCGTACGGCGATCACGGCGCTGGCCACGACGAAGGTGATCAGGGCCTCGCCGATACCGATCAGGGTGTGCCAGCCGATCATCGCCGTGGCCAGGGTGTCGAGCGGGATCGGGGCCTCGCCGCCGACCGCGTAGAGCAGCGTGAAGGCGAGCGCGGCCGTCGGGACCGAGACGAGGGCGCCGAGCGCGGCGGCGACCGGGACCAGGGCGAGCTTCCGGGGGAGCAGCCGGCGGGCGATGCAGAACACCAGCCAGCCGGTGCCGACGCCGACCAGCCCCATCAGGGTGATGTTCGTGCCGATCGCGGTGATGCCGCCGTCGGCGAAGAGCAGGCACTGGACTCCGAGCACCGTGCTCAGGCAGAGCACCGCGGTCCACGGTCCGACGAGCACCGCGGCCAGCGCGCCGCCGAGGAGGTGGCCGCTGGTGCCGGCGCCGACGGGGAAGTTGATCATCTGGGTCGCGAACACGAACGCCGCGACCAGCCCGGCCAGCGGGGCGGTCCGGTCGTCCAGCTCGCGACGGGCGCCGCGGAGGGCGAGGCCGACCCCGACGACGGCGACGGCGCCGGTCGCGACCGAGGTCGGGGCGTCGAGGAAGCCGTCGGGCACGTGCATGGCCCGACTCTATTGCAAACAGTTCGCAACAAGTACCCCGGGGCGGGTGGCATCCTTCTCCCGTGCTTCGCGGAATCGTCGCCCTGCTGGGCCTCCAGGTCGTCGGCGAGGTCGCGGTCCGGCTGACCGGGGTCGACATCCCCGGGCCGGTCGTCGGGATGGCGCTCTTCTTCCTCGTCCTGCAGCGGCTCCGCCCCGCGGAGAACGCGTCGGTCGTGCAGGCGCCGGCCTTCCTGCTCCGGCACCTCCAGCTCCTGTTCGTGCCCGTCGGCGTCGGCATCGTGGTCTACCTCGACACCCTCCGCGACCAGGCTCTCCCGCTCGCGGCCGGCCTCTGGGTCTCCTGGCTGGTCGGCTTCACGGTCACCGCGCTGGTGGTCGCGCTGCTGCTGCGGCTCACCCACCGGAGCGGGCGATGAGCCTCCACGGGCAGGAGACCTGGGACTGGCTGGTCTCCTCGCCGCTCTTCGGCGTGACGCTCACCCTGGCGGCGTACGGAGTGGGGCGGTGGGCGCACCGACGTACCGGGCACCCGCTCTTCCAGCCCGTCGTGGTGGCGATCGTGCTGGTCTCGACCGTGCTGCTCGTCCTCGACGTCGACTACGACCAGTACCTGGCCGGTGGCCGCTACATCCTGTTCTGGCTCGGGCCGGCCACGGTGGCGCTCGCCCTCCCGCTGCACCAGGAGTGGCACCTCGTACGCCGCGCCGCACTGCCGATCTTCGCCGGCGTGCTCAGCGGCGCGCTGGTCTCGGTGTTCGCGGCGATCTGGGCGACCGAGCTCGCCGGGGGCAGCCGCGAGCTCCAGCTGACGATGGCTCCGAAGGCGGCGACCACGCCGGTCTCGCTGGCGCTCTCGACCGAGATCGGCGGGATCCCCGCACTGACCGCGGTGCTCACCATCCTGGCCGGGATCACCGGTGCCCTCGTCGGGCCGTGGCTGCTCGACCGGCTCGGCGTCACCGACCTGCGTGCCCGCGGCGTCGCGATGGGCACCGTCGGACACGGGATCAGCACCGCGCGCGCCCTGCACGAGAGCCGGACCGAGGGCGCGTTCAGCGCACTCGCGATGGCGCTCAGCGCGCTCGTCACCAGCGTGCTGGTGCCGCTGCTCGTCCTCGTCGTCTGACGCGGCCGGGCCGGGCGGGATCCGACCCCAGAAGGATTCCCGCGCCGGTCGCCGCGGGCTAGGTTGCCGCCATGACGAAGACCCCTCCCGTGAAATCCGCACGCGTGCACGCCTTCCGTGACGACGCCCTCGCCGACCACGACGCGGTCGGTCTGGCCGAGGAGATCCGCGCCGGACGAGTCTCCGCCACCGAGGCCGTCGACGCCGCGATCGCCCGCATCGAGGCGGTGAACCCCGAGCTCAACGGGCTCGCCTGCGCGGACTTCGAGCGGGCCCGCGAGCGCGCGGCCGGACCGGCCCGCACCGGGTTCTTCGCCGGGGTGCCGTCGCTGGTCAAGGACAACTCCGACGTCGCCGGCCTGCCCACCCAGCAGGGCTGCTCGGCGTACACCGGGCCGCGGGCCGCCGTCGACGGCGACTTCGCCCGGGCCTTCCACGCCCAGGGCCTGATCAGCCTCGGCAAGTCCCAGCTCTCCGAGTTCGGGTTCAGTGCCAGTGCCGAGTTCTGGAACGCGGACCCGGTCCGCAACCCGTGGAACACCGGCTACTCCTCGGGTGCGTCGTCGGCCGGCGCCGCCGCGTTCGTGGCCAGCGGGGCGGTCCCGCTCGCGCACGCCAACGACGGCGGTGGCTCGATCCGGATCCCGGCCGGGTGCAACGGCCTGGTCGGCCTCAAGCCGACCCGCGGCCGGGTCCCGCAGGACAAGCTGATCCGGGAGATGCCGGTCCGGATCGTCGCCGACGGCGTGGTCACCCGCTCGGTCCGCGACACCGCCGCCTTCCTCCGCGAGATCGAGCGCCAGCACCGTGTGCTCGCGCTGCCGCCGGTCGGGGACGTCCGCGGGCCGGGAACCGAGCGGCTCCGGATCGCCTTCGTCATCGACTCGATCGGTGACCTGAAGACCGACCCCGAGGTCGCCGACGCGGTCCGTGCGACCGCCAAGCAGCTCGAGGCTCTCGGCCACCACGTCGAGGAGATCGACGTCCCGGTGCCGGACTTCTTCCTCGACGACTTCCTCGCCTACTGGAGCCTGCTGGCCAGCTTCATGCTCGCCACCGGCAAGCGCTCGCTCGGCCCGGACTTCGACCGGGGACTCACGGACAACCTCAGCAAAGGCCTGGCCAAGCACGGCCTGCGGCGGTCCTGGAAGCTGCCGCTCACCCTCGGCCGGCTGGGCGCGTCGAAGCACGTCTCGGCCAGGTTCTTCCGCAACTACGACGCCGTCCTCACGCCGGTGCTGGCGAAGCCGACCCCGGAGCTCGGCTGGCTCGACCCGTCGCAGCCCTACGAGGTCGTGATCGACCGGCTGATCCAGCTGGCGAGCTTCACGCCGCTGCAGAACGCGACCGGCGACCCGGGCATCTCGCTGCCGCTGGGAACGGGCAGCAACGGCATGCCGATCGGGGTGCAGATCGCCGCCGGAGCCGGCCAGGAGGCCCGCCTCCTGGAGCTCGCCTACGAGCTGGAGGAAGCCCGGCCGTTCGCCCGGATCACCGACTGAACGGGACCACGGTCCGGGGAGAGTCGCAGGTCACCTACCCGCCCCGGGCCCCGATTTCGCAAGTGGCCCGGTGCGTGTGTATTCTTCCTGTCGGCCTTGAAGCGCTGGTACGAACCAGGTCGAAGAGGCAGGCCCCTTTAGCTCAGTCGGCAGAGCGTCTCCATGGTAAGGAGAAGGTCTACGGTTCGATTCCGTAAAGGGGCTCTGGGAATGACCGCGGTACGCGGTTCGTTTCCCGAGGCGGGGTAGCTCAGCTGGTTAGAGCGCACGACTCATAATCGTGAGGTCGCGGGATCGAGCCCCGCCCCCGCTACCGGCATCCGCAGCACCAGGTTTAAGCAAGGGAAGAAGGCACACCGTGGCCAGCAAGAGCTCCGACATCCGCCCCAAGATCACCTTGGCTTGCGTGGACTGCAAGGAACGCAACTACATCACCAAGAAGAACCGCCGCAACGATCCTGACCGGATGGAGCTCAAGAAGTTCTGCCCGCGTTGCCGGACCCACACCGACCACCGCGAGACCCGCTGAGGTTCGGTCACCAGAGTTTCCGCAGGAGCGGCGCCCCGCACGGGGTGCCGCTCCTGCTGCTTTCCGGACCGCGGCCTCGAGCAAGCTCGGGCACTCGGTAACCTCGACTCGTGATCGTCGCTTCGCTCCTCAACGAGTTCTCGGCCACTCGGCCTCGAGCAAGCTCGGGCACTCGGTAACCTCGACTCGAGCAAGCTCGGGCACTCGGTAACCTCGACTCGTGATCGTCGCTTCGCTCCTCAACGAGTTCTCGGCCACTCGGCCTCGAGCAAACTCGGGCACTCGGTAACCTCGACTCGTGCCTGTTGACGAGTCCCTGGTGGGACGGACCTTCCCCCCGACGGCCCCGCTGGACGTGACCGAGGACGGGCTCGCCGCCTTCGCGGCCGCCACCGGTACGCCGTACACGGCCGGTGGCCCGGCGCCCGCGACGTACCCGATCGTGGTGGCGTTCGCGGCGATGCAGGAGCTGATGGTCGACCCGAGCGTCGGCATCGAGCTGCACCACGTGGTCCACGGCGAGCAGCGGTTCGCGCACGCCCGGCCGGTCGTCGCCGGCGACCGGCTGAGCGCCGAGCTGACCGTCGACTCGCTGCGCCAGATCGGCGGCGCCGACATCATCGCGACGAGCAGCGCGATCACCGACGCCGGCGGCGCCCTGGTGTGCACCGCGAAGGCCACCCTCGTCCACAAGGCCGGTGCCTGATGGCCGAGCAGAAGACCACCCTGGAGCCGCGCACCTACCGCGTCACCCGCGCCGACCTGGTCGCGTACGCCGCCGCCAGCGGCGACCAGAACCCGATCCACCAGGACGAGGCCGTCGCCACCGCCGTCGGGCTGCCCGGCGTGATCGCGCACGGCATGTACACCCTCGCGCTGGCCGCCCGGTACGTCGACGAGTGGACGGGCGAGCCGGGCAGGATCGCCGAGCTCGGCGCCAAGTTCACCAAGCCGGTCGTCGTCCCCGCCGGGGACGAGGGCACCGAGGTGACCGTCGCCGGCGTGGCCGAGGTGCGCGACGGCGTCGAGACCGTCGCCCTCACCGTCACCTGTGGCGACGACAAGGTGCTCGGCAACCCGCGAGCGGTGCTGCGTGCCTGACCTGCTCACGGGAGTCCGCCTGGCCGACCACACCACCCTGCGCGTCGGCGGCCCGGCGGCCGAGTTCGTCACCGCCGGCACCGAGACCGACCTGGTCGACGCGGTCCGCGCGGCCGACGCGGACGGCACGCCCGTGCTCGTCGTCGGCGGCGGCAGCAACCTGCTCGTCGACGACGCCGGCTTCGACGGTCGCGTGGTCGCGGTCCGCACCACCGGGATCAGCGCCGACGCCGACGCCTGCGGGGGAGCGGTGGTCCGGGTCGCCGCCGGGGAGTCCTGGGACGGGCTCGCCGAGCGCGCGGTCGAGGAGGGCTGGATCGGCGCCGAGGCGCTGGCCGGCATCCCCGGCCTGGTCGGGGCCACCCCGATCCAGAACGTCGGCGCCTACGGCCAGGAGGTCGCCGAGTCGATCGCCTCGGTGCGCTGCTGGGACCGCGAGGCCGGGGCCGTCCGGACCCTCTTCAACCGGGACTGCCGGTTCGGCTACCGGAGCAGCCGGTTCAAGTCGGAGCCGCAGCGCTGGGTGGTCCTCGAGGTCGTCTTCCAGTTCCGGCTCGGGGACGTCGGCGCCCCGGTGAAGTACGCCGAGCTGGCCGCCCGCCTCGGTGTCGAGCCGGGCGGCCGGGCACCGGCACGGGACGTCCGCGAGGCCGTGCTCGCGCTGCGCCGCGGCAAGGGGATGGTCCTCGACGCGGCCGACCACGACACCTGGAGCGCGGGGTCGTTCTTCACCAACCCGGTGGTCGCGCCCGACCTGGTGCCGGACGGGGCGCCCGCGTGGCCCCAGCCGGACGGGACCGCCAAGACCAGCGCGGCGTGGCTGATCGAGCAGGCCGGCTTCGGGCGCGGCTACGGCAACGACCGCGCGGCCCTGTCGGGGAAGCACACGCTCGCGCTCACCAACCGCGGCGGCGCGTCCTCGGCCGACCTGCTGGCGCTGGCCGCCGAGGTCCGTGACGGCGTCCGGGAGCGGTTCGGGATCACCCTGGTCAACGAGCCGGTGCTCATCGGCTGCGCGCTCTGAGGGGCCTCAGACGTTCGACGTCCCGTCGTACGAGCTCGCGTCGTTGAGCGCCACCACGACGACGATCGCGATCGCGATCAGCCCGAGCACCAGCAGCACCGTGGAGATGATGCCGAGCACCATGCCCGCGGTCGCCTTGCCGTCGCCGCCGTAGGCGCCGCCGGACTGCCGGATCGCCCGCCGGGCTCGGACGCCGGCCGCCCAGGCGAACGGGCCGACGAGGAGCGGCAGGCCGCACATGAAGCCGCCGGCGAGGGCGATCAGCCCGAGCACCAGGGCGGTGGTGGCCTGCGGCAGGTCCTGGACGCCGTAGGAGTACGGCTGGGCGTAGCCCTGGGGGTACTGCTGCGGGTAGCCCTGGGGATAGCCCTGGGGGTACTGCTGGGGGTACTGGTACTGCGGCGGGTACTGCTGCTGGCCGTACGGCGCGGGCGGCGGGTACGCCTGCGGGTACTCCGGCGCCGGGTCCGGCTGCTGCGGCGGCTGGTTCCGGGCCGCGTCCTCGGCGGCCTTGCGCTCCCAGAAGCCGGGCTCGTCGGCGGGCGGACCGGGGGGCGGGGGCACGTTGTCGCTCATGAGGGCATTGTGCCCAACCAGGCGTCCACCTCGCCGAGCAGTGCGGCCTTGCGCGCGTCGTCGGCGCGGGAGGCCGTGATCGAGGAGCGCGCCAGGGTGGCGAGCTGCTCGTCGGTGAGGTCGTGGGCCGCCCGCATGGTCGCGTACTGCGCGGCCAGCTGGGAGCCGAAGAGCAGCGGGTCGTCCGCGCCGAGGGCGACCTGGGCGCCGGCGGCGAGGAGCTCGGGAAGCGGCACCGAGGTCAGGTCGGAGTAGACGCCGAGAGCGACGTTGGAGACCGGGCAGACCTCGAGCGCGACCCCCTGCTCGACGATCCGGTCCAGCAGCGCCGGGTCCTCGACGCTGCGCACCCCGTGACCGAGCCGGCCCGCGTGCAGCTGGTCGACGCAGACCCGGACCGAGTCCGGCCCGAGCAGCTCGCCGCCGTGCGGCACCAGCAGCAGACCGGCGCGCTCGGCGATCCGGAAGGCCGGCGCGAAGTCGGCGGTGGTGCCGCGGCGCTCGTCGTTGGACAGTCCGAAGCCGACCACGCCGCGGTCGGCGTACTGGGCGGCCAGGCGGGCCAGCGTGCGGGCGTCGAGCGGGTGCCGGGTGCGGTTGGCGGCGATCACGACCGCCATCCCGATGCCGACCGTGGCGGAGGCGTCGGCCACCGCGTCCAGGACCAGGTCGGTGAACTCGGTGATCCCGCCGAAGCGGGCGGCGTACCCGGAGGGGTCGACCTGGATCTCCAGCCACCGCCCGCCGTCGCGGTGGTCGTCCTCGGCGGCCTCGCGGACCAGCCGGCGTACGTCGTCCTCGGTCCGCAGCACCGAACGGGCCACGTCGTAGAGCCGCTGGAAGCGGAACCAGCCCTTCTCGTCCGCCGCGGAGAGCTGCGGCGGCCAGTCCTCGACCAGCGCGTCCGGCAGGTGGATCCCGTCACGCTCGGCGAGCTCGAGCAGCGTGCCGTGCCGCATCGACCCCGTGAAGTGAAGGTGCAGGTGGGCCTTGGGCAAGGTCGCGAGCTCCCTGCGCCCAAGCCCCACCCCTCGCGCTTCGCGCTCGTCCTGGTTGCGGTCGGACCCGGGTGTCACCACGTCAGGCGGTCAGCTTCTCCGCCGCCGCCAGCAGCACGCAGGTCGTGACCGCTTCCATCGCGCCGGTGACGTCGGCCGGCGACGGGAAGGTCGGCGCGAGCCGGATGTTGCGGTCGTCGGGGTCCTCGCCGCGCGGGAAGGAGGCGCCGGCCGGGGTGAGCGCGACGCCCGCCTCCTTGGCCAGGGCGACCACGCGCGCCGCGGTCCCGTCGAGGACGTCGAGGCTGACGAAGTAGCCGCCGGTGGGCTTGGTCCAGGTGGCGACGCCGAGGCCGCCGAGGCGCTCGGTCAGGATCCGGTCGACCTCGGCGAACTTCGGCGCGATGATCTCGCGGTGCTTGACCATGTGGTCGCGCACGCCCTGGGCCGAGCCGAAGAACTCCGCGTGCCGCAGCTGGTTGAGCTTGTCCGGCCCGATCGCGCCCTTGCCGAGGTGGCTGGTGTACCACTGCACGGTCTCGACCGACCCGGCCAGGAACGCGACGCCGGCGCCGGCGTAGGTGATCTTCGAGGTCGACGCGAACACGATCGGCCGGTGCGGGTTGCCCGCGGCCGAGGCGAGGCTCAGGATGTCGGCGCTCTTGGCCTCCGCGGCGGTCAGGTGGTGGAACGCGTAGGCGTTGTCCCAGAGGATCTTGAAGTCCGGCGCCGCGGTCGGCATCGAGGCGAGCCGCTCGGCGACCTCCTGGGAGCAGACGGACCCGGTCGGGTTCGCGTACGTCGGCACGATCCACATGCCCTTGATCGACGGGTCCGAGGCCGCCAGCCGGGCGACCGCCTCGGCGTCCGGGCCGTCGTCGTTCATCGGCACGGTCACGGTGTCGATGCCGAACCAGTCCAGCAGCGTGAAGTGCCGGTCGTAGCCGGGGACCGGGCAGATGAAGGTGACCTTCTCCTCCTGGCCCCAGGGGCGCTCGCTGTCGACGCCGCCCTTGAGCCAGAGGTCGGTGAGCACCTCGCGCATCATCACCAGGCTGGAGTTGCCGCCTGCGACGAGCTGCTCGGTCTCGACCGCGAGCAGCTCGGCGAACATCTCGCGCAGCTGGCGGATGCCCTCGAGCCCGCCGTAGTTGCGGGTGTCCACGCCGTGGGCGTCGGTGGCGCTGGTCGGCAGGGCGAGGAGCGCGTCGGAGAGGTCGAGCTGGCTGGACGCGGGCTTGCCCCGGGTCAGGTCGAGCTTGAGGCCCTGCGCCTTGAGGTCGGCGTACGCCGCCTCCTGGGCGGCCAGGAAGGCGGCCAGCTCGTCAGGGGACCGTTCGGACAGGGGCTGCGTCGACTCGCTCACGGGGCACATCGTTCCAGAGCCACCGGCGTGTCCGCGAGGCGGTTCCGACTCCGGACGCCGCCGGGAGGGTCCCGGTTCGACTTTGCCCACCGCGGCCCCGTAGACTCCTTGCTTGGTGTCTTCGGGCAATGCTTTTGCATGCCCGGGGCTTGCCGAAGGGCACTAGCTCAACTGGCAGAGCATCGGTCTCCAAAACCGAAGGTTGGGGGTTCAAGTCCCTCGTGCCCTGCGAACAAGCAATCGATGAGAGGAAGAGGAAGCCGTGACGGACACCCCCTCGACGCGTTCGGCCAAGTCCGAGCGCACGAGCCCGGTCACGTTCTACCGCCAGGTCGTCGCCGAGCTGCGCAAGGTCGTCTGGCCCACGCAGCAGCAGCTGGTGACCTACTTCCTCGTGGTGATGGTGTTCGTCCTCGTCATGATCGCGCTGGTGTCGGTCCTCGACCTGGCGTTCGGCAAGGCGGTGTTCGCCGTCTTCGGCGACAGCAAGTCCGGCGGCAAGTAGCAGCAGGGCAGCACCCGTTCACCACCACAAGACGAGCATTACGGAGAAATCGTGTCGGAGCAGTACGACGAGGCCCAGGAGAACCTGGCCGGCGAGACCGAAGAGGTCGTGGACGACCTCGTGACGGACGCGCCCGCCGGTGACTCCCTCGAGGAGACCCCCGAGGAGTCTCCCGAGGAGACCGCCGCGGACGTCGACGCCGACGAGAGCGACGCGACCGACGAGGCCGGTGAGACCGACGAGGCCGAGGCCGACGAGGCCGAGGTCAACGAGGCCGAGGTCAACGAGGCCGAGGTCGACGAGACCCCGGTCGACGCCCCCGCGGCGGACCCGCTGGAGGAGTTCCGCGCGGCCCTGCGCGAGAAGGTCGGCGACTGGTTCGTCGTGCACACCTACTCGGGCATGGAGAACCGGGTCAAGGCCAACCTCGAGAACCGGATCACCTCCCTCAACATGGAGGACTACATCCACGAGGTGATCGTCCCGACCGAGGAGGTCGCGGAGATCAAGAACGGTCAGCGCAAGCTCGTCAAGCGCACCGTCCTCCCCGGCTACGTCCTGGTCCGGATGGACCTGACCGACGAGTCGTGGGCCGCCGTCCGGCACACCCCGTCGGTGACCGGTTTCGTCGGCCACAGCCACCAGCCGGTGCCGCTGAGCCTCGACGAGGTCGAGAACATGCTCGCTCCGGCAGTCCAGGCCGAGGCCGAGGCCGCCGCCGTGGCCGCGGAGACGGCCGCCGGTCAGCCCGCCGCGCGGACCGCCACCCGCAAGCCGGTCACCGTGGCCGACTTCGAGGTCAGCGACTCGGTCATGGTCGTGGACGGCCCGTTCGCCACGCTGCACGCGACGATCACCGAGATCAACGCCGAGGCACAGAGGGTCAAGGCCCTCGTCGAGATCTTCGGCCGGGAGACCCCGGTCGAGCTGAGCTTCAGTCAGATCGAACGGGTCTGACCGCCCGCTCAGCACGCAACACCCGGTGGCAGAGGCCGACGGCCTCGTCATGACCACGAGAAGAAAGTAGAGAGAGCATGCCTCCGAAGAAGAAGATCGCCGCACTGGTCAAGGTGCAGCTCCAGGCCGGTGCCGCGACGCCGGCCCCGCCGGTCGGTACCGCGCTCGGTCCGCACGGCGTCAACATCATGGACTTCTGCAAGGCGTACAACGCCCAGACCGAAGCCATGCGCGGCAACGTCATCCCGGTCGAGATCACGATCTACGAGGACCGGTCGTTCACCTTCATCACGAAGACCCCGCCGGCCGCCGAGCTGATCAAGAAGGTCGCCGGTATCGCCAAGGGGTCGGGCGTCCCGCAGAAGGACAAGGTCGGCAAGCTGACCAAGGACCAGGTGCGCGAGATCGCCGAGACCAAGATGCCCGACCTCAACGCGAACGACATCGAGGCGGCCATGAAGATCGTCGAGGGCACTGCCCGCTCGATGGGCGTCACCACCGACTGATCACCCCGTGGAAGGACCGCGCTGGTCCGCTCACCACATCTTCCGAAAGTAGGAAACACCATGCAGCGCAGCAAGACTTACCGCGCGGCCGCCGAGACGTTCGACAAGGACGAGCTCTACGCCCCGCTGTCGGCGATCAAGATCGCCAAGACCGCGTCGAAGAAGAAGTTCGACGAGACCGTCGACGTCGTCATGCGACTGGGCGTCGACCCGCGCAAGGCCGACCAGATGGTCCGCGGCACCGTCATCCTCCCGCACGGCACCGGCAAGACCGCCCGCGTCCTCGTGTTCGCGAACGCGGACAAGGCCGAGGCCGCCCGTGAGGCCGGCGCCGACATCGTCGGTGGCGACGAGCTGATCGAGAAGGTCAACGGCGGCTGGACGGACTTCGACGCCGTCGTCGCGACCCCGGACATGATGGGCAAGGTCGGCCGCCTCGGTCGCGTCCTCGGCCCGCGTGGCCTGATGCCGAACCCGAAGACGGGCACCGTGACGCCGGACGTCGCGAAGGCCGTCAACGACATCAAGGGCGGCAAGATCGAGTTCCGTGTCGACCGGCACGCGAACCTGCACTTCATCATCGGCAAGGCCTCGTTCTCCGAGGTCCAGCTCGCGGAGAACTACGCCGCGGCGCTCGAGGAGGTGCTGCGGCTCAAGCCGTCCAGCTCCAAGGGCCGGTACCTGAAGAAGGTCACCGTGTCGACCACCATGGGCCCCGGTGTCCAGGTCGACCCGAACCGCACCCGCAACGTCGCGGTCGAGGACGAGGCCTGAGCCTGCTTCGCCCCGTCGTACGACAGGCCCGGTACCCGCGAGGGTGCCGGGCCTGTCTCGATTTTGCACATCAGCGGACGACCCGTAGACTCCTGCACCGGAACCGAAGACCGCCGGTCCACTCCCCGGAGTGCGAAGGTCCGTGAGAACGGACGACCTGCGCAGGCGCCACGGAACAGCACGCAGCGTCGTGCCACGCCCTGGATGTCTGCACCAGGGCGTTTTGCTTTTCAACGGCCGGGTTCGGTTCGCACAACCCGTGCACAGTTGGAAGGAGTCCCATGGCGCGGCCAGACAAGGCAGCAGCCGTCGCGGAGATCGTCGAGCAGTTCAACGACTCCGCTGGCGCTGTGCTGACCGAGTACCGCGGGCTCACCGTGAAGCAGCTGCAGGAACTGCGGCGCTCCCTCGGCGAGAACGCCAACTACGCCGTGGTCAAGAACACGCTGACCAAGCTTGCCGCCACCGAGGCCGGAGTCGAGGGTTTCGACGACCTCCTCAACGGCCCGACCGCCATCGCCTTCATCAACGGCGACGTGGTCGAGGCGGCCAAGGGTCTGCGTGACTTCGCCAAGGCAAACCCCGCCCTCGTCATCAAGGGCGGTTTCATCGACGGTGCCGCGATGGACGCCAGCGAGATCGCCAAGATGGCCGATCTCGAGTCCCGCGAGGTTCTCCTGGGCAAGCTGGCGGGCGCGATGCTCGCTTCGCTCAGCCAGGCCGTCTACCTGCTCAACGCCCCGATCGCCCAGGCCGCCCGGCTCGCCGGCGCGCTCCAGGCCAAGGCCGAGCAGGACCCCTCGATCCTCCAGGGTGGTGCGGGCGAGCCCGTCGCCGCTGCTGCGGAGGAGGCCCCGGCCGAGGAGGCTCCCGCTGCGGAGCCCGAGGCCGAGACCGCCGACGCTCCGGAGGCGGAGGCCGCCGAGGCTCCCGTCGCCGAGGCCGAGGAAGCCCCCGCCGAGTAACTGGCGGAACCACCCGTAGGTAAACCTGGCGCGCGCGGGATCCCGTGCCGCCGACGAATGGAAGGAACGCCATCATGGCGAAGCTCAGCACCGACGAGCTGCTCGACGCTTTCAAGGAGATGACCCTCCTGGAGCTCAGCGAGTTCGTGAAGCAGTTCGAAGAGACCTTCGGCGTCACCGCCGCCGCTCCGGTCGCCGTTGCCGCTGCCCCGGCCGCCGGTGGCGCCGCTGCCGCTGGTGACGACGCTGGCGAGCAGGACGAGTTCGACGTGGTCCTCGACGCCGCCGGCGACAAGAAGATCAACGTCATCAAGGAGGTCCGCGCGCTGACCTCCCTCGGCCTGAAGGAGGCCAAGGAGCTCGTCGAGGCGGCCCCGAAGGCCATCCTCGAGAAGGTCAACAAGGAGACCGCCGAGAAGGCGAAGGAGGCCCTCGAGGCCGCCGGCGCCACGATCTCGCTCAAGTGATCCGGTAGCTCCACGCACCACCCGCACGAGCGGTCGTCCCCACCCGGGACGGCCGCTCGTCGGCGTTCCCGGGAAACGGGAACCTCCCGACCCGAAACGTTCAGGAAACCGGCGCCCTGGCCGATAGACCGCGCGGGACCTCGAAATCTGAGACACCGGGCTGACATGCGGACACCGCTGCAATGTTTGCGTAACTTTGCCCGGGGTTACTCGTTGGTTACCCGAGGCGAGAGTGTCGTGGGAGTCACACTCGCCGGTGATTCTTTTTGAGAGGGAGATTGCTCCATGGGCGTCGAGATCAAGATCGAGCACCTGACGAAGTCGTTCGGCAAGTCGCTGATCTGGAAAGACGTGACCCTCACGGTCCCGGCCGGTGAGATCTGCGTGATGCTGGGTCCGTCGGGTACCGGCAAGTCCGTGCTCCTCAAGACGATCATCGGCCTGCTGAAGCCCGACACCGGCAAGGTGATCATCGAGGGCGTCGACATCGCCTCGTGCCCGGAGAAGGAGCTCTACGAGATCCGCAAGCTGTTCGGCGTGCTGTTCCAGGACGGCGCCATGTTCGGCTCGATGAACCTCTACGACAACGTCGCCTTCCCGCTGCGCGAGCACACCAAGAAGTCCGAGTCGGAGATCCGCAACATCGTCATGGAGAAGATGGACCTGGTCGGTCTCCTCGGTGCCGAGGACAAGCTCCCCGGTGAGATCTCCGGCGGCATGCGCAAGCGCGCCGGCCTGGCCCGCGCGCTCGTGCTGGACCCGGAGATCGTCCTCTTCGACGAGCCGGACTCGGGCCTGGACCCGGTGCGTACGGCGTTCCTGAACCAGCTGATCATCGACCTGAACGCGCAGATCGACGCGACGTTCCTGATCGTGACCCACGACATCAACACCGCCCGCACGGTGCCGGACAACATCGGCCTGCTCTACCACAAGCACCTGGCGATGTTCGGTCCGCGCGAGATGCTGCTGAGCTCCGAGGAGCCGGTGGTCCGGCAGTTCCTGAACGCCCAGCGCGTCGGCCCGATCGGCATGTCGGAGGAGAAGGACGCCGACGAGCTGGAGGCCGAGAAGGACCAGGAGCTGCCCCCGCTGCCGCCGATCCCGCTGCAGCAGGAGCCGTCCTCGGGCATCCCGCGCCGCAGCCAGCGTCCGGCCGGCGAGTGGTGCCGCGAGAACGGCATCACGCCGCCTCCGGGGTCGTTCGCGGAGAACATGACCATGGCGACGGGGGCCTGACCAGGCATGTCCTCCGTGACCGCTGACCGGGTTCTGGCACCAATCGGAACGGCCGGCAAGCTTTTCGCCTTCGGTCTGGACGTCGGACGCTCGTTGTTCCGTCGTCCGTTCCAGACGCGCGAGTTCATCCAGCAGGCGTGGTTCATCGCCTCGGTGACGATCATCCCGACCGCGCTGGTCGCGATCCCGTTCGGTGCGGTGATCGCGCTGCAGGTCGGTGGCCTGATCAAGCAGTTCGGCGCGCAGTCGTTCACCGGTTCGGCCTCGGTCCTCGCGGTCGTCCGCGAGGCAGGACCGATCGCCACCTCGCTGCTCATCGCCGGCGCCGGCGGCTCGGCCATCGCGGCCGACCTCGGGGCGCGCAAGATCCGCGAGGAGCTCGACGCGATGATGGTGCTGGGCATCGACCCGATCCAGCGCCTGGTCGTGCCCCGGGTCCTGGCCTGCATGCTCGTGGCGGTCTTCCTCAACGGCCTGGTCAGCGTCGTCGGCGTGATCGGCGGCTACTTCTTCAACGTCGTCCTCCAGGACGGCACCCCCGGCGCCTACCTGGCGAGCTTCACCGCGCTCGCCCAGCTGCCGGACCTCTGGCAAGGCATGGCCAAGGCACTCGTGTTCGGCCTGATCGCCGCCATCGTCGCGGCGTACAAGGGCATGAACGCGGGCGGTGGCCCGAAGGGCGTCGGCGACGCGGTCAACGAGTCCGTCGTCATCACCTTCATGCTCCTGTTCGTCGTCAACTTCGTGATGAGCGCGATCTACTTCCAGCTCGTCCCGCCGAAGACGGGATGACGCGATGCCCGACCTGAAGCAGACGTACCAGAAGCCGCTGAGCTTCCTCGACAAGATGGGCGAGGAGCTCAACTTCTACATCAAGGCGCTGATCGCGACCCCGCGGTCGGTCACCCGCTACCCCAAGGAGATCCTCCGGCTGCTCGCCGAGGTGACCCTGGGCAGCGGCGCCCTCGCCGTCATCGGCGGCACCGTCGGCGTCATCACCGCGATGGCGTTCTTCACCGGTACCGAGGTCGGCCTCCAGGGCTACGCCTCGCTCAACCAGATCGGTACCGCGGCGTTCTCCGGCTTCGTGTCGGCGTACTTCAACACCCGCGAGATCTCGCCGCTGATCGCCGGCATCGCGCTCGCCGCGACCGTCGGCTGCGGCTTCACCGCCCAGCTCGGCGCGATGCGGATCTCCGAGGAGGTCGACGCCCTCGAGGTGATGGCGATCCCGTCGATGCCGTTCCTGGTCACCACCCGGATCGTCGCCGGCCTGATCGCGATCATCCCGCTGTACGTCGTCGGCCTGCTGTCGTCGTACTTCGCGACGCGGCTCGTGGTGACCCGGTTCTTCGGCCAGAGCGCCGGTACCTACGACCACTACTTCACCCAGTTCCTCCCACCCGGTGACGTGCTCTGGTCCTTCGGCAAGGTGCTCGTCTTCGCCGTGGTCGTCGTGCTCATCCACTGCTACCACGGGTACACCGCCAGCGGCGGGCCCGCGGGCGTGGGCGTCGCGGTCGGCCGCGCGGTCCGGACGTCGATCGTGGCGATCAACGTGATCGACCTGTTCCTGTCGATGGCGATCTGGGGCTCCACGACCACGGTCAGGCTGGCGGGTTAGCCATGGCCAAGATCTTCAACAACAAGGTTCTCGGCGTCCTCTTCATCGGGCTGCTGGTGCTCGGCGTCTGGCTCGTGAACGCCGTCTTCACGCAGAAGTTCGTGAGCTACGACGAGGTCAAGCTCAACACCGACACGATCGGTCTGCAGCTGCCGGCGCGCGCCGACGTCAAGATCCGTGGCGTGATCATCGGCCAGGTCACCGACGCCCAGACGGGCCCCGACGGTGCCGTGCTGACCCTGGGCATCTCTCCGGACAAGATCGACGAGGTCCCGGAGAACGTGACCGCCTCGATCCTCCCGAAGACGCTCTTCGGCGAGAAGTACGTCGAGCTGGTGATCCCCCAGGAGGCGGCGAAGAGCCCGCTGGCCGCGGGCGACACCATCACCCAGACGCAGCTGCCGATCGAGGTCGAGAAGGTCCTCAACGACATCTACCCGCTGCTGCGCACGGTGCAGCCGGCCGAGCTGAACTACACGCTGAACGCGATCGCCGGCGCGCTCGAGGGCCGCGGCGACGAGATCGGCGAGAACATCGAGACCCTCGACTCGTACCTGAAGCGGATCAACCCGCAGGTGCCGGCGCTGGTCGAGGACCTCCGGCTGCTCTCCAAGGTCACCGGCACGTACGCCGACGTCGCCCCGCAGATCGCCGCGACGCTGCGCAACACGACGAAGACCGGCAACACGCTGCTGACCCGGCAGGCCAAGCTGAACGCGTTCCTGACCGAGGTGACCTCGTTCTCGAACACGACCAAGTCGTTCCTGGACGACAACGGCAGCAACATCGTCCGACTGGGCCAGCTGAGCCAGCCGCAGACCGAGCTGCTCAAGCGCTACGCGCCCGAGTTCCCCTGCCTGCTCTCGGGCCTCGTGGACCAGGCGCCGCTGCTGGCCAGCACCTTCCGCGGCTTCGTGTTCCACATCGACCTGATCACCCTGCCGCGCCAGCCGCGCGGCTACACCGCGAAGGACGCACCGGTGTTCGGAGCCGACAACGGCCCTGCCTGCCTTGGCCTGCCGCGCCCGAAGATCCCGTTCAGCGGCGCCCCGAACTTCGTGGACGGCGTCAACGGCCTCCAGCGCGGTGACAACCAGCGCACCGCGCCGAAGATCGACGTGTCTTCCTCGAACGCCGCCGCCGGTGCCGCCGAGAAGGCGCTCTTCGGTGCGCTGACCGCGCCGGTGCTCGGCGTACCCGCCGACGAGGTCCCCGACCTGACCACGCTGCTCTTCGGACCGCTCGCTGCCGGGACGGAGGTGAGCGTGCGATGAAGATCCTCGACAGGAGGACCCGCGGCGACCTCGTCAAGCTGGTCGTCTTCATGGTCGTGACCGCGCTGGCCACCGGCGTGCTGGTGGTGCTCATCGGCAACCTCAACTTCGAGAAGACGAACGAGTACAAGGCGATCTTCACCGACGCCACCGGCGTGGTGAAGGGCGACGACATCCGTATCGCGGGCGTGAAGGTCGGCAGCGTGAAGAAGGTCGAGATCGTCGACCGCGACCACGCGCAGGTGACCTTCACCGTCCGCCAGGCCACCCCGGTGACGCAGAGCTCGACGGCGACGATCCGCTACCGCAACCTGGTCGGCCAGCGCTACATCTCGGTGACCCAGGGCGTCGGCGACACGGCCGCGATGGCGGCCGGGAGCACCATCCCGATGAGCCGCACCGTTCCGGCACTCGACCTGACGACGCTGTTCAACGGTTTCAAGCCGCTGTTCGCCGCGCTCAGCCCGGCGGACGTCAACAAGCTCAGCTACGAGATCGTCCAGGTCTTCCAGGGCGAGGGCGGCAACATCGAGGGCCTGCTGCGCAGCACCGGGTCGGTGACCACGACCCTCGCCGAGCGCGACCAGCTCATCGGTGACGTGATCACCAACCTGAACGCCGTCCTGGAGACGGTGGGCGACCGGGACAAGGAGCTCTCGGCGCTCATCGTGCAGCTGCGTGCCTTCGTCGGCGGCCTGAACCAGGACAAGGACTCGATCCTGAACGCGCTCGACTCGGTCTCCGCACTCTCCCAGCAGACCGCCGAGCTCACCACCGGGATCCGTCCCGGTCTGCAGCAGAGCGTCAAGGGCCTCCGCAAGGTGGCGACCAACCTGAACAAGGGACGTGGCGAGATCGACCGCGCGCTGCAGATCCTCCCGATCAAGCTCGAGAAGATCGGACGTACCGCGATCTACGGCTCCTTCTTCAACTTCTACCTCTGCGAGTTCCAGGCGAAGGTGGTCCTGCCGACCGGCAGCATCAACGTCCCCTACCGCACCGACGTGGCCGGCAAGGGGAGGTGCAACCTCTCATGAGCAGACCGTTCCGGGAGATGGACCCCGTCAAGATCGGTGCGGCCAGCCTGGCCGTCATCGTGGCGATGATCCTGGTCGCCTTCAAGGCCGACTCGCTGCCGCTGATCGGTGGCGGTGACACCTACTACGCCGACTTCAGCGACGCCAGCGGCCTCAAGCCGAACGACGAGGTCCGGATCGCCGGTGTCCGCGTCGGGAAGGTCAACACCGTCGACCTCGACGGCGACAAGGTGAAGGTCACGTTCAAGATCAACACCAGCTCCGACTTCGGCACCACCAGCGGCGCCGAGATCAAGGTGAAGACCCTCCTCGGCGCGATGTACCTCTCGCTCGAGCCGGCCGGCTCCGGCCAGCTGGAGAAGGGCGCGACCATCCCGCTGTCGCGCACGCGCTCGGCGTACGACGTCGTCGACGCGTTCTCCGGCCTGGCCGAGCGTGCCGAGAAGATCAACCTGCCGCAGCTCACCACGGCGCTGAACACGCTCTCGGCCGCGACGGCGAACACCCCCGAGGAGCTGCAGAGCACCCTCAAGGGCCTGTCCGCGCTGTCGGCGAACGTGGCGGCCCGCGACGAGCAGGTCAACGCGCTGCTCGGCAACCTGCGGAAGGTGTCCGGGGTGCTCTCCGCGCGTGACCAGGACATCGTCGCGCTGATGAAGGACAGCGACACCCTGCTCCGGGCCGTCGTCGCCCGCCGCGAGGCGGTGCACACGCTGCTGGTCTCGACCAACCAGCTCTCCACCCAGCTGACCGGCCTGGTGCGCGACACCCGTGCCGACCTCAAGCCGGCCCTGACCAACCTGAAGTCGGTGGTCGACGTCCTGCGCAAGAACCAGTCGAACCTGGACAACTCGCTGCGCCTGCTGGCGCCGTTCTACCGGGTGTTCACCAACACCCTCGGCAGCGGTCCGTGGTTCGACACCTGGATCTCCAACCTGCCGCCGACGCCTTCGCTGGGGGTGGGTCAGTGATGGCTACCGTGAACAACCTGCGTTCGGGGAAGGCGACGATCGCGGTCGTCGGCCTCCTCCTGCTCCTCCTGGTCGCGCTCGTGCTCGCGTTCAACGGCGACAGCAGCAAGACCGTCACCGCCGAGTTCCCGCGCGCGATCTCGGTCTACAAGGGCTCCAGCGTCCGGATCCTCGGCGTCCAGGTCGGCCAGGTCGACGAGGTCACCCCGGCCGGCACCAAGGTCGTCGTCAAGTTCCACTACGACAGCAAGTACAAGATCCCGGCCGACGCCAAGGCCGCGGTCATCTCGCCGTCGATCGTGGGGGACCGGTTCATCCAGCTGACCCCGGTCTACACGAAGGGCGCGGTCCTCGCCGACGACGCGCACCTCGGTCTCGACCGGACCGCGACCCCGCTCGAGCTCGACGAGATCTTCGGCTCGATCAACGACCTCACCAAGGCCCTCGGGCCGGAGGGCGCGAACAAGCCGGACGCCTCCGGCACCGGAGCACTGACCCGGCTGCTGGACTCGACGGCCCGCAACTTCGGCGGCCAGGGCGTCCAGTTCAACCAGACCCTGCACAACCTGAGCCGGCTGACCAAGACCCTCGCCGACAACAAGGACGACCTCTTCGGCACGGTCAGCGAGGTGGAGAAGTTCACCCAGACCCTGGCCGCGAACGACACCACCGTGCGCCAGTTCAACGACTCGCTCGCCCAGGGGGCGAACCTGCTCGCCGACGAGCGCGCGGACTTCGCCGCCGTGCTGCAGAACCTGTCGGTCGCGCTGACCGAGGTGCGCGGCTTCGTGGTGGAGAACAAGGACATCCTGTCGACGAACATCCAGGGCCTGAACCAGATCTCGAAGGTCCTGGTGAAGAACCGGGCGGCGCTCGACGAGTCGCTCAAGGACGCGCCGGTCGCGCTGAACAACCTGGCGCTGGCCTACAACGAGACCGCCGGCACGCTCGACACCCGCGCGAACATCGGCGAGGTCGCCAACCAGCTGACCTCGAAGCCGAGCGTCGTCCTCTGCGGCCTGCTGCCCGACGCCTGCGGCCCGCTCACCTCGGTGCTCAAGGTCCTCGGCCTCGGCCGCCCGGCGCCGGGTGCGTCGGCACCGGTCCGCGTCGTGGAACCCGTTGACCCGACCCTCGCCGGATTGGTGGTGGCCCGATGAGGATCGTGTCCCGCTCCCGCCGCGCCCTGGCGGTCGTCGCCGGTGTCGCCGGCGCGCTCGTGCTGAGCAGCTGCTCGGTGTACGACCTGCCGCTCCCCGGCGGTGCCGACACCGGCAGCGACCCGATCAAGGTGCACATCAAGTTCCGTGACGTGCTCGACCTGGTGCCGCAGTCGACCGTCAAGGTCGACGACGTCACGATCGGCAAGGTCACCGCGATCAAGCTCGAGGGCTACACCGCCGACGTCACGGTGCAGCTGCCGAAGACCGTCGACCTGCCGGACAACGCCCGGGCCGAGATCCGGCAGACCTCGCTGCTCGGCGAGAAGTTCGTGTCGCTGAGCAAGCCGGCCGACCCGACCGGCCACCTCGGCAACGGCGACACCATCGGGCTCGACGACTCCGGCCGCAACCCGGAGATCGAAGAGGTCTTCGGTGCGCTCGCCCTGGTGCTCAACGGCGGCGGCGTGGCCCAGCTGAAGACCATCTCCCAGGAGCTGAACACCGCGTTCGGCGGTCGCGAGGAGTCGGTCCGCTCGATCATCACGCAGGTCAGCAGCTTCATGAGCCAGCTGGACGCGAACAAGACCTCGATCATCACCGCGCTCGAGAACGTCAACCGGCTCTCGCTGGAGCTGCGCCGCCAGGACGGCACGATCAAGGCCGCGCTCGACGAGCTGCCGCCGGCGATCCAGTCGGTCAACGGCCAGCGCAAGGACCTCGTCAAGATGCTCCAGGCGCTGTCGAACCTGAGCTCGGTCGGGGTCCGGGTGATCCAGGCGTCGAAGGAGTCGACGATCGACAGCCTGAAGAACCTCGCGCCGGTGCTCGAGGCGTTCGCCGCGGCCGACCAGAACCTGCCGAAGTCGCTGCAGGTGGCGCTGACCTACCCGTTCATCGACGAGGCCGTCGGTCGCGACCCCGAGGTCGCTCGCAACCTGCACATGGGTGACTTCACGAACCTGTCGATCAACCTCACGCTCGACCTGTTCAACCTGCCGAACATCCCGGGCCTGGCGCCCGGGACCAGCCTCGCGGACGTGCTGCAGACCTGCAGCAAGTCGCCGTTGGCGGCGGTCTGCAACACGGTCCGGAGCCTGCTCTCGCCGACCGCGCTGAAGTCGCTCTGCGGCCTGCTCGCGGCGCTCTGCAACGGCACCAACGCCCAGGGCGGCGGCGGCCAGCCGAATCCGCTCGGTGGTCTCGGCGGGCTGACCGGTACCGGCGGCACGAAGTCCAGCACCTCCACCGGCGGCGGCACCAGCAGCGGCTCGGGCACGCTCGGCGGGCTGCTCGGCGGGCTGCTCGGCGGCAAGGGCCGGACCGCCACCGGTGCGGCGTACGACGGAGCCGAGGCCCGCGACCCCTACCTGCTCTCCGGGACGGGCTACGACCCGGGGATCGGCACGCTCCTGATGCAGGGGGTGGTTCAGCGATGATCACGTCGCGCACCAAGAAGCAGCTCCTGGTCTTCGTGTTCATCACGCTGGTCGGGGTGTCGTTCGTCGGGGCCCGCTACGCGCGGCTGGACCGGCTGGTCTACGACTCGTCGTACCAGGTCAACGCGCACTTCAAGCAGTCCGGCGGCATCTTCACCGGCGCCGCGGTCACCTACCGCGGTGTCGGGGTCGGCCAGGTCACGGACATGGAGCTCACCGACGACGGCGTCAACGTCGTGCTCAGCATCGACAAGGGCCAGGACGAGATCCCCGCGGACACCATCGCGCTGGTCGGCAACAAGTCGGCCGTCGGCGAGCAGTACGTCGACCTGGAGCCGAGGACCGACAAGGCGCCGTACCTGAAGGACGGCTCGGTGATCGCGCCGAACGACACCGCCGTCCCGGTGTCCACCACCGAGATCCTCACCAACCTCGACGGCCTGGTGCAGTCGGTCCCGCAGGACCAGCTCCGTACGACGGTCTCCGAGCTCGGTGCCGCGTTCAAGGACACCGGTGACGACCTGGGTACGATCATCGACACCTCCAACGACTTCATCGCGGCGGCGAACGACAACTTCGACGTCACCACGGCGCTGATCAAGGACGGCAACACGGTCCTGCGCACGCAGGCCGACAAGGGCTCCGCGATCCGGGCGTTCAGCCAGGACCTGGCGCTCTTCTCCGGGGTGCTCGCCGACAACGACACCTCGCTGCGCTCGCTGATCGAGAACGGCTCCGCGACCGCGACCGAGCTGCGCACCTTCCTGGAGCGCAACAAGGTCGACCTCGGCGGCCTGATCAACAACCTGGTCACCACCGGCGAGGTCGTCGTCAAGCACCTCGCCGGCGTCCGCCAGATCCTGGTGCTCTACCCGTACATGGTCGCGGGCGGCTACACCGTCGCGGCGAAGAACCCGGACGGTTACAACGCCCGCTTCGGCCTGGTGCTGACCCAGAGCCCCGCCACCTGCGCGAAGGGCTACAACGTCAGCGAGAGGCGTACGCCGCTCGCGACGGGCGACAAGGCGATGGACATGAACGCCCAGTGCACCGACCCGTCGAAGAACGTCGTTCCGCGCGGCTCGAAGTATGCCCCGCGCACCGGGACGGCGTACCGGACCGGGACCGGGCAACCAGTCGCCACGTACGATCTGGGCACGGGTGAGGCGACCTGGACGGACCAGTCGTCGCGCGCCAACGTCGTGTACGACGGTGGGGCAGCCCGGTTGTACGGGGAGAACGCATGGCAGTCCTTGCTCCTCCGGCCTGCGATGTGATCGCTTGAGCGGAGCACGTTCCGGGGCAGCCCGGGGTTACGTCGCGCTCGCACTCGTCCTCGTGACGGTGCTCGCGCTGCTGGCCGCCGGCCTGCTGTTCCTCCACCAGCGCAACCTGACCGACGAGCCGTTCTCGCTGAGCAACGGTGGCCGACCGATCCCGACCGACGCCGAACGCCACAAGGTGGTCGCGGTCGCCGAGCAGTTCTCGCTGCGCATGGACGGTGTCTCCGGCGACGACCCGGACGGCTACGTCAAGAAGGTCGGCGAGCTGCTCACCACGAAGCAGAAGGCCAAGTTCACCCAGGAATTCGCCGACTTCCAGAAGCTCGGCGTGCAGAAGGGGCTGCAGGGCACGGGCACGATCCTGGCCAGCGGCCTCGCCGACATGGACGACGACAGCGCCACCGTGCTCGTGGCCCACGACAGCACCGTGAAGGCCTCCGACGGCACCACGCAGCGGCACTACCGCTGGACCGTGACGCTGCGGAAGGTCGACGGCAAGTGGCTCGTGGACGACTTCTCCCCGGTGACGTGAGGCGACGACGATGACGACCACCCCGAACCCGGGCCCGACCTGGTACGACCTCCTCGGTGTCGCGCCCGACGCGACCCCCGACGAGATCAAGGCCGCCTGGCGGCACGCCACCGACAAGTTCGAGCCCGGCTCCGGCACCTCGCAGTTCCGGCTGTTCAACGAGGCCGCCGACGTGCTGCTGGACCCGGTCAAGCGCAACCGGTACGACGCGGAGCTGGCCGGCGGCACGACGGCCGGTGCGGTCGACCTGGCGAAGACCGAGACCCCCGCGGCGCCCGCGGCCGACGACGAGGACTCCGACGAGCCCGTCGGGGCTGACGGGGCTGTCGAGGCGGTCGCGGCCGACGAGATCCCCGCCGAGGAGCCCGCCGGGGAGTCCAGCGGCCTCGTGGGCCGGTTGGGCAGGGTCAGCAACCTCGTCCTCGCCGTGCTGGTCGTGGTCGCGCTCGCGTCCCTGGCCGCGGTCCTGGTGCTGGCCGGGAACATCAAGTCGCGCACCGACGTCGCCGACGCCGGGCCGGAGGCCTCCGCGGCCGCCTCCCGGGCCCTCACCTCGGTGCTGGCCTACGACTACCGGCACATGGACGCCGACCGGGACCGGGCGGCGAAGTTCATGACCCCGGACTACCGCAAGGAGTACCTGAAGACCTTCGGGCTGCTCACCAAGGGCGCGGACGGCCAGCCGGGGCCGGCGGTGAAGACGAAGACCGTGGTCACCTCGGACGTGCTCGGCACGGGCGTGGTGGACGCGGAGAAGGACAAGGTCCGGGTCGTCGTCTTCGTCAACCAGTCCTCGGTGAAGGGGGACGCGAACCCGGCGATCTTCCAGAACCGGGTCGTCGCGACGATGGTCAAGGACGGCGACCGCTGGCTGCTGGACGGCGTCCAGAGCTACTGAGCCCGGCTCCGGCTCGCGCCTGGCTCACGTCCGGCTCACGGACGAGGCACACCTCACAGGTTTGGCCAATGTGCTTGACCTGAGGGGGAGCGGCGTTCATGCTTTCGCCATCAACAGCCGGTCGGCAGCCGTTCCGCCCGAATTTGGTTGTTGTGTTTTCGCGCGCCCATCGGGTACGCTCCTTCTTTGCGTCTGCCCTCAAATGCATTCCGCCTGTCCGGTGGCCGGTTTGTGGTGGGCTGACGACGTCACACATGTGCCTCGGAAGGACCACTCTTGGCCGCCTCGCGCAGCAAGAACAGTAAGACCCAGAGTCCCCGCCGCATCTCCTTCGCCAAGATCTCCGAACCTCTCGAGGTTCCGCAGCTCCTTGCGCTTCAGACCGAAAGCTTCGACTGGCTGATCGGTGACCCGAAGTGGCAGGCGCGCGTCGAAGAGGCGAACGCGAACGGCGAGGAGCGCTCGACGAAGTCGGGACTCCACGAGATCTTCGAGGAGATCTCCCCGATCGAAGACTTCTCCGAGACGATGTCGCTCTCGTTCGAGAACCCCGTCTTCCTCGACCCGAAGTACACCGAGGAGGAGTGCAAGGAGAAGGACTTCACCTACTCCCGCCCCCTCTACGTCTCCGCCGAGTTCACCAACGGCGAGACCGGTGAGATCAAGGGCCAGACGGTCTTCATGGGCGACTTCCCGATGATGACCCGCAAGGGCACCTTCATCATCAACGGCACCGAGCGTGTCGTCGTCTCCCAGCTCGTCCGTTCCCCGGGCGTGTACTTCGAGCGCACCGCCGACAAGACGTCCGACAAGGACATCTTCACCGCGAAGGTCATCCCCTCGCGCGGCGCCTGGCTGGAGTTCGAGATCGACAAGCGCGACATGGTCGGCGTCCGCCTCGACCGCAAGCGCAAGCAGAACGTCACCGTGCTGCTCAAGGCCCTCGGTTGGACCAACGAGCAGATCCTCGAGGAGTTCGGCGAGTACGAGTCGATCCGGCTCACCCTGGAGAAGGACCACACCACCACCCAGGACGAGGCGCTGCTCGACATCTACCGCAAGCTGCGTCCGGGCGAGCCGCCCACGCGCGAGGCTGCGCAGACGCTGCTGCAGAACTACTACTTCAACCCCAAGCGCTACGACCTCGCGAAGGTCGGCCGCTACAAGATCAACAAGAAGCTCGGCACGCACGAGGCCTTCGACCAGCAGACGCTGACCGTCGACGACATCGTGGCGACCATCCGCTTCATCGTGCAGCTGCACGCCGGCAAGGACAACCTGGTCGACGCGGCGAACAACGAGATCAAGGACCCGCACGGGGAGGCGATCGAGGTCCGCCCGGACGACATCGACCACTTCGGCAACCGCCGTATGCGGACCGTCGGCGAGCTGATCCAGAACCAGCTCCGGACCGGCCTGGCCCGCATGGAGCGCGTGGTCCGCGAGCGGATGACGACCCAGGACGTCGAGGCGATCACGCCGCAGTCCCTGATCAACATCCGTCCCGTGGTCGCGGCGCTGAAGGAGTTCTTCGGCACCTCGCAGCTCTCGCAGTTCATGGACCAGACCAACCCGATCGCCGGTCTGACCCACAAGCGCCGCCTGTCCGCGCTCGGCCCGGGTGGTATCTCCCGCGACCGCGCGCAGATGGACGTCCGCGACGTGCACTCCTCGCACTACGGCCGGATGTGCCCGATCGAGACGCCGGAAGGCCCGAACATCGGGCTGATCGGCTCGCTCGCGTCGTTCGGTCGGATCAACCCGTTCGGCTTCGTCGAGACGCCGTACCGGGTGGTCAAGAAGGGTCGCGTCACCGACGAGATCGCCTACCTGACCGCCGACGAGGAGGACTCGAAGGTCATCGCGCAGGCGAACGCCGAGCTCGACGACAAGGGCAACTTCGTCACCGATCGCGTCCTGGTCCGCACCCGTGGCGGTGAGACCGTCGACATCCCGCGCGACGAGGTCGAGTTCATGGACGTCTCGCCGCGCCAGATGGTGTCGGTCGCGACCGCGCTGATCCCGTTCCTCGAGCACGACGACGCCAACCGCGCGCTCATGGGCGCCAACATGCAGCGCCAGGCCGTGCCGCTCATCAAGAGCGACGCGCCGCTGGTCGGCACCGGCATGGAGTTCCGTGCCGCGGTCGACGCCGGCGACGTGGTCACCTCCGACGTGGCCGGTGTCGTCAAGGAGGTCTCGGCCGACGAGATCGTGATCATGGACGACGAGGGCGGCAACAAGTCCGTCCGGCTCGCCAAGTTCACCCGGTCCAACCAGGGCACCTGCATCAACCAGCGCCCGCTGGTCTCCGAGGGAGACCGGGTCGAGATCGGCTCGCCGATCGCCGACGGTCCGTGCACCGACGAGGGCGAGATGGCCCTCGGCACGAACCTGCTGGTCGCGTTCATGCCGTGGCAGGGTCACAACTACGAGGACGCGATCATCCTGTCGCAGCGCCTCGTGCAGGAGGACGTCCTCACCTCGATCCACATCGAGGAGCACGAGGTCGACGCCCGTGACACCAAGCTCGGTCCCGAGGAGATCACCCGGGACATCCCGAACGTCGGCGACGAGCTGCTCGCCGACCTCGACGAGCGCGGCATCATCCGGGTCGGCGCGGAGGTCACCCCCGGTGACATCCTCGTCGGCAAGGTGACCCCGAAGGGCGAGACCGAGCTGACCCCCGAGGAGCGCCTGCTCCGCGCGATCTTCGGTGAGAAGGCGCGCGAGGTGCGCGACACCTCGATGAAGGTCCCGCACGGCGAGTCCGGCACGGTCATCGGCGTCCGCGAGTTCAACCGCGAGGACGGCGACGAGCTGCCCCCGGGCGTCAACCAGCTGGTCCGCGTCTACGTGGCCCAGAAGCGCAAGATCTCCGTGGGTGACAAGCTCGCCGGCCGTCACGGCAACAAGGGCGTCATCTCCAAGATCCTGCCGGTCGAGGACATGCCGTTCCTCGAGGACGGCACGCCGGTCGACGTGGTCCTCAACCCGCTGGGTGTGCCGGGCCGCATGAACATCGGTCAGATCCTGGAGATCCACCTCGGCTGGCTCGCCGCCAACGGCTGGCACGTCGAGGACTCCGTCAAGGAGGAGTGGGCCGAGCGGCTGCGCAAGATCGGTGCCGACAAGGCCGAGCCGCGGACCAACGTCGCGACCCCGGTCTTCGACGGTGCCCGCGAGGACGAGATCGTCGGCCTGCTGGGCTCGACGCTCCCGACCCGCGACGGTGTCCGCCTGATCGGTGGCAACGGCAAGGCCCGGCTCTTCGACGGTCGCTCCGGCGAGCCGTTCCCGGACCCGGTCTCCGTGGGCTACATGTACATCCTCAAGCTCCACCACCTGGTCGACGACAAGATCCACGCGCGCTCGACCGGCCCGTACTCGATGATCACCCAGCAGCCGCTCGGCGGTAAGGCCCAGTTCGGTGGCCAGCGCTTCGGTGAGATGGAGGTCTGGGCGATGGAGGCGTACGGCGCTGCCTACGCGCTCCAGGAGCTGCTCACGATCAAGTCCGACGACGTGCCCGGTCGCGTCAAGGTCTACGAGGCGATCGTGAAGGGTGAGAACATCCCCGACTCGGGCATCCCGGAGTCGTTCAAGGTTCTCATCAAGGAGATGCAGTCGCTCTGCCTCAACGTCGAGGTGCTGTCCCAGGACGGCTCCACGATCGAGATGCGCGACGCGGAGGAAGACGTCTTCCGCGCCGCCGAGGAGCTCGGCATCGACCTGTCCCGCCGCGAGCCCAGCTCGGTCGAAGAGGTGTGAGACGCGGTGCCCGGTCCGCTGAACGGCTGACCGGGCGCCGCCTCCGCCCCCTCCAGATTTTCCAGAACTAACGAAGGACGACAGCCACCGTGCTCGACGTGAATTTCTTCGACCAGCTTCAGATCGGCCTGGCTACCGCGGACGACATCCGCACCTGGAGCCACGGCGAGGTCAAGAAGCCGGAAACCATCAACTACCGCACGCTCAAGCCGGAGCGTGACGGCCTCTTCTGCGAGAAGATCTTCGGTCCCACCCGGGACTGGGAGTGCTACTGCGGCAAGTACAAGCGCGTGCGCTTCAAGGGCATCATCTGCGAGCGCTGCGGCGTCGAGGTGACCCGCTCCAAGGTCCGCCGCGAGCGGATGGGCCACATCGAGCTGGCCGCCCCGGTCACGCACATCTGGTACTTCAAGGGTGTGCCGAGCCGGCTCGGCTACCTGCTCGACCTCGCCCCGAAGGACCTGGAGAAGGTCATCTACTTCGCGGCGTACATGATCACCTCGGTGGACGAGGACGCGCGTCACCGCGACCTCGCCGAGCTCGAGGGCAAGATCGGCCTGCAGCGCAAGAGCATCGAGAACCGTCGCGACGTGTCCCTCGACGACCGCGCGAAGAAGCTCGAGGCCGACCTGGCCACCCTCGAGGCCGAGGGTGCCAAGGCCGACGCGCGCCGCAAGGTCAAGGACGGTGCCGAGCGCGAGATGAAGCAGGTCCGCGACCGGGCCCAGCGCGAGCTGGACCGGCTCGACGAGGTCTGGAACACCTTCAAGACGCTGAAGGTCCAGGACCTCATGGGCGACGAGCTCCTCTACCGGGAGATGAAGAACTGGTTCGGGAAGTACTTCGAGGGCTACATGGGCGCCACGGCGATCCAGAAGCGCCTGGAGACGTTCTCGATCGAGGGCGAGGTCGAGAACCTGCGCGAGACCATCGCGACCGGCAAGGGCCAGCGCAAGGTCCGGGCCCTGAAGCGGCTCAAGGTCGTCGACGCGTTCCGCAAGACCGGCAACAGCCCGATGGGCATGGTCCTGGACGCCGTCCCGGTCATCCCGCCGGACCTGCGCCCGATGGTCCAGCTCGACGGTGGCCGCTTYGCSACCTCCGACCTGAACGACCTCTACCGCCGCGTCATCAACCGGAACAACCGGCTCAAGCGCCTGCTCGACCTGGGCGCCCCGGAGATCATCGTCAACAACGAGAAGCGGATGCTCCAGGAGGCCGTCGACTCGCTGTTCGACAACGGCCGTCGTGGTCGTCCGGTCACCGGCCCGGGCAACCGGCCGCTGAAGTCGCTGTCCGACATGCTCAAGGGCAAGCAGGGTCGCTTCCGGCAGAACCTGCTCGGCAAGCGCGTCGACTACTCGGGCCGTTCGGTCATCGTCGTCGGCCCGCAGCTCAAGCTGCACCAGTGCGGTCTGCCGAAGTACATGGCGATCGAGCTGTTCAAGCCGTTCGTGATGAAGCGCCTCGTCGACCTGTCGCACGCGCAGAACATCAAGTCCGCCAAGCGGATGGTCGAGCGCGCCGTGCGCCCCGAGGTCTGGGACGTGCTGGAGGAGGTCATCGCGGAGCACCCGGTCCTGCTGAACCGTGCGCCCACGCTGCACCGCCTCGGCATCCAGGCCTTCGAGCCGCAGCTGATCGAGGGCAAGGCCATCCAGATCCACCCGCTCGTCTGCTCGGCCTTCAACGCCGACTTCGACGGTGACCAGATGGCCGTCCACCTGCCGCTCTCCGCGGAGGCGCAGGCCGAGGCCCGGATCCTGATGCTGTCGACGAACAACATCCTGAAGCCGTCGGACGGTCGCCCCGTGACCATGCCGACCCAGGACATGATCATCGGCATCTACTTCCTCACCCTGGACCGCGACGGCGAGCCCGGCGAGGGCCGTGCCTTCTCGTCCACCGGCGAGGCGATCATGGCGTTCGACCGTGGCGAGATCTCGCTGCAGTCGAAGGTGAAGCTCCGCCTGAGCGGGGTCAACCTGCCCGAGCGGCTCCGCCCGGAGGGCTGGGAGGAGGGTGACACCGTCATCCTCGACACCACCCTGGGTCTGGCGCTGTTCAACGAGGCGCTGCCGGCCGACTACGAGTACGTCGACTACCAGGTCGGCAAGAGCGAGCTCGGCAAGATCGTCAACGACCTGGCCGAGCGCTACACCAAGGTCCAGGTCGCGAACTCGCTGGACGCCCTCAAGGACACCGGCTTCACCTGGGCGACCCGCTCCGGTGTGACGGTCTCCATCGAGGACGTCGTCTCGCCGCAGTCCAAGGCCACCATCCTGGAGAAGTACGACGACCAGGCCGCCAAGGTGCAGAAGCAGTTCGAGCGCGGTCTGATCACCGACGACGAGCGCCGTCAGGAGCTCATCGAGATCTGGACCCAGGCGTCGAACGAGGTCGCCAAGGCCATGGAGGTCAACTTCGACCGCGACAACCCGATCTTCATGATGGTGAACTCGGGCGCCCGTGGTAACTGGATGCAGGTCCGTCAGATCGCGGCGATGCGTGGCCTCGTGGCCAACCCGAAGGGCGACATCATCCCGCGTCCGATCAAGTCGAACTTCCGTGAGGGCCTCTCGGTCCTGGAGTACTTCATCTCCACCCACGGTGCTCGCAAGGGTCTGGCCGACACCGCGCTGCGTACCGCCGACTCGGGTTACCTGACCCGTCGTCTGGTGGACGTCTCGCAGGACGTCATCATCCGCGAGGACGACTGCGGCACCGAGCGCGGCATGCCGAAGGTGATCGGCGTGCGGGGCGAGGACGGCGTGGTCCGCAAGGACGCGAACGCCGAGACCTCGGCGTACGCCCGCAACGCGGCCGTCGACATCCTGCACCCGACCAGCGGCGAGGTCCTCGTCGGTGCCGGTGACGACCTGGGCGACGTCCAGATCGACGCCCTCGTCGAGTCCGGTGTCGAGCAGGTCAAGGTCCGCTCGGTCCTGACCTGCGACGCCCGCACCGGTACCTGCGCCAAGTGCTACGGCCGCTCGCTGGCCACCGGCAAGCTGGTCGACATCGGTGAGGCGGTCGGCATCATCGCCGCGCAGTCCATCGGTGAGCCCGGCACGCAGCTGACGATGCGTACCTTCCACACCGGTGGTGTGGCGTCGGCCGACGACATCACGCAGGGTCTGCCCCGCGTCGTCGAGCTGTTCGAGGCGCGCCAGCCCAAGGGTCGTGCCCCGATCTCCGAGGCCTCCGGCCGGATGGAGATCGAGGACACCGACAAGGCCCGCAAGCTGATCGTCACCCCGGACGACGGCAGCGACCCGGTCGAGTACCCGGTCAGCAAGCGTGCGCGCCTGCTGGTCGCGGACGGTGACCACGTCGAGGTCGGTCAGCAGCTCGTGCAGGGCACGCCGGACCCGAAGGAGGTGCTGCGCATCCTCGGTGTCCGCAAGGCCCAGGAGCACCTGGTGGCCGAGGTCCAGCAGGTGTACCGCAGCCAGGGCGTGTCGATCCACGACAAGCACATCGAGATCATCGTCCGGCAGATGCTGCGCCGGGTGACCGTGATCGAGTCCGGCGACACCAAGCTGCTCCCGTCCGACCTGGTCGACCGGGTCCTCTACGAAGAGGAGAACCGGCGCGTGGTCACCGAGGGCGGCAAGCCGGCCTCGGGTCGTGCGGAGCTGATGGGTATCACCAAGGCCTCGCTCGCGACCGAGTCGTGGCTCTCGGCGGCCTCCTTCCAGGAGACCACCCGGGTGCTCACCGACGCGGCGATCAACGGCAAGTCCGACTCGCTGCGCGGCCTGAAGGAGAACGTGATCATCGGAAAGCTGATCCCGGCGGGTACCGGCCTCGAGCGGTACCGCAACATCCGGGTGGAGCCGACCGAGGAGGCCCGCGCCGCGGCGTACTCCGTCACCGGGTACGACTCCTACGGCAGCTACGACTTCGGCACCGCCGGAGCGCAGACGGTCGCGCTGGACGACTTCGACTTCGGCTCGTACCAGAACTGAGCGGCCCTGAGCCCGCGCTTGCGCGGGCTCAGGACCAGCCGTGAAGGTTGAGGAGACGAAGGCCCCGCGAGCTCGCTCGCGGGGCCTTCGCCGTCTCGAAACCCGGTGAGTCGCGCAGGGCCCGAACCCGCGACCACGAGGATGTGCGCATGGACTACCGCGAGTGGCGCGCCGCGCTCCAGGACCTGGTGAGCCAGGGGCTGCGCGAGCACCGGGCGGCGAAGGTGGCCGCGGCGCTGGCCGCCGAGGCGACCCGGGTCGCGAAGGAGCCGAGCGGCGCCGTGACCGCGGGACCGAAGGCGCCGGCGGCCACCGAGCCTGAGCCCGAACGGGCTGCGGCCTTCGAGGTGACCGTCCCCGTGCTGGGCGTCGACGCCTGCTCCGCGGGCTGGGTCGGCGTCTGCCTGCGGCCGGACCTGCCACCCGCGGTGCTGGTCGGCGCCACCGTGGCCGCGCTCGTCGATCTGGCCCGGATGACGGGGCCGGTCCAGGTGGTCGCGGTCGACATCCCGATCGGGCTGCCGGACACCGGCAGCCGCCGGGCCGACGCGCTGGCGCGCAAGGAGCTGCCCGGCAAGGGGTCCTCGGTGTTCACCACGCTGACCCGGGCCGCCTACCAGGCGGAGACCTACGCGGAGGCGCGCGAGGCGAACGTGGCCGCCACCGGCGGCACCAGTGCGAGCGCCCAGGCCTACGCGCTCGGCGGCAAGATCCTCGAGGTCGACGCCTGGGTGCGGGCCCGCCCCGGGGTCGAGGTGATCGAGGTGCACCCCGAGCTCAGCTTCGCCCGGATGGCCGGAGCGCCGGTGCTCGCCCGCAAGAAGGACCCGGACGGGGTCGCCGAGCGGCGGGCCGCGCTCGACACCGCGGGCCTCGTCGTCCCGCCCTGGTTCCGCGGATCCGGCTTCGCCGAGGACGACCTCCTCGACGCGTGCGCCGCCGCCTGGTCGGCGGTCCGGCACAGCCAGGGACGCAGCGAGTCGCTGCCGGCCGAGCCCGAGGTCTTCGGCGACGGGATCCCGGCCGCGATCCGGGTCTGAACCGAACGGCCGGTCCCGGTTCGCGCGCCGGTGCCCGCACTGGGAGAATGCGCGGGTGACCACGCCAGCTGCTGCCTTCCCGGGGCCCTTCCGCACCGATGTCCTCGTCGTCGGTGCCGGACCGGCCGGCTCGTCGGCGGCCGCCTGGGCTGCGCGCGCCGGCCGCGAGGTCGTCCTCGCCGACGCCGCCGTCTTCCCGCGCGACAAGACCTGCGGCGACGGGCTCACGCCGCGCGCGATCGGCGAGCTCGAGCGGCTCGGCCTCGGCGACTGGATCAGGGCGCACACGGTCAACCACGGCCTCCGCGCCCACGGGTTCGGCCAGACGCTGCTGCTCCCGTGGCCCGGCGGCAACCTGCCGTCGTACGGGTCGGCGGTGGCGCGCACCGAGCTCGACGACCACCTCCGCACCACGGCGATCAAGGCCGGGGCACTGGCCATCGACGGCATCCGCGCGGTCGACGTGCGCCGCGACGGCGCCCGGGTGGCGGCGGTCGTCTTCGAGAGCCAGGGGCACGAGCGCTTCGAGATCGAGTGCGACCGGCTCGTCGTCGCCGACGGCGTCCGCTCCGGCCTCGGCAAGGTGCTCGGCCGGGAGTGGCACCGCGACACCGTGTACGGCGTCGCCGGCCGCTCGTACGTCGACTCGGCGATGTCCGACGACCCGTGGATCAGCTCGCACCTGGAGCTGCGCGGCGAGCAGGGCGAGATCCTCTCCGGCTACGGCTGGATCTTCCCGCTCGGCGACGGCTCGGTGAACCTCGGTGTCGGCACCCTCGCCACCGCCAAGCGGCCCGCCGAGGTGGCGCTTCGCCCGCTGATGCGGCACTACGCCGAGCAGCGCCGCGAGGACTTCCAGCTCTCCGGCGACCTGCGGATGCCGACCTCGGCGCTGCTCCCGATGGGCGGTGCGGTCTCGAACGTGGCCGGCCCCAACTGGGCGCTGATCGGCGACGCGGCCGCCTGCGTCAACCCGCTCAACGGGGAGGGCATCGACTACGGCCTGGAGACCGGACGGCTGGTCGTGGACGTCCTCACCGCGACACCGGGGGCGGACCTGGAGCAGGTCTGGCCGGCGCTGCTGCGCGAGCACTACGGCGAGGCGTTCTCGATCGCCCGCCGGCTGGCCGGGCTGGTGACCGTGCCGCGGCTGCTGCCGGCGCTCGGTCCCGCGGGCATGCGCTCGGACTGGCTGATGACGCTGGCGCTGCGCTGGATGGGCAACCTGGTCGACGAGGCCGACCGCGACCGCGCGGCCAGGGTGTGGCGCTGGGCCGGCCGGCAGTCGGTGAAGATCGACGACCGCCCGCCCTTCTCCTGATCGCCGACGTGGAGCTCGCCTACCGGTTCACCAACGGCCTGGGCCGGGCGCTGCTGGGCGCGCTCGGTGCGCGGGTGCACGTCTCCGGCGAGGCGAACCTCCCGACCGCGGGCCCGGTGATCCTCGCGGCCAACCACGTCGCCTACCCGGACTTCGTGTTCGTCGAGAAGGGCGCCGTCCGGCGCGGACGCTACGTCCGCTTCCTCACCCGGTACGACGCCTGGGTGCCGGGCCCGCCGGCCTGGTTCCTCACCCGGATGCGGCACGTGCCCGTGGACCGGCAGGCCCCCGCCGCCGCCTACCTGACCGCCCGCCGGCTGCTCGGCGAGGGGGAGGCGGTCGGCATCTTCCCGGAGGCCGGGATCAGCTACTCCTTCACGGTCCGGGCACTGATGCCCGGCGTGGCCGCGCTGGCCCGCGAGACCGGTGCACCGGTGGTCCCGGTCGCGATCTGGGGCTCCCAGCGGATCTGGTCGGTCGGCGTACCGGAGCCGTCGCCGGAGCTGACCCGCGGCCGCCGGGTCGACGTCCGGTTCGGCACGCCGTTCCGGGTCGGGCCCGACGAGGACCTGACCGCGGTCACCACCGAGCTCGGGCACCGGCTGACCGCGATGGTCGAGGAGCTGCAGCGGATGCCCGAGCACCGGCCGCGGCCCGGTGAGTACGCCGCCTGGTACCCGGCCCATCTCGGCGGGCACGCGCCGACGACCGACCTCGCGGCGCGCCACGACGTGCTGCCGAAGAACGCCGTCAGTCCGACCTGGGGGCCCGGTCAGCGGGCTGGTGCCACCTGTGCCAGCGGCCCAGCGGGTCCACCACCACGTTGAGCCGGTGCGCGACCGGGGGAGCGGCGAGCACGAGCGCCACCGCCACCGCCGCCACCGTGGTGAGGACGAAGGCCGGCACCGGGTGCGCCGCCGTCCAGCCCGGGTAGCCGGCGTACTGGGCGGAGAGCACGACGAACCCGTGGAAGAGGTAGACGACCAGGGTGGCGGCGCCGAGCGCGGTGAACCAGCCACGGACCCGGGGGACGAGCGCGAGGAAGGAGACCGCGCCGAGCAGGCCGATGCCGAGCAGGACCAGCCGGATCGCCATCGCGTGCAGGTCGTCGGGCTCCAACGCGTCGTAGCGGGAGCGGTAGTAGTACCACTCGGTGGCGATCCAGTCGTCGGTGAACCGGGTCACGACCGCCACGGTCGCGAGGCCGAGCAGCCCGAACCAGGCCGTGCGCGCCGGACGCAGCCGGTCCCAGTCGGGGGTGCGCAGGTGCAGGCCGAGCACGAAGAACGGCAGCAGGCCGAGGATGCGCGCCATGTCGAAGGTGTCGCCGGCGCGCAGCCCGGCGACCAGGCTGACCAGTACCGCGAGGCCGAGCGCGGTCCCGCGGGGGAGCGCGGTGAAGACCGGCGTCAGCAGCCGCCAGAAGAACAGCGCGGCCAAGTACCACATCGGCCAGTGCGGATCGAGGAACAGGTCGTGCAGCCGCACCCCGCCGACCTGGTAGCGGAAGACGGCGAGCGCGGTCTCGAAGAGCACGTAGGGGACCGCGACGGTACGGACCAGCGCGAGCAGCCGCGGGCCGGTCCAGGTGAACCCGCGGGACAGGTAGCCGGTGATCAGCACGAACGCCGGGATGTGCCAGGCGTAGAGGAAGTCGTAGGCCCAGTCGGTCCCGGTGGAGTGCGGCAGCAGCGTCCAGGCGTGCCCGACGACCACGAGCGTCACCAGGGTCATCTTGGCGTTGTCGAGCCACGGATCCCGGCGCGGCCGCTCCGGCGAGGCGGCCGGCCGCCCCGAGGCGTGCGGGGTCGTGCGTCCGGGCAGGCTCGCGCTGCGTAGAGTCGCCATGTGTCCGACGTACCCGATGAGTCCGTGACTCATCCGTCCGTGAACCGTGACGAGCCTCGCAGGCAACGGGTCGCGGCGTACGCGGTCGTGCTGCGCGACGAGAAGATCCTGCTCTCCCGGCTGGCGCCGTACCTCGTCGACGAGGAGCGCTGGACCCTGCCCGGCGGCGGGATCGACTTCGGCGAGGACCCCCGCGACGCCGTCGTGCGGGAGGTCCACGAGGAGACCGGTCTGCACGTCCAGGTCGGCGACCGGGCCTGGATCGACTCCGCGCACCGGACGGCGGCACCGGCCGACGGCGTGGCGACCGGGATCGACCTGCACGCGGTGCGGATGGTCTTCGAGGGGTGGCCGCCCGTCGACGCCCCGGAGCCGCGCGTGGTCGAGGTGGGCGGGTCCACCGTCGACGCCCGGTGGGTGCCGCTGGCCGCGGTCCTCGACGGCAGCTGGCCGGTCGTCGGCTGGGTGCGTGACGTGCTGACCGAGCACGCGGTCTCGCAGGTGCAGCGGCTCGCCGCGAAGGGGCTGGCCCGTCGCGGGTCGGAGGTCCTGCTCGCCCGGCTCAGCCCGACCGCCGTCGGGCCCGGCCGCTGGACGCTCCCCGGCGGAGGCGTCGACCACGGCGAGCGGCCGGCGCGCGCGCTCGCCCGGGAGATGCTCGAGGAGACCGGGCTGACCGCCGAGGTGGGCGCCCTGATCGGCGTCCACGACGTGCACTTCACCGGGACCGCCCCGAACGGCCGGCACGAGGACTTCCACGCGGTCAACCTCGTCTTCGCGGTCGACGTACCGCTCGACGTCCAGCCCGAGGTCACCGAGGAAGGCGGTACCACCGACGCCGTCGCCTGGGTGGACCTGTCCGCCATCGAGAACGGATCCGTCGAGGTCACCTCGGTCGTCCGATTCGCGTTAGCGTCTGCGCCATGACGCACGGCAGTGGAGGTACGGGCAGCGAGACGGTCTTCACCTACGGTGCGCCCGGCCTCAAGTTCGGAACCGGTGCCTCCGACGAGATCGGCTACGACCTCAGCCAGTACGCCGTCAAGCGGGTCCTGGTCATCACCGACCCCGGTGTCGCCGCGACCGGCCACCCGCAGCGGGTCGCCGAGCAGATGGACCGGTTCGGCATCGAGGCCGCGGTCTACGACGGCGTCCACGTCGAGCCGACCGACGCGAGCATGGCGGCCGCGATCGCGCACGCCCGCGAGACCGGCCCGTGGGACGCGTTCGTCGCGGTCGGCGGCGGCTCGAGCATCGACACCGCGAAGGCGGTCAACCTGCTCACCACCAACGACGGCGAGCTCCTGGACTACATCAACGCGCCGGTGGGGAAGGCGCGGGCGCCGCGCAACCCGTTGAAGCCGCTCGTCGCGGTGCCGACCACCACCGGCACCGGCGCCGAGTCGACCACGATCTGCGTCCTGGACGTGCTGGCGCTCCAGGTGAAGACGGGGATCAGCCACGCCCGGCTGCGCCCGACCCTCGCGGTCGTCGACCCGGCCCTGACGCTGAGCCAGCCGGCCGGGGTGACCGCGGCCGCCGGGATGGACATCCTCTGCCACGCGCTGGAGTCCTACACCGCGCGCTCGTTCACCTCCTACGACCGCAAGACCCCCGAGCAGCGGGTGCCCTACTGCGGGTCGAACCCGATCTCCGACCTCTGGTCCGAGAACGCGATGTCGCTGCTCGCCACGTCGTTCCGGCGGGCGGTCCACCACGGAGAGGACCCGGAGGCGCGCGAGCAGATGGCGCTCGCAGCGACGATGGCCGGGCTGGGCTTCGGCAACGCCGGCGTGCACATCCCGCACGCCAACGCCTACCCGATCGCGGGCCGGGTCCACGACCGCTGCCCCGACTTCCGGCCGGCCGGCTACCCGGGCGACGAGGCGATGGTCCCGCACGGGATGGCGGTCTCCCTGACCGCGCCCGAGGCGTTCCGGTGGACCTTCGCGTCCAGCCCGGAGCGCCACCTCAAGGCCGCGTCCCTGCTCGACCCGGATCACCGCTACGACGGCCCGGACGCGCTGCCGTCGGTCCTCGCCGACCTGATGCGCGACATCGCGATCCCGAACGGCCTGGGCGAGATCGGGTACGGCGAGGCCGACGTCGACGACCTCGTCACCGGCACGATGCAGCAGCAGCGCCTGCTCGCGACCGCGCCGCGGCCGGTCACCGCGGAGGACGCCGCCGGAATCCTGACCCGATCGCTGGAGCTCTGGTGACCGACCTCGCTGCCGCCCTGCGCTCCGCGGGGCTCGAGACCGACGCGAGCGCGCTCGCCCGCTCGCTGTACGCCTCCGACGCCTCGCTGTACCGGATCGAGCCGCAGGTGGTCGCCTTCCCGCGCACCGAGGAGGAGGTGCTCGCCGCGCTCGCCGTCGCGCGCGAGACGGGGATCCCGCTGACCGCGCGCGGCTCCGGCACCTCGATCGCGGGCAACGCGATCGGGCCCGGGATCGTGCTCGACCTGCGCCGGTACTTCAACGACCTCATCTCCGTCGAGGGCCGCAGCGCCCGGGTGCGGCCCGGGATCGTGCACGCCGCCCTGCAGCGCGGCGCCGCCCCGCACGGCGTCCGGTTCGGCCCGGACCCGTCGACGCACACCCGCTGCACGATCGGCGGGATGATCGGCAACAACGCCTGCGGGTCCCGGGCGCTGGCCTACGGCCGCACCTCGGACAACGTCGAGTCGCTGCGGATCGCCCTGGCCGACGGCACCGTGCTCGACCACGGCGCCGCGACCCCGGCGGCCGTCCAGGCCCTCGTCGACGCCGAGCTCGCCCTGATCCGGACCGAGTTCGGCACCTTCTCCCGCCAGGGCTCCGGCTACGGGCTGGAAGCGCTGCTGGCGGAGAACGGGCGGCGCTTCGACCGGCTGCTCGTCGGTGCCGAGGGCACCCTCGGGATCGTGCTGGAGGCCCAGGTCCGGCTCGTCGAGGACGCGCCGTACCGCGCGCTCGCCCTGCTCGGCTACGGGTCGATGGCCGATGCCGCCGACGCGGTACCCGGCCTGCTCGCCCATCCGCTCACCGCCTGCGAGGGCCTGGACCGGCGGATCACCTCGCTCGTCGTCGGGGCGCCCGAGCTGCCCGCCGGCGACGGCTGGCTGTTCTGCGAGGTCACCGGAGCGTCCGCCGAGGAGGCCCGCGCGGCGGCCGAGGCGGTCGTCGCCACCGCCGGCGTGCCGTCCCGGGTGGTCACCGACCCGGCCGAGCAGGCCGCGCTCTGGCGGATCCGCGAGGACGGCGCCGGCCTGGCCGCGCGCTCGCTCTCCCGGCCGGCCCACTCGGGCTGGGAGGACGCCGCCGTCCCGCCGGACAAGCTCGGCGCCTACCTGCGCGACTTCGACGCGCTGCTCACCGACAGCGGGCTCGACGGCGTGCCCTACGGCCACTTCGGCGACGGCTGCGTGCACGTCCGCATCGACTTCGAGCTCGACGACGCCCCGGGCCGGGCCCGGTTCCGCGGGTTCCTCGAGGCGGGTGCCGACCTGGTCGCCACCTACGGCGGGTCGATGAGCGGCGAGCACGGCGACGGCCGCGCCCGCTCGGAGCTGCTGTCCCGGATGTACTCGCCCGAGGCGCTCGCGCTGATGGGCCGGGTCAAGCACGCGCTCGACCCCGGGAACCTGATGAACCCCGGCGTGCTCGTCGATCCCGACCCGGCCGACGCGGCGATCCGGCTCGCGGCCCCGGCGGCGGGTCCGCTCGCCGCCCTCCGCGCCGACGTGCACCGCTGCACCGGCGTCGGCAAGTGCACCGCGGACAACACGGCGTCGGGCGGCGTGATGTGCCCGTCGTACCTGGCGACGGGGGAGGAGAAGGACTCCACCCGCGGCCGCGCCCGGGTGCTCCAGGACGTCACCGCCGGCCTGCTCCCGGTCACCGACCCGGCCGTCGGCGACGCGCTCGACCTCTGCCTGTCCTGCAAGGGCTGCGCCCGCGACTGCCCGACCGGCGTGGACATGGCGGCCTACAAGGCCCAGGTCCTCGACGCCCGGTACGCCGGCAAGCGGCGCCCCGCCAGCCACTACGCACTCGGCCGGCTCCCCGAGCTGGTCCGCAAGGTGCCCGCCCGGCTCGCCAACGCCGGGCTCGCGCTCGGTCCGCTCGCCAAGGCCGCCGCCGGTGTCGACAAGCGCCGCTCGTTGCCGCGCCTGGACCGGGTGCCGGCGCGGAAGCGCTACCGGACCGCCCCGGAGACACCGGACGTGGTGATCTGGGCCGACACGTTCAGCGACTTCTTCTCCCCGGACGTGGTCGACGCCGCCGTGGCCGTGCTCGAGTCGGCCGGGCAGCGGGTCGCCGTCCGGACCGGGTCCGAGTGCTGCGGGCTCACCTCGGTCTCGACCGGGCAGCTCGACCACGCCCGGAAGATGCTCACCGCCGCGCTCGCCGACATCGACGGCATCACCGGACGCGACGTCCCGGTCGTGCTCCTGGAGCCGTCCTGCCTGGCGGTCCTGCGCGACGACGCGCACTGGCTGGTCGACCGGACCGCGCAGGTGCGCACGTTCGCCGAGCACCTGGACGCGATCGGCTACACCCCGCCGGACCTGTCCGGCACCGAGGTGGTCGTGCAGCCGCACTGCCACCACAACGCGGTGCTCGGCTGGGGCCCCGACGAGCGGCTGCTGCGCGCGACCGGCGCGACCGTCACCCGGCTCGGCGGATGCTGCGGCATGGCCGGCAACTTCGGGATGGAGAAGGGTCACTACGAGGTCTCGGTCGCCGTCGCCGAGAACGCGCTGCTCCCGGCGATCCGCGCCGCCGGCCCGGACGCGACGGTGCTCGCCGACGGGTTCTCCTGCCGCACCCAGCTGGCCGACCTGGCCGACGTACGGGCGCTGCACCTGGCGGAGCTGCTCGCGCGCGGTGCTGCGCCGCGCTGACCGGTCTGCACCAGTGCGGCTCCGGAGGACGTGATTCGGAACTTCCCCGGTCCTCCCGGGCCCGGGGCGGCGGGCCGGGTGACTTCGGCCGCAGTGCCGGATCCGTCCGCTATCTCCGGGTCGTCACGAACTCGTTTCAGGCCTAAGGGGACAGGTCGGGCGGCGATGCGCTAGACCGGATCCGGGATGACCCAGACCGCTAGCCCGTCCGTCCGCGTGTCCCTAGCCCGTTCGAGTCATGGAGCCGTTCTCCGGGCGGTGGCTACGTTCCCGGGAGGATGTCGGTCTCGGGGGTGACCGGACCTGTTGCGTTCGTGCATCTCGGCACCCGGATCCGGCGGTGCCAGCAGGCGTCGCCGTCCTCTCCCAGACTGGAGGCCGACGATGAGTCGTCGAACTCGGAATCTCCTCGCCGCGGTCGCGAGCTTCGCGATCGTGGTGACCGGGGTGAGCCTGCTGCCACCGACAGCACAGGCCGCCACGAACAACCTGCCGGGGAACACCCCGCTGACCAACGTCATCGACACGCCGGCGGACAACTCGTCCCAGCCCGGCGCCTTCACGCTCACCGGCCACGCCAACGTGGGCGCGACTCCCGCCAACCCGATCGCCACCCTGATCTACGTCGTCGACAACTCCGGCAGCACCATCGAGTCCGCCGGCACCTGCGGCGGTGACCAGAACGGCGACGGCGACCTCAACCGCATCCTCGACTGCGAGATCGCGGCCGCCCTGGCGCTGAACCAGCAGGCGATCACCTCCGGCTCCGTCGCGAAGGTCGGCGCGGTCCAGTTCGACACCAACGCGTCCGTCATCCAGACGCTGGTCGTGCCGAACACGCCGTCCATCGCCACCAACCTCAAGGCGCTGCGCTACGGCAACGCCACCAACTTCGAGGACGGCGTCAAGAAGGCCTGCACGCTGGCCGGGAGCAACCCGAACACCACCGTCGTCTTCATGTCCGACGGCCTGGCCAACCAGGGCGGCAACGCGGTGGCCGCGGCGAGCAGCTGCCCGTCGACCGTCACGATCAAGACGTTCGCCGTCGGCACCGGCTCCAGCTGCACCGGCAACCCGAACGGCCTCGGCAGCCTGGCCCAGATCGCCGCCGCCGGGCGGGGCAACTGCACCCCGGTGAACGACCTGAGCCAGCTGCCCTCGATCGTTGCCGCGATCGCGGCCCCGAAGATCAGCTCGGTCAAGGGCACGATCGACGGCGGCGCGCCGGTCACCCTGATGACCGACCCGCCGACGCCGCCGGACCAGACCTCGGTGACGTACTCGTGGAACGTCGCGGCGCTCTCGCCGGGCACGCACCGGCTCTGCACCACCGCGTACGGCTTCGACGTCGGCGGCAACGGATCGACCACCGACTGCATCAACGTGGTCGTTCCCGACCCGGTCCGGAAGGTCTCGGTCAACGACATCTCGGTGAACGAGGGCGGCGTCGCCACCTTCACGCTGTCGCTGACCGGCCCGACCACCTCGGGTGCGACCGTCGGCTACGCGACCGCCGGGTCCTCGGCGACCGCCGGTGACGACTACACCTCGAAGTCGGGGACGGCCACGTTCGCGCCGGGCTCGAGCTCGACCACGGTGTCGATCCAGACGCTGCAGGACAACATCTTCGAGGGTCCGGAGCAGTTCGCCCTCAACCTGTCCTCGCCGAGCAGCAACCTGATCATCGACGACGGTCACGGGGTCGCGACCATCGTCGACGACGACCAGAAGCCGACGGTGACCATCGTCGGGACGCCCGGCAACCCGGACAGCCCGAACACCTCGGTCAAGGAAGGCGACGCCGGCTGCACCAACGTGACGCTGACGATCAAGCTCAGCAACCCGGCGTCCGCGGCGATCACGGTGCCGTGGTCCACCGGCGGCGGCACCGCCACGGCCGGGACCGACTACACCACCGCCAGTGGCACGGTCATCTTCGCGCCGGGGGAGACGTCCAAGACGATCACGGTCTGCGTCAAGGGCGACCTCGTCGACGAGCCGAACGAGACCTTCGAGGTCACGCTCGGTACGCCGACCGGTCCCGCGACCGTCCCGCCGGGCACCAAGTCCGTGGTCACGATCATCGACGACGACCGCAACGGCTCGTTCTCCTGCCAGGCGACCGGTCTCCGGCTGCTCGGCCTGAGCACGTTCCTGGCCAACGGTGCCTACTCGCCGTGCATGGACTCCACGGGCAGCCTGCTCGCACTGGGGCTCAGCACGCTGGTGACCGTCGACGCCAAGGTCATCACCGCGGCGACCGACGCGACGCCGGACAACGCGGTGACGACCAAGCCGGCGCTCGGCGACCAGGGCAAGGGTGACAGCGAGGTGACGTTCGTCAAGATCGTCGTCGGCGGCCACACCATCACGGCGGACGCCGTGCGGTCGCACGCGGAGGCCTCCTGCCAGGCACCGCTCGGCGGCACGCCCAAGCTGTCGGCCTCGACGGTCCTGGTCAACGCCCGGATCGACGGCGCGCCGGTCGTCCTGGTCAACGGTGCCGCCGAGATCAGCCTGAACGTCGGCACGCTCGTCGGGGTGAAGGTCTGGCTCAACCGGACCATCGTCTCCGGCAACGGAGTCACCCAGCGGGCCATCCAGGTCAGCGGAGCCGGTCTGCTCGCCGCGGTCGACGTCGTCGTCGCGGAGGCCCGGGCCGGCTACACCGGGAACCCGTGCGCCTCGTGAGGCAGCAGCACTGAGATCCGGGACCGGGTCGGCCGCCGTGCACCCACGGCGACCGGCCCGGTCACCCTTCGTGTGGCCGTTCCCGGGACCGCTCGCGGGCCAGCCGCTTCATCCCGTCGGCCGGCCGGATCGGCTCCGGCCACCGGGGGGTGAGGTCCCGGCCGAGCGGCGTACGGCGCCAGCGGCGCAGCAGCATCGGCCCGACCCAGCCGTTCCACCAGTCCCACTCGTCGCCGACCGCCTCCCACCGGGACCGGGCCGGCACGTCGCCCAGGTCGCGCAGCGTGATCGTGTGGTCCACCTCCAGGGTGCGCAGCACGGCGGCCGCCAGGTAGCGGTGCCCGTGCCGCGACATGTGCAGCCGGTCCGGCTCCCACATCCGCGGGTGCCGGTAGGCGCGCATCGCCCCGTGGTCGACGAGGAGCGCGCCCTGGGCGAGCGCGACCTCCCGGACCCGGCGGTTGAACTGGTTGTTCCGCAGCCGCAGCGGTTCGAGCAGCGGGGAGAGCCGGAGGTCGTAGCTGGTGAAAAGGAGCACCCGGGCGCCGGTCGCGGCGAGCCGGGCCACGGCGGCCTCGTAGCGGCCGAGCAGGTCCTCCATCGAGGTCCGGACCTGGAGGATGTCGTTGCCCCCGGCGAAGAACGACACCAGGGTCGGCTCCAGCGCCACCGCCCGCTCCACCTGGTGCTCGACCACGTCGTCGAGGACCCGGCTGCGCAGCGCGAGGTTGGCGTACTCGGTGGCGGGGTCGTCCTTGGCGAGCTGGCGCGCGACCCGGTCGGCCCAGCCGCGGACGCCGTTGGGGTAGCGCTCGTCCCAGTCGCCGACACCCTCGGTGAAGGAGTCGCCGAGGGCCACGAACCGGTGCGTCACGGGCGCCAGGGTCCCGGCTGCGGGGGACGGGCGCGCCAACGGCGGGTGAACGGCGGCCGTCGGGCCCGGTGCGCGGCCGGCGCCGTTTTGACCCGCCCCCGCGCGACGGGTAATCTCAATCCTTGTGTCTGGGCCGTCCCAGACTGTCTGTGTGCCCTCGTTGGCACGATGCACCACAGATCGCAACACCTCCGTACCCGGCAGAGCGCCAGGTACTGATAGCCGACCGAAAGGGAACCACCCGGTGCCCACCATTAACCAGCTGGTCCGCAAGGGCCGCCAGGACAAGGTGTCCAAGAGCAAGACGCCTGCCCTGAAGGGTTCGCCCCAGCGACGCGGCGTCTGCACCCGCGTCTACACCACCACCCCGAAGAAGCCGAACTCCGCTCTGCGCAAGGTCGCCCGTGTGCGCCTGTCCAGCGGCGTCGAGGTCACCGCTTACATCCCGGGTGTGGGCCACAACCTCCAGGAGCACTCGATCGTGCTCGTCCGCGGCGGCCGTGTGAAGGACCTTCCCGGTGTCCGCTACAAGATCATCCGCGGCACGCTCGACACCCAGGGCGTGAAGAACCGCAAGCAGGCGCGCAGCCGCTACGGCGCGAAGAAGGAGAAGAGCTAATGCCTCGTAAGGGTCCCGCGCCCAAGCGCCCGATCGTCGTCGACCCGGTCTACGGCTCGCCGGTCGTCACCCAGCTCGTCTCCAAGGTCCTCCAGGACGGCAAGAAGCAGGTCGCGCAGCGCATCGTGTACTCGGCTCTCGAGGGCACCCGCGAGAAGACCGGCACCGACCCGGTGGTCACGCTCAAGCGTGCGCTGGACAACGTCAAGCCGGCCATCGAGGTCAAGAGCCGTCGCGTCGGCGGTGCGACCTACCAGGTCCCGATCGAGGTCAAGGGCACCCGCGGCACCACGCTCGCGCTGCGCTGGCTCGTCGGCTACGCCGCGGAGCGTCGCGAGAAGACCATGGCCGAGCGCCTGATGAACGAGATCCTCGACGCGAGCAACGGCCTCGGCGCCGCTGTGAAGAAGCGCGAGGACACCCACAAGATGGCCGAGTCGAACAAGGCCTTCGCCCACTACCGCTGGTGATCGTTGCGGGGGACTCCCCACAGGGCGTCCTCCGCACCCACCGCATCCCCCAACTTCTGAGGAACTGACTTTCAGTGGCAGTCGACATCACGACGGATCTCAACAAGGTCCGCAACATCGGCATCATGGCGCACATCGACGCCGGCAAGACCACCACCACCGAGCGCATCCTGTTCTACACGGGCATCACCTACAAGATCGGTGAGGTCCACGAGGGCGCGGCCACGATGGACTGGATGGAGCAGGAGCAGGAGCGCGGCATCACGATCACGTCGGCCGCGACGACCTGCTGGTGGAAGAACCACCAGATCAACATCATCGACACCCCGGGTCACGTCGACTTCACCGCCGAGGTGGAGCGTTCGCTCCGCGTCCTCGACGGTGCCGTCGCGGTCTTCGACGGTGTCGCCGGTGTCGAGCCGCAGACGATGACCGTGTGGCGCCAGGCGAACAAGTACTCCGTGCCCCGGATGTGCTTCGTCAACAAGCTGGACCGCACCGGTGCCGACTTCTGGCGCTGCGTCGACATGATGGTCGAGCGCCTCAACTCCACCCCGCTGGTCCTGCAGCTCCCGATCGGTGCCGAGTCCGACTTCCTCGGTGTCGTCGACCTCATCGGCATGCGTGCCCTGACCTGGCGTGGCGAGACCACGATGGGTGAGGACTACACCGTCGAGGAGATCCCGGCCGACCTCGCCGAGCAGGCCGCGGAGTACCGCGAGAAGCTGGTCGAGACCCTGGCCGAGGCCGACGACGCGATCATGGAGGTCTACCTGGAGGAAGGCGACGTCTTCGACGTCGACACCCTCGAGGCCGCGATCCGTCGCGCCACCCTGGCCGACAAGCTCAACCCGGTCCTCTGCGGCACCGCGTTCAAGAACAAGGGCGTCCAGCCCCTGCTCGACGCCGTCGTGAAGTTCCTGCCCTCGCCGCTGGACATCGACGGCATCGTCGGTCACGCGCCGGGCAAGGAGGACGAGGAGATCGTCCGCCAGCCTTCCGACTCGGAGCCGTTCTCGGGCCTGGCGTACAAGATCGCCACCGACCCGCACCTCGGCAAGCTGATCTACGTCCGGGTGTACTCGGGCAAGCTCGAGGCCGGCAGCACCGTGGTCAACTCGGTGAACGGCCGCAAGGAGCGGATCGGCAAGGTCTACCAGATGCACGCCAACAAGCGTGAGGAGATCGCGTCGGTCGGCGCCGGTCAGATCGTCGCGGTCATGGGCCTCAAGGACACCAAGACCGGTCACACGCTGTGCGACCCGAGCAACCAGGTCGTGCTGGAGTCGATGACATTCCCGGCCCCCGTGATCGAGGTCGCGATCGAGCCGAAGACCAAGGGCGACCAGGAGAAGCTGGGCACCGCGATCCAGCGCCTCTCCGACGAGGACCCGACCTTCACCGTCAAGGCGGACGAAGAGACCGGCCAGACGATCATCGCCGGCATGGGCGAGCTCCACCTGGAGATCCTCGTCGACCGGATGAAGCGCGAGTTCCGCGTCGAGGCCACCGTCGGCAAGCCGCAGGTCGCCTACCGCGAGACGCTGCGCAAGAAGGTCGAGAAGCACTCGTACACCCACAAGAAGCAGACCGGTGGTTCGGGTCAGTTCGCGAAGGTGCTCATCAGCATCGAGCCGAACATCGACCCGGAGACCGGCACCGGTGCGGGCTACGAGTTCGTGAACGCCGTCTCCGGCGGTCGCGTTCCGCGCGAGTACATCCCCTCGGTCGACCAGGGCGCGCAGGAGGCCATGGAGTTCGGCGTCCTCGCCGGCTACCCGATGGTGGACGTGAAGGTGACGCTCGAGGACGGCGCGTACCACGACGTCGACTCCTCCGAGCTCGCGTTCAAGATCGCCGGTCTGCAGGCCTTCAAGGAGGCCGCCCGGATGGCGAAGCCGGTTCTCCTCGAGCCGATGTTCGCGGTCGAGGTCGTGACCCCCGAGAGCTTCCTCGGTACGGTCATCGGCGACATCAACTCCCGACGCGGTCAGATCTCCGCGCAGGAGGAGCGTCACGGCGACATGGTCGTCTCGGCGCTGGTGCCGCTGTCGGAGATGTTCGGGTACGTTGGGGACCTGCGGTCGAAGACCTCGGGTCAGGCCTCGTACTCGATGGAGTTTGACTCGTACGCCGAGGTTCCGACGAACGTCGCCGACGAGATCATCAAGAAGGTCCGTGGCGAGTAAGTCCGCGTTCCCTCGGCAGCACAACCCACAGCAGTACCCACGAGTCAAGTAAGCAATCAAACCAGGAGGAGCCACAAGTGGCTAAGGCGAAGTTCGAGCGGACCAAGCCGCACGTCAACATCGGGACCATCGGTCACATCGACCACGGCAAGACGACGCTGACCGCGGCGATCACCAAGGTCCTGCACGACAAGTACCCCGACCTGAACGAGGCCTCGGCCTTCGACCAGATCGACAAGGCCCCGGAGGAGCGGCAGCGCGGTATCACCATCTCGATCGCGCACGTCGAGTACCAGACCGAGGCGCGCCACTACGCGCACGTCGACTGCCCGGGTCACGCGGACTACATCAAGAACATGATCACCGGTGCCGCGCAGATGGACGGCGCGATCCTCGTGGTTGCCGCCACCGACGGCCCGATGCCGCAGACCCGCGAGCACGTGCTGCTCGCCCGCCAGGTCGGCGTGCCGGCCCTGGTCGTGGCGCTCAACAAGTGCGACATGGTCGACGACGAGGAGCTCATCGAGCTCGTCGAGATGGAGGTGCGCGAGCTCCTCTCCGAGTACGAGTTCCCGGGCGACGACGTTCCGGTCGTGCGCGTGGCGGCCTTCCCGGCGCTGCAGGGTGACGCCAAGTGGGGCGAGTCGATCCTTGAGCTCATGAACGCGGTCGACGAGTACATCCCGCAGCCGGAGCGCGACACCGACAAGCCGTTCCTGATGCCCGTCGAGGACGTCTTCACGATCACCGGTCGTGGCACCGTCATCACCGGTCGTATCGAGCGCGGCGTGGTCAAGGTCAACGAGGAGGTCGAGATCATCGGCATCCGCGAGACCTCGCAGAAGACCACGGTCACCGGCGTCGAGATGTTCCGCAAGCTGCTCGACGAGGGCCAGGCGGGCGAGAACGTCGGTCTGCTCCTCCGCGGCACCAAGCGCGAGGACGTCGAGCGCGGCATGGTCGTGATCAAGCCGGGCACCACCACCCCGCACACCGAGTTCGACGCGTCGGTCTACATCCTCTCCAAGGAGGAGGGTGGCCGTCACACGCCGTTCTTCAACAACTACCGTCCGCAGTTCTACTTCCGGACGACCGACGTGACCGGCGTCGTCACCCTCCCCGAGGGTCGCGACATGGTCATGCCGGGCGACAACACCGACATGTCGGTCGTGCTGATCCAGCCGATCGCCATGGAGGACGGCCTCAAGTTCGCCATCCGTGAGGGTGGCCGGACCGTGGGTGCTGGTCGCGTCACCAAGATCAACAAGTGATCTAACGCTTCACTGAAAGGCCCCGGGCTTCGGCCCGGGGCCTTTCTGCATCTCCCGCGCCACGAAGTCGCCGAACGCCCGGTGGCCGGCGGGGGTGAGGTGCAGGCCGTCGGGCAGGTACGGCAGCCGCAGACCGCTCGTGGACACGTAGGTGACCTCCGCCCGGGCGCACTCCGCGGCGAGCAGCGCGTCCACCCGGGGGACCCGGTCCGCACGCGCCGGTGCGGCCGCGGGGCCGACGACCACGACGCGGTGGCCGTGCAGCACGCGCAGGACGCGGCGTACGCCGGCGCGGATCGCGGCGTCCGGCTGGTCGACGTCGTTCAGGCCACCCTCGACCACGACCACGTCCGCAGCCCGCGCGGTCCTGGCCACCCGGGTTCCGAACGCTGCCCCCGCGCAGGGGGAGGCGTGCGCGGCGAAGCCCGAGCCGGAGAACCCGAAGACGGTCGTGCGTCCCGGCAGCCGGGCGGGCCAGGAGCTCTCGGGCCGGGCCAGGCCGAGACCGGCGGACCAGGAGTCGCCGAGCACGGCGATCCGCTCCCCGTGGCCGGTGCGGATCCGTTCGCGGTGCTCGGACTGCTCCCGGAACCGCGAGCAGCGCTCGTGGTCGGCGTCGCCGGCCACGGCGCTGCCGAGGACCGTCCCGCCGAGCGCCACGGCGGCGCAGGTCGCGGCGAACACCGCGACCCAGATCCGGAGCCCGCCCCCTCGGTCCACGGCAGCATGGTGCGCCCACCGACACCGTCCGCGCAGCCGATTCGGCGATCCCGGCTGATCGTCCCCTGCCGGCCGGACATAGCCTTCGGGGGTGTCCGAGAAGCTTCCGCCCGCGCGTCCGCACCACAAGTTCACCGAGGACGGGCGGCGGATGCGCGAGGTGCTCACCTACGCGCGCCGCGGAAGCCGCTTCACGCCGCAGCAGCAGCAGGCCTGGGACGACCACCACGAGGCGTGGGTCGTCCCCGACGAGGCGGCCGACGTGCCCGGGGCGCGGATCAGCGACTGGTTCGGGCGCGAGGCCCCGCTCGTCGTCGAGATCGGCCCCGGGATCGGCGAGGCGACCGCCGTGCTGGCGGCGGCCCGCCCCGAGGTGAACGTGCTCGCGCTCGAGGTCTGGCGGCCGGGGATCGCGACCGGGCTCGGCCTGGTCGCCGCCGCGGGCGCGACGAACGTGCGCTTCCTCGGCGTGGACGCGGTCTGGACGATGGAGCACCTGGTCGAGCCGGGCGGCCTCGAGGAGCTCTGGACGTTCTTCCCCGATCCGTGGCCGAAGAAGAAGCACCACAAGCGGCGCCTGATCACCCCGTCCTTCGCCGCGCTCGTCGTCTCGCGCCTCCGTCCCGGCGGCACCTGGCGGCTGGCGACCGACTGGGCCGAGTACGCCGAGCAGATGCAGGAGGTGCTCGACGCCGAGCCCGGGCTGGAGGGTGGGCCGGTCGAGCGCTGGGCGGCGCGTCCGGTCACCAAGTTCGAGCGCAAGGGCGTCGCCGTCGACCGGGAGATCGTCGACCTCCGCTACCGGACCCGGGACTAGAACGGTCGCTGGGTGCGTCCCGCCGCGGTGAGCCGGTCGATCATGACCGCCTCGCGGCGCATCCGGGCGAGGTCCCGTTCGCGGTGCTCGGCGATCACCGCCGCCAGGTAGGCGTCTGCCGGGGTGCCGTGCGGCGGCGGCGGGGCGACGTACACCGACACCTGGTCGGCGAGCCGCTGGAGCAGCGACGCCCGGGTCGCCGGGGCCAGGCCGTCGGCACGCCCGAGCACCTGCCGGACCGCCAGGAGCAGCCGCTCCGGGAGCGGCGCGATGTCCGCCGCGGCCGCCCACCCGGCGAGCTGCGGAGGCATCGGCGGCGGGGGCGCCAGGCTCAGCGTGACCCGGCTCCGTACGACGTACGTGCCGGCGGCGTAGTCGCCGATGCGCTTGCCCTTGGAGCTGATCAGCGCGGAGAAGAACGCGGGCACGCCGGTGAGCATCCAGATCTCGACGACGCCGATCAGCGACCGGATGAAGGAGTGGTGGAAAGAGATCGGGCCGGCGTCGTCGCGGACCGTGCGCAGGCCGGTGACGAGCTTCCCGAGCGAGCGGCCGCGGCTCGCTGTCTCGACCACGGTCGGGACGACGAGCATCCCGGTGACCAGGGTGAGGATCGCGCCCACCGAGAAGAGCGCCTCGTCGGGCGCGAGCGCCGCGGTGGCGACGAAACCGCCGATCATCACCAGCGCGCCGACGACGACGTCGATCATCCCGGAGGCGACGTGCAGCGGCAGCGACGCCGGCGGCAGGTCGAGCGTGACGGCCTCGCCGGTGACGAGCTCGTCGATGCCTTCGGCGTACAGATCGGCCACGCGGTCAGCGTAGGTGATTACCCTGGCCCCGTGGACCTGGATGCCTTCGTCGTCGCGCACCAGCCGACGTGGGCCCGTCTCGAGGACCTCGCCGGCCGGCACCGGCTCTCCGGCGCCGAGAGCGACGAGCTCACCGAGCTCTACCAGCAGGTCGCCACGCACCTGAGCGTGATCCGCTCCGGTGCCCCGGACGCCGGGGTGATCGGTTACCTCAGCGCGCTCCTCGCGAAGGCGCGCACCCGGTCCGGGAGCGCCCGCGTGCTGACCCGCGCCGCGCTCGCCGACGCCGTCGTACGACGCTTCCCGGCGGCGCTCTACCGGACCCGGCGGTGGTGGATCGGGACGATGGTGATCAGCTACGCGCTCGCGGCCGTGATCACGGTCTGGCTGCTCGAGCACCCGCAGGTGGAGTCCTCGATGATGGACCCCGAGCAGGTGAAGCAGCTCGTCGGGAGCGACTTCGAGAACTACTACTCCGAGTCGGCGGCCTCGCACTTCGCGGCGCAGGTGTGGACGAACAACGCCTGGGTGGCGGCGCTCTGCATCGCGTTCGGGGTCTTCGGCCTGCCGGTCCTGTACATCCTCTGGCAGAACCTGCTCAACCTGGCCGTGGTCGCCTCGCTGATGATCCGGCACGACCGCGCGTCCCTCTTCTTCGGCCTGATCACACCGCACGGCCTGCTGGAGCTGACGGCGGTCTTCGTCGCCGCCGGCACCGGCCTGCGGCTGATGTGGGCCTGGGTGGTCCCCGGCCCGCGGACCCGCGCCCAGTCGCTGGCCGCCGAGGGCCGGTCGGCGGCCGGCGTCGTGCTCGGCCTCGCGGTGGTCCTGCTCATCAGCGGCATCATCGAGGGCTTCGTGACGCCGTCCGGGCTGCCCACCTGGGCCCGGATCGCGATCGGCGTCGTCGCCGAGGTGGCCTTCTTCGCCTACGTCTTCGTCCTCGGTCGCCGGGCCTACCGCGCCGGCTACACCGGCGACGTGCCCGAGCACCTGCTGGAGGACCGGGTCGCCACCGCGGGCTGATCAGGGGCGCGTCAGGGGGCTTGATCGTCGGTCGTCGAGCCTGTCGAGACGCGGCGACCTGCGCAGGGCCTCGGTCACAGGACGCCGCGCGCCTTCAGCTCGAGGTAATGGTCGGCCAGCGCGACCGGAAGGTCGTCGGCGCCCTTGTCCAGGACGTCGACGCCCAGCGCGCCGAGCAGGCGTCCGGTACGACGGCGCCGGCCGATGGTCCGTTCCGCGGCCGCGGCCTGGTACACGGCGCCCAGGTCCTCGCGACCGGCGGCGAGCCGGTCGAGGCCCGGGTCGCGGACGGACGCGACCACGACCCGGTGGCGGGCGCTGAGGTGGCCGATCAGCGGGAGCAGGCCGTGCTCGACCGCGGCGGGTTCCAGTGGCGTGAGCAGCACGACGAGGGCGCGGGACCGGCCGAGGGTGTCGACCGCGCCGACGAGCCGCCGCCAGTCGGCCTCGACCAGCTGCGGCTCGAGGGCGACCATCGCCTCCTGGACGGCCGCGACCGCGTCGCCGCGGTGACCGGACCGGACCCGCGCGCGGACCACCCGGTCACCGGCGAGGAAGTCGACCCGGTCACCGGCGCGTGAGGCCAGCGCGGTGAGCAGCAGGGCCGCGTCCATCGCGGAGTCGAGCCGTGGCACGTCGCCGACCCGGCCGGCGGAGGTGCGGGACGTGTCCAGGACCAGCACGACCCGGCGGTCCCGCTCGGGCTGCCAGGTGCGGACTACCACGTTGCGGCTGCGCGCCGAGGCACGCCAGTCGATGCTGCGGACGTCGTCGCCACGGACGTACTCGCGCAGGGAGTCGAACTCGGTCCCCTGGCCGCGGATCCGGACCGCGGCGCGGCCGTCGAGCTCGCGCAGCCGGGCCAGCCGGGACGGCAGGTGCCGCCGCGACGGGAACGCGGGCGTGACCCGGACCGCGCCCGGGACCACGACCGCGGCCTGCCGGGCGGCCAGCCCGAGCGGTCCGACCAGGCGGACGGTGATCCGGTCCGTGACGAGGTCGCCGCGCCTGGCCGGGAGCAGGGGGGTGGTCAGCCGGACTCGTTCTCCGGCCGGGAGCCGGAGCCGGTGCCGGTTGCCGGTGGCGCCGGCGCTGGGCTGCCAGGCGTCCCGGAGCAGGCCGGTGACGCGGCGCCGGCCGTCGTTGGCGACGGTCAGGACCGTCTCGGTCGGCTCGCCGAGGCGGGTCGGGCCGGGTCCCGCGCGGGTGACCCGCAGGTCGGTGACGCGCGGAGCGGCCAGCCGGTCCACGGTGACCAGGGCCAGCACCACCCCGACGACGGCCCACACCGTCGACGGTTCCGGGCGCACCAGCACCACCGCCACCGCGAGCAGCAGCAGTGCCGGGGTGCGCCAGGTCAGGGCCATCGCCGATCCGTCCTGCTCAGCGCGGGACCGGGACCGAGCCGAGGGCGGAGGCGAGCACCTGGGCCACGTCGACACCTTCGAGCTGCGCCTCCGGTCGCAGGCCGAGCCGGTGCACCAGGGTGGCGTGCGCGAGCGCCTTCACGTCGTCGGGGGAGACGTAGTCCCGGCCGGAGAGCCAGGCCCAGGCGCGGCTGGTGCGCAGCAGCGCCGTCGCACCGCGCGGGCTGACGCCCAGGCTCAACGACGGGGCGTTCCGGGTGGCGCGGGCGATGTCGACGACGTACGCCGCCACCTCGTCCGAGACCCGCACCCCGGTGACGGCGGCGGAGGCGCTGGCCAGGTGCGCCGGGCCGGCGACTGCGGTGATCCCGGTCGCGGCGAGGTGGTGCGGGTCGAACCCGTCCGCGTGCCGGCGGACGATGGCCAGCTCCTCCTCGCGCGGGGGCAGCGGCAGGGTGACCTTGAGCAGGAACCGGTCCAGCTGCGCCTCCGGGAGCGGGTAGGTGCCTTCGTACTCGACCGGGTTCTGGGTCGCGGCGACGAGGAACGGCTCGGGCAGCGGGCGGGAGACGCCGTCGACCGAGACCTGGCCCTCCTCCATCGCCTCCAGCAGAGCCGACTGCGTCTTGGGAGGCGTGCGGTTGATCTCGTCGGCGAGCAGCAGGTTGGTGAAGACCGGGCCGGGCCGGAACTCGAACACGCCGCCCTCGACGACCATCGAGCCGGTGATGTCGCCGGGCATCAGGTCGGGGGTGAACTGCACCCGACGGGTCTCGACGCCGAGCGCGGCCGCCAGCGAGCGGACCAGCAGCGTCTTGGCGACGCCGGGCACGCCTTCCATCAGGACGTGGCCGCGGGCGAGGACGGCGACGAGCAGGGCGGAGACCGCGGCGTCCTGCCCGACCACCACCTTGGACACCTCGGTGCGGACGGCGAGCAGCGCGCTGCGCGCCTCCTCGGGACTCATCCGGGGGGTGTCACTGCCAACGGTGCTGTCGGGAGCAGTCGTCATGGGGTGCGTACCTCTTCTTCCAGCTGGTGCAGGTCCTGGGCCAGCGCCACCAGGTCGGTGTCGCTGCGCACGTGCGCGGGGATGTCGGCGGGTTCGGGCAGGAGCTCGGCGACGCGGGCGACCGGGCGGCCGGTGCGGGCGGCCACGGCGCGGACGAGTTCGGCCCGGGTCGCGGTCGGGGCGGTGCCCAGCCGCGCGGCCAGGCGTTCGGCGGTGCCCTCGACGAGGAGTGCGGCCGCGTGGGACCGGTCGCGGGCCTTCTCGTAGAGCCGGCCGAGCGACGCGGTGGACTCCAGCGCCCGGATCGTCACCGGGACGGGCTCGACCACCAGCGGGCCGAGCCGGCGGCCGCGCTGGATCAGCAGGGCGAGCGCGGCGACGCCGAGGAGCCAGGCGGTCGGGACGAGCCAGTCCGGCAGCAGCCGGGAGAGGTCGACCCCGTCGCCGATCGCGGTGTCGGCGGGGTCCGCGACGTACCAGACGACGCGGCCGCGCTGGCCGAGGAGGCGGATCGCGACGGCCGCGTTGTCGTCGACGTCGATGTCGGCGTTGGAGAGCGGGGCGCCGGTGGTGAGCACCCACCGGTGGGCGTCGCGGTCGACGAGCAGCAGACGGCCGGCGCTGTCGCCGAAGCAGCCGTCCCCGCGGACCGCGGCGACGGCGTCGGTGGTGAGGCGGAGGCCTTCCATCAGCGGCTGGACGGGGTCGCAGGCCGCCTCCGTGACCCGGTCCGTGGTCGCCTCGACGACGTCCTCGGGCCCCAGGCCGAGCCCGTCGGCGACGAACGGTCCGAGCCCGGCGACCACCAGCACCGCGCCGGACGCGTCGCGCACCCGGCGGTCCAGCTCGTCCCAGGTGCCGGCCCCGAGGGAGTTCGGGTTCGTCACCACGACGGTGGTGTCGGCGTCGATGCGGGCGTCGTCGAACTCGGAGCGTCCGCGTACGACGGCCACCTCGACCCCGTGGTCGCCGAGGACCTGGGCCAGCGCGCGGGCGCCGTCCTGACCGGGGTTCTCCGGGTCCAGCCGGCCATCGCCGGTGGCCCCGCCGCGTCCGAGCCAGGTGACGAGGAGCAGGGCCAGCACGATGCCGAGTCCGATCCCGAGGGAGACCCGGTTGCGCCGGACGAAGCCGGTGGCCCGCGTGGTGTCCCGGACGTCGCTCGCCGTGCTCATCGCGGCACCACCAGGGCCGGCAGGTCGGCCGGGTCGGCGGCGGGACGCTCGTGGCGCAGCGCCTCCTCGAGTGCGAGCAGGTCCTCGGCCGGTCCGCGGGTGGCGTGCCGGTCGCCGTACCGGACGCCGTCGAACAGGTTCGCGGCCGCGAGCAGGCGGTCGGCGTGGCCCGGGAACGCGCGGGCGCCGCCGGCGGCGACCTCGCGGGCGGTGGCCGCGGGCAGGTCGTCGACCAGGGCGCGCTCCACCAGCCCGCGCGCGATCGCGCGCATGCCCTCGACGACGGCGTCGTCCCAGCGTCCCTCGGACCGGGCCCGGGCGGCACGTCGGCGGTAGTCGTCGGCGCGGGCCGCGTCGTCCTCGTGGACTGCGCCTGCGGGCGTATGCCGGCGCGGGGAGCTGCGCAGCCGGGCCAGCACCAGGGCGAGGCCGGTCAGCAGCACGACGAGGATGGCGAGTGCCGCCAGCGGGCCGAGCCGCCCGACGCCCTGCGCGGCGCCGACGATGCGGTCGAGCAGGTCCCAGAACCAGCCGCTGATCCGTTCCAGCAGGCTCGGCTGGTACGGCTTCTCGGCGAGCTCGGCGCGCACCCAGTCCTGCGCGGTACCGGGGTCCGGGCGCAGCGCGAAGGGGACGACAGGGATCACCGAGAGGTCACCGCGTCCCGGAGGGGGCTGCGGGGACGGCGAGCTGCGAGATGAGCTCGATGTCGTAGCCCTCCTTGCGGATCCGCTGGTCGAGGTACTGGAACGCGGCGACCCCGGCCGAGAACGGCGTGGTGAGCGAACCGGCGACGACCAGCGCCAGGTTGCTCGCGAGCAGCGCCACCATGATCCCGAGGTTGGTGTCCGGCCAGACGAGCAGGGCCACCACCTGGAGGATCCCGAACGGGAAGCTGAGGATCTGCCCGGCGACGGCGACGAGCAGCTGGGTCAGCAGCACGATCCCGAACGTGCGCCAGAACTGGCGGCGGGTGAGCTCCCAGGACCGGGCGAGCGACGCGAAGACGCCGCGGCCCTCCAGCACGAGGACGGCGGGGGCGAGCGGGACCGTCCGGATGTAGAGGAACACCATCGTGGCCATCCCTGCGGGGACGCCGACGACGACGGCGATCCACCCGGCGGTGGTGGAGAGCACGAACGCCGCGGCGACGAGCAGGCCGACCGGGACCCAGACCACGAGGAGCGGGAAGAGGAACGAGACGATGGCGAGACCGAGCAGCCGCCACACCCGCCGCCGGGTGAGGCGCCAGGCCGCTCCCGCGCTCAGCTTCTGCCCGCGGGCGCCGTTCTCGACGACGTGGACGATCATCCCGGTGACGACGATCGTCGCGAGCGCGCTGAGCACGGCACCGCTGAGCGCGGTCACGGTCATCCCGACGTCCTGCGGGGCGAAGTCCGCTCCGGTGCCCGAGGTGGCGAGCTCGCTGCCGAAGCCGGCGAGCCAGCCCCAGACCAGTGTGGCCAGGGTGGGGATCAGCAGGAACCCGGTGAGCACGACGGCCGACAGGCCGAGGGTTGCCTTGGGGTTGCGGCGGATGGTCTCGATCGCGCCGCTGAACATGTCGCCGAGTCCGAGCGGTTTGAGCGGGATCGTCCCGGGCTTGTAGACCGGGCGCGTCTGGTGCAGCGGTGGGAAGCCGGGGTGACCGTACGGCGGCGGTGCGCCGTACGGGGCGGCGGGCGGCGGGGCCCCGTAGGGCGCGTACGGCGCCGGCGCGGCGTACGTCGGCGCCGCGTACGACGGCGGCGGGGGCGGCGGCGGAGCCCACCCGGGCGGGCGCTGTTCCGGGGCGGGTTGGCCCGGTGCGCTGGTGCCGTCGGTCACGGTGGTGCCTCCCTGCTCTCCGTGGTCGTCGTCACGGTAGATCCTGTCAGCCCGGACCCGGTCCCGGGGGCCGGTCGGAGGTCACACCGGCTCAATTTGGTGCTGCGCGGGATCTCTGCCAAGATAGTCCGGTTGCTCCGGCGGGATCGCCAGGGCGCGGACATTTGACTACTGAACAGGTTCTCCTGGCTTCCGGACTCGGAAGCGCTGTGGTTGCGTGTCTGTGCCGCACCTGGGGATCCTGTTCCGCCCGACCCCCGTCGGGCACAACCCCAGACAGCACCGGAAATCGGGCCGTATTGCGTCTCAAACGCGCGACACGCCCGACCGCGTGGGTCGGAGATCCACGCGGGAAACCGCCGGGTCGAAGGCTGGGGGGAGCAGGGCGGACCACCTCACCGAGGTGGGACGAGACAGTCGTGAGACGAGAAGTGAAGGACGCGTGATGGCGGGACAGAAGATCCGCATCAGGCTCAAGGCCTATGACCACGAGGTGATCGACACCTCGGCGCGGAAGATCGTGGACACCGTGACCCGGACGGGCGCGAAGGTGGCTGGCCCGGTGCCGCTGCCGACGGAGAAGAACGTCTACTGCGTCATTCGCTCGCCGCACAAGTACAAGGACTCGCGCGAGCACTTCGAGATGCGCACGCACAAGCGCCTCATCGACATCATTGACCCCACGCCGAAGACGGTCGACTCGCTGATGCGCCTCGACCTGCCTGCCGGTGTCGACATCGAGATCAAGCTCTGAGGTTGGTTGAGATGACTTTCGAACGCAATGTGAAGGGCCTGCTGGGCACCAAGCTCGGCATGACCCAGCTCTGGGACGAGAACAACCGCGTGGTCCCCGTGACCGTCGTCGCGGCCGCCACCAACGTGGTCACCCAGGTCCGCACCCCCGAGAAGGACGGCTACAACGCCATCCAGGTCGGGTACGGCGAGATCGAGGGCCGCAAGGTCACCAAGCCCGAGGGCGGGCACTTCGAGAAGGCCGGCGTGACCCCGCGTCGCCACCTCGCGGAGATCCGCACCGCTGACGCCGCGTCGTACGAGGTCGGCCAGGAGCTCAGCCCCGAGCTGTTCACCGCCGGCGACGACGTCGACGTGACCGGCACCAGCAAGGGCAAGGGCTTCGCGGGCACGATGAAGCGTCACGGCTTCGCCGGTGTCGGCGCCTCCCACGGTGCCCACCGCAACCACCGCAAGCCGGGCTCGATCGGCGCCTGCGCCACGCCGGGTCGCGTCTTCAAGGGCACCCGGATGTCGGGCCGCATGGGTACCGACACCGTCACCACCCAGAACATCACCGTGCACGCGGTGGACGTCGAGAAGGGCGTGATCCTGCTCAAGGGTGCCGTTCCCGGCCCCAAGGGTGGCCTGATCATGATCCGGTCCGCCGCCAAGTCCGGACAGGAGGCCTGAGCATGGCTACCAAGACCGCAAGCGCCAAGGTCGTCAAGGTCGCACTGCCGGCCGAGATCTTCGACGTCGAGACCAACGTCCCGCTGATCCACCAGGTCGTGGTGGCCCAGCAGGCAGCCGCGCGCCAGGGCACGCACGCCACCAAGACCCGCGGCGAGGTCCGCGGCGGTGGCCGCAAGCCCTACAAGCAGAAGGGCACCGGCCGCGCCCGCCAGGGTTCGACCCGGGCGCCGCAGTTCGCCGGCGGTGGCGTCGTCCACGGCCCGCAGCCGCGTGACTACAGCCAGCGCACCCCGAAGAAGATGAAGGCCGCCGCTCTCAAGGGCGCCCTCTCCGACCGGGCCCGCGCCGGCCGCATCCACGTCGTCGAGGCGCTGGCCGCCGGTGACAAGCCGTCGACCAAGGCCGCCGTGGCCCTCCTCGACGGACTGACCGAGGGTCGTCGCCAGCTCGTCGTGCTCCAGCGCGACGACGCGCTGACCTGGCTGTCGCTGCGCAACGTGCCGTCCGTGCACCTGCTCGCCGTCGACCAGCTGAACACCTACGACGTGCTGCTCTCCGACGACGTCGTCTTCACCAAGGGCGCGTACGACGCGTTCGTCGGTGCCGACGTCGCCGAGGAGCCGGCCGCGAAGCCCGCGAAGAAGGCCGCCGCCAAGAAGACCGCCAAGGTCGAGGAGCCGGCTGCCGAGGCTGAGACCACCGAGGAGGCTGCCGAATGAGCACCCTGCACAAGGACCACCGCGACGTTCTGATCGCGCCGGTCGTGAGCGAGAAGAGCTACGGCCTGCTCGACAACAACAAGTACACCTTCGTCGTCCACCCGGACGCGAACAAGACCGAGATCAAGATCGCGGTCGAGAAGGTGTTCAACGTCAAGGTCACCTCCGTCAACACCCTCAACCGGCAGGGCAAGGCGCGCCGTACGGCGCGTGGCATCGGTCGCCGCAAGGACACCAAGCGCGCGATCGTCAGCCTGGCCGAGGGTCACCGCATCGACATCTTCGGGGGTCCGGTCTCCTGACCGGGCTGAGGAACGAGGAATCTGACTAATGGCTATCCGCAAGTACAAGCCGACCACCCCGGGCCGTCGTGGCTCGTCGGTCGCTGACTTCGCCGAGATCACCCGGACCACGCCGGAGAAGTCCCTGACGCGTCCGCTGCCCAAGAAGGGCGGTCGCAACAACCAGGGCCGGATCACCACCCGTCACCAGGGTGGCGGTCACAAGCGTGCGTACCGGATCATCGACTTCCGTCGCTACGACAAGGACGGCGTCCCCGCGAAGGTCGCGCACATCGAGTACGACCCGAACCGCACCGCGCGCATCGCGCTGCTGCACTACGCGGACGGCGAGAAGCGCTACATCGTCGCGCCGGTCGGCGTCGTGCAGGGCACCCCGATCGAGTCGGGTGTCGGTGCTGACATCAAGCCGGGCAACAACCTGCCGCTGCGCAACATCCCGGTCGGTACGACGATCCACTGCATCGAGCTCCGCCCCGGCGGCGGTGCGAAGATCGCCCGTTCGGCCGGCAACAGCGCCCAGCTCGTCGCCAAGGAGGGCTCGCGCGCCCAGCTGCGCATGCCGTCCGGCGAGATGCGGTACGTCGACGTCCGCTGCCGCGCCACCATCGGCGAGGTCGGCAACGCCGAGCAGTCCAACATCAACTGGGGCAAGGCCGGCCGCATGCGCTGGAAGGGCAAGCGCCCGACCGTCCGTGGTGTCGTCATGAACCCGGTCGACCACCCGCACGGTGGTGGTGAGGGTAAGACCTCCGGTGGCCGCCACCCGGTGTCCCCGTGGGGCAAGCCCGAGGGCCGTACGCGCAAGCGCAAGGCCAGCGACGCCATGATCGTCCGACGCCGCAAGTCCGGCAAGAACAAGCGCTGAGTAGGGAAGAGCTGAGATGCCTCGCAGCCTGAAGAAGGGTCCGTTCGTCGACGACCACCTCGCCAAGAAGGTGGACGCGCAGAACGAAGCCGGTACCCACAACGTGATCAAGACGTGGTCGCGTCGCTCGATGATCGTGCCGAACATGATCGGTCACACGCTCGCCGTGCACGACGGTCGCAAGCACGTCCCCGTCTTCGTGACCGACTCGATGGTCGGCCACAAGTTGGGCGAGTTCGCCCCGACCCGCACCTACCGCGGGCACGTCAAGGACGACCGGAAGAGCCGTCGCCGCTGACGCGGGGCGCCAAGGAGAGACAGAGACAATGAGTGTTACTGAGCGTCGGCGCACCAGCGCCCGCCGTGACTCGCTGCTCGGCGACGAGGCTGGCGCGTTCGCCAGCGCGCGCTTCGTCCGGATCACGCCGATGAAGGCCCGCCGTGTCGTCGACATGGTCCGCGGACTTCCGGTGGACGACGCCCTCGCCCTGCTGCAGTTCGCACCGCAGTCGGCCAGCGAGACCGTCTACAAGGTCCTGGAGTCCGCCATCGCGAACGCCGAGACCACCGAGGGCCTCGACCGCGGCACTCTCGTGGTCAGCAAGGCGACCGTCGATGAGGGTCCCACGATGAAGCGTTGGCGTCCGCGTGCGCAGGGCCGGGCCACCCGGATCAACAAGCGCACCAGCCACATCACCCTCGTGGTCCAGCCTGCTGCAGAGAAGGGTCAGAAGTAATGGGCCAGAAGATCAACCCGAACGGCTTCCGCCTCGGCATCTCCACCGACCACAAGTCGCGCTGGTACGCCGACAAGCTGTACAAGTCCTACGTCGGCGAGGACGTCGCGATCCGCAAGCTGCTCTCCAAGGGCATGGAGCGGGCCGGGATCTCCAAGGTCGAGATCGAGCGCACCCGTGACCGGGTCCGCGTCGACATCCACACCGCTCGCCCGGGCATCGTCATCGGTCGCCGCGGCGCCGAGGCCGACCGCCTGCGGACCGAGCTGGAGAAGCTCACCGGCAAGCAGGTCCAGCTGAACATCCTCGAGGTCAAGAACCCCGAGATCGATGCTCAGCTCGTCGCCCAGGGCGTGGCCGAGCAGCTGTCCGGCCGCGTGCAGTTCCGCCGCGCGATGAAGAAGGCCATGCAGACCTCGATGCGGTCCGGTGCCAAGGGCATCCGGATCCAGTGCTCGGGTCGTCTCAACGGCGCCGAGATGTCGCGGTCGGAGTTCTACCGCGAGGGTCGCGTGCCGCTGCACACCCTGCGCGCCGACATCGACTACGGCTTCTACGAGGCCCGGACCACCTTCGGCCGCATCGGCGTGAAGGTCTGGATCTACAAGGGCGAGGTCGCGGGCACCCGCGCCGAGCGTGAGGCCCAGGCCGCTGCTCGTGCCGGCGCCCCGGGCCGAGGCCGTGACGCTCGCGGCGGCGCCCGTGGTGGCGACCGTCCCAACCGTGGCTCGCGCGGCGACCGGCCGACGCGCGCTGACCGTGCCGAGGCTCCCGCCGCTGTCGAGGCCCCCGTGGCCGAGGCTGCCGTGGCGACCGAGGCTCCCGCCGCAACCACCCCGGAGGCCTGACCATGTTGATGCCCCGCAGGGTCAAGCACCGCAAGCAGCACCACCCGAAGCGGACGGGTGCTGCGAAGGGTGGCACGAAGCTCGCCTTCGGCGACTTCGGCATCCAGGCGGTCGAGGGCCACTACGTGACCAACCGTCAGATCGAGTCCGCGCGTATCGCGATGACTCGTCACATCAAGCGAGGCGGAAAGGTGTGGATCAACATCTACCCGGACCGTCCGCTGACCAAGAAGCCTGCTGAGACCCGCATGGGTTCCGGTAAGGGTTCCCCGGAGTGGTGGGTGGCGAACGTCAAGCCCGGCCGCGTCATGTTCGAACTTTCCGGTGTTTCGGAGGACATTGCTCGCGAGGCCATGCGACGCGCGATGCACAAGCTCCCCATGAAGACCCGGTTCGTCACCCGTGAGGGGGAATTCTGATGGCGACCGCACACGAGCTCGACGACCTGAACGACGTCGACCTGGAGAGCAAGCTGCGCGAGGCGAAGGAAGAGCTGTTCAACCTGCGCTTCCAGTCCGCGACCGGCCAGCTCGAGAACCACGGCCGGCTCCGCTCGGTCAAGAAGGACATCGCCCGGATCTACACCGTGGTGCGTGAGCGCGAGCTCGGCATCCGGACCGCGCCGGGCGCCGCTAAGGATGGTGCCGCATGAGTGAGGAAGCTGTGACGCAGGACCGCACGCGACGCAAGGTCCGCGAGGGCCTCGTGGTCAGCGACAAGATGGACAAGACCGTCGTCGTGACCGTCGAGGACCGCGTGAAGCACGCGCTCTACGGCAAGGTCATGCGTCGCTCGTCGAAGCTCAAGGCGCACGACGAGAACAACGAGTGCGGCATCGGCGACCGGGTCCTCCTGATGGAGACCCGCCCGCTGTCCGCCACCAAGCGCTGGCGCGTCGTCGAGATCCTCGAGAAGGCCAAGTGATCCCGGGGGTCCGGGCGACAGTCCAGGCCCCCACCAACAGATGAGTTCGGCAAGGCTCGACCGCCGTGAGCGGCCGAGAACCGGCACGACAACCAGGAGATAAAACCGATGATCCAGCAGGAGTCGCGACTCAAGGTCGCCGACAACACCGGTGCGAAGGAGATCCTCTGCATCCGTGTCCTCGGCGGCTCGGGTCGGCGCTACGCCGGCATCGGCGACGTCATCGTTGCCACCGTCAAGGACGCGATCCCGGGCGGCAACGTCAAGAAGGGTGACGTCGTCAAGGCCGTGATCGTGCGGACCGTGAAGGAGCGCCGTCGTGCCGACGGTTCCTACATCCGCTTCGACGAGAACGCCGCCGTGATCCTCAAGGGCGATGGCGAGCCCCGAGGGACCCGCATCTTCGGCCCCGTGGGCCGGGAGCTGCGCGAGAAGAAGTTCATGAAGATCATTTCGCTGGCTCCGGAGGTGCTCTGAGATGAGTGTCAACATCAAGAAGGGCGACACCGTCCGCGTCATCGCCGGCAAGGACAAGGGCGCCGAGGGCAAGGTCATCCAGGTGCTCCGCGAGGAGCAGCGGGTGATCGTCGAGGGTGTCAACCGCGTCAAGAAGCACACCAAGGTGATCAACCAGGGTGGCCGCGCGGGCAACACCGGCGGCATCGTCACCACCGAGGCCCCCATCCACGTCTCGAACGTGATGCTGGTCGACGGCAAGGGCACCACCCGCGTGGGCTTCAAGCGCGTGGAGGTTTCCAAGCGCCGCCCCGACGGTTCGACGTACAAGGCCACCCGGAGCGTCCGCGTCTCGCGGAAGTCCGGAGACGAGATCTGATGACTGAGATGACTGAGACTGCTAACAACCCGGCAGGCATGCCCCGGATGAAGGTGCGGTACCGCGAGGAGATCCTCCCGGCCCTGCGCGAGGAGTTCGGCTACAGCAACGTCATGATGGTCCCGGGCCTGACCAAGATCGTGGTCAACATGGGCGTCGGCGAGGCCGCGCGTGACTCGAAGCTGATCGAGGGTGCGGTCAAGGACCTCACCGCGATCACCGGCCAGAAGCCGCAGGTCACCAAGGCTCGCAAGTCCATCGCCCAGTTCAAGCTCCGCGAGGGCATGCCGATCGGCGCCCACGTGACGCTGCGCGGCGACCGGATGTGGGAGTTCCTCGACCGCCTGCTGGCGCTCGCCCTCCCGCGCATCCGTGACTTCCGCGGTCTGAACGGCAACCAGTTCGACGGTCGCGGCAACTACACCTTCGGTCTCACCGAGCAGGTCATGTTCCACGAGATCGACCAGGACAAGATCGACCGGTCGCGAGGCATGGACATCACCATCGTGACCACCGCCACCAACGACGACGAGGGTCGCGCGCTGCTCAAGCGCCTCGGCTTCCCGTTCAAGGAGAACTGACATGGCGAAGACTGGACTGAAGGTCAAGGCCGCGAAGACGCCGAAGTTCAAGGTGCGGGCGTACACCCGCTGCCAGCGCTGCGGTCGCCCGAAGGCCGTCTACCGCAAGTTCGGCCTGTGCCGGATCTGCCTGCGCGAGATGGCGCACCGGGGCGAGCTGCCCGGCGTGACCAAGAGCTCCTGGTAATCCGACCACTTCCAACGAAGACGCTGAAGGTCCAGCCGCTCCAGGCGGCTGGAAACCACAACGAGAAAGGGCCGAACCGGCCATGACAATGACTGACCCGATCGCAGACATGCTGACCCGTCTGCGCAACGCCAACCAGGCGTACCACGACTCGGTGACCATGCCGTACAGCAAGCTGAAGGCTGGTGTCGCGGAGATCCTGCAGCAGGAGGGCTACATCACCTCCTGGAAGGTCGCCGACAACACCGACGAGAAGGGCGAGCCGGCTGTCGGCAAGAGCCTGACCATCGAGCTCAAGTACGGCCGCAGCCGCGAGCGCTCGATCGCCGGCGTCCGCCGGATCAGCAAGCCGGGCCTGCGCGTGTACGCCAAGAGCACCGGCCTGCCCAAGGTCCTCGGTGGCCTCGGCGTCGCGATCATCTCGACGAGCCAGGGCCTGCTGACCGACCGTCAGGCCAACAAGAAGGGCGTGGGTGGGGAAGTCCTCGCCTACGTCTGGTGAACCCGGAACAGGAGAAGGACTAAGCAATGTCGCGCATTGGCAAGCTTCCCGTCCCGGTTCCGTCCGGGGTGGACATCACGCTCGACGCGAGCGTCGTCACGGTCAAGGGCCCGAAGGGCACCCTGTCCCACACGGTCGCGGCGCCGATCACGGTCGCCAAGGCCGAGGACGGCACTCTCGACGTCCAGCGTCCCAACGACGAGCGCAAGAGCAAGGCCCTCCACGGCCTGACCCGCACGCTCATCAACAACATGGTGGTCGGCGTCACCGACGGCTACGAGAAGAAGCTCGAGATCGTGGGCGTCGGTTACCGCGTCCTGTCGAAGGGCCCGACCGAGCTCGAGTTCCAGCTCGGCTACTCGCACCCGATCATCTTCAAGGCGCCCGAGGGCATCACCTTCGCCGTCGAGTCCCAGACCAAGCTGGGTGTCCAGGGCATCGACAAGCAGCTGGTCGGCGAGGTCGCCGCGAACATCCGCAAGCTGCGGAAGCCGGAGCCCTACAAGGGCAAGGGCGTCCGCTACGCGGGCGAGCACATTCGCCGCAAGGTCGGAAAGGCCGGTAAGTGATCATGGCGATCTCCCTGAAGCACAACAAGCACACCGCCGGTCGGACGGCGTCGCGCCTGCGTCGCCAGATGCGTGGCCGCAAGAGGATCCACGGCACCACCGAGCGTCCGCGCCTGGTCGTGACCCGCTCGTCGAAGCACATCACCGTCCAGGTCGTCGACGACCTGGCCGGCAAGACGCTGGCCTACGCCTCCACCATGGAGGCCGACCTGCGCACGTTCGACGGCGACAAGACGGCCAAGGCGAAGCGCGTCGGCGAGCTCGTCGCCGAGCGTGCCAAGGCCGCGGGTGTCGAGGGTGTGGTCTTCGACCGCGCCGGCAACAAGTACCACGGTCGCGTCGCGGCCCTCGCGGACGCTGCCCGCGAGGGTGGACTGACCTTCTGATCGCGAAGACAAGGAAGAGGTAGATCTCATGAGCGGAGCCCAGCGCGGACAGCGCGCCGGCGGCGACCGTCGTGGAGGCCGCGACAATCGCGGTGGCCGTGACAACGCCGACAAGACCGCCTACATCGAGCGGGTCGTCGCGATCAACCGTGTCGCCAAGGTCGTCAAGGGTGGTCGTCGCTTCAGCTTCACCGCCCTGGTGATCGTGGGCGACGGCGACGGTCTGGTCGGCGTCGGCTACGGCAAGGCCAAGGAAGTTCCCGCGGCGATCGCCAAGGGCGTCGAGGAGGCGAAGAAGCACTTCTTCCGCGTCCCGCGCGTCCAGGGCACGATCCCGCACCCGGTCCAGGGCGAGAAGGCCGCCGGCGTCGTGCTGCTGCGTCCGGCTGCCCCCGGTACCGGTGTCATCGCCGGTGGCCCGGTGCGTGCGGTTCTCGAGTGCGCGGGCATCCACGACGTCCTGAGCAAGTCGCTCGGCTCGTCGAACCAGATCAACATCGTTCACGCGACCGTCGAGGCGCTGAAGATGCTGGAGGAGCCCGAGGCCGTGGCCGCCCGTCGTGGTCTGGCCGTCGAGGACGTCGCCCCGGCTGCCCTGCTGCGGGCGCGTGCCGAGGGCATCGCCGCCGCCGCGGAGGTGACGGTCTGATGGGTCACCTCAAGGTCACGCAGAACAAGGGCCTCATCGGTCTCAAGCAGAACCAGCGCGACACCCTGCGCTCGCTGGGTCTCAAGCGGATCAACGATGTGGTCATCAAGGAGGACCGCCCGGAGTTCCGGGGCATGGTCCACACCGTCCGTCACCTGGTGACGGTCGAGGAGGTTGACTGACATGGGCGCGCTGAAGCTGCACCACCTGCGTCCGGCCCCCGGTGCCAAGACCGCCAAGACCCGCGTGGGTCGTGGTGAGGGCTCCAAGGGCAAGACCGCGGGCCGTGGTACCAAGGGAACCAAGGCTCGCTACCAGGTTCCGGTCGCCTTCGAGGGTGGCCAGATGCCGATCCACATGCGGCTCCCGAAGCTCAAGGGCTTCCGGAACCCGTTCAAGGTGGAGTTCCAGGTCGTGAACCTCGACCGCATCGGGAAGCTCTTCCCCGACGGTGGCGAGATCACGGTCGCGGACCTCGTCGCCAAGGGCGCGGTTCGCAAGGGCCAGCCGGTCAAGGTCCTGGGCGAGGGTGACATCTCCGTCGCCGTCCAGGTCACGGTCGACAAGTTCTCGGCCTCGGCCAAGGAGAAGATCGCGGCTGCCGGCGGCACCGCGACCGAGCTCTGAGCAGAACGCTCCGATCAGGGCAGTGGGCCACCGTCACGGTGGTCCCACTGCCCTGATCTGCTTCCTGGCACGACCGACGTGCGGCGAATCCCGCACGTCACCGAAGGTTCCGGCCCAGGGACCTGGGGGAACGTCTCGCGGCGCTCCCCAGCCCTGTTAGGCTTCCGGAGGCTCCCGAGTGCTGCCGTTCGTGCGGCACTCGCTGCGGGCCGTCCCCGATGATCAGATCGAGAAGAGGTTTCACGTGCTAGGCGCCTTCGCCAACGCGTTCCGGACGCCGGACCTGCGCAAGAAGCTGCTGTTTGTGCTGCTGATCATTGCCCTCTTCCGGCTGGGGTCGCAGATCCCCGCGCCGGGCGTGAACGTGGCGAACGTGCAGGGCTGCTTCGACCAGCTCAGCAACAACAGCATCTACGGTCTGATCAACCTCTTCTCCGGCGGTGCGCTGCTCCAGCTGACCATCTTCGCGCTCGGGATCATGCCGTACATCACGGCGAGCATCATCCTGCAGCTGCTCGTGGTCGTGATCCCGCGGCTGGAGACCCTCAAGAAGGAGGGACAGTCCGGCCAGGCGAAGATCACCCAGTACACCCGGTACGTCACCCTGGCGCTGGCGATCCTGCAGGCAACCGGCATCGTGGCGCTGGCCCGGTCGGGCAAGCTCCTCCAGGGCTGCAACGACCCGCTGCTCTACGACAACGACTTCCAGACCGCCGCGATCATGGTGATCACCATGACCGCCGGCACCGCGGTGATCATGTGGCTCGGCGAGCTCGTGACCGACCGCGGCATCGGCAACGGCATGTCGATCCTGATCTTCACCCAGGTCGTGGCGACCTTCCCGGTCGCGCTCTGGAACGTCCAGAAGGCTCGCGGCCCGTGGGTCTTCGCCGGCGTCATCCTGATGGGCCTGGTGGTCGTCGCCGCGGTCGTCTTCATCGAACAGGCGCAACGCCGGATCCCGGTGCAGTACGCCCGCCGCATGGTCGGCCGCAAGATGTTCGGCGGCTCCTCGACCTACATCCCGCTCAAGGTGAACCAGGCCGGCGTCATCCCGGTCATCTTCGCCTCCAGCCTGCTCTACCTGCCGGCGATGGCGGTCCAGTTCAACCAGAACTCCAACTCCGAGATCCTGGGCTGGGTCTCCAACCACCTGGTCAAGGGCGACCACCCGCTCTACATGGCGCTGTACGCCCTGCTCATCATCTTCTTCACGTACTTCTACGTCGCGATCACCTTCAACCCGCAAGAGGTCGCCGACAACATGAAGCAGTACGGAGGCTTCATCCCCGGGATCCGGGCAGGCAAGCCGACTGAGGAATACCTCAACTACGTCCTGTCCCGCATCACGCTGCCCGGCGCGCTCTACCTGACCGCGATCGCACTGATCCCGCTGGTCGCGCTGGTCCTGGTCAACGCCAACCAGAACTTCCCGTTCGGGGGCACCTCCCTGCTCATCATGGTCGGCGTCGCGCTCGACACGGTGAAGCAGATCGAGAGCCAGTTGCAGCAGCGCAACTACGAAGGCTTCCTGCGATGAGAATGATCCTGATGGGCCCCCCGGGTGCCGGCAAGGGCACCCAGGCGAAGTACGTCGCCGCCAAGTTCGGCATCCCCGCGATCTCGACCGGGGACATCTTCCGGGAGAACGTCTCGCAGGGCACCGAGCTCGGTGTCGAGGCGAAGCGCTACATGGACGCCGGCGAGTACGTGCCCGACGAGGTCACCAACCACATGGTCCGCAACCGGATCGACGAGGACGACGCGGCCCCCGGCTTCCTGCTCGACGGCTACCCGCGCACGCTCGCGCAGGTCGAGGAGCTGGACGGGATGATCTCGTTCACCGGCCACAAGCTCGACGCGGTCGTGGTGCTCACCGTGAACCAGGACGAGCTGGTCGAGCGGCTGCTGCAGCGCGCGAAGGTCGAGGGCCGGGCGGACGACACCGAAGACGTGATCCGCCGGCGCCAGGAGGTCTACGCCGAGCAGACCGAGCCCCTGATCGAGGTCTACCGGGACCGCGGTCTGCTCGTCGAGGTCGATGGCCTCGGTGAGATCGAGGAGGTCACGGAGCGGATCTTCTCCGCGCTGTCCTCCGTCGAGCAGAGCTGACGCACCTCATGGGCATCTTCGGCCGCGGTGTCGAGATCAAGACGCCCGAGCAGATCGACAGGATGCGGGTCGCCGGCCTGCTGGTCGGCGAGACGCTCGAGCTGCTGCGCGCCTCGGTGCGCCCGGGCATCAGCACGGGGGAGCTGGACGCGATCGCGGAGCAGAACATCCGGGCCGGCGGCGGCGTGCCGTCGTTCCTGGGCTACGGCCACCCGCCGTTCCCGGCCACCATCTGCGCCTCGGTGAACGACGAGGTCGTCCACGGGATCCCGGGGGACCGGGTGCTCGCCGAGGGCGACGTCATCTCCATCGACTGCGGCGCGATCGTCGACGGCTGGCACGGCGACGCCGCGATCACCGTCGCGGTCGGCGAGATCCGCCCCGAGGTGCAGACGCTGATGGACGTCACCGAGGGCGCGCTCTGGGCCGGCTTCGCGGCCGCACGCCTCGGTGGCAGGGTCACCGACATCTCCCACGCCGTCGAGCAGCACGTCCGCGCGCACGGCGATTACGGCATCCTCGAGGACTACACCGGCCACGGCATCGGCACCGAGATGCACATGGCGCCGAACGTGCCGAACTACGGCCGCCCCGGCCGCGGCGAGAAGCTGGTCCGGGGGATGGCGCTCGCCGTCGAGCCGATGGTCACCCTCGGCAGCAAGCACACCCTGGTGGCGGAGGACGACTGGACGATCGTCACCACCGACGCCAGCTGGGCCGCGCACTTCGAGCACACCTTCACGCTCACCCCGGACGGCCCGTGGATCCTCACCGCGATCGACGGCGGCAAGGCCAGGCTCGAGGAGCTCGGCGTCCCGTACGGCGGCCACTGAAACAGGGCGACAGATCCCGTTTCGTCGGCAATGACCCGTTTCACACCTGGGCGACCCGCCCTCGATTGGTGATTTCAGCGCCCGGTCCGTAGACTTGCGAGTCGGCCCAACACGGGTCTGTTTTGTGGTGCCTGACGGCTGCCCGGACATCTGCTCCCGCGATCCTTTCGCGCGCGCGTCTGTGCGGGGAAATGAGGGCCATGCAGCAGATCCGTGAGGTCCACCGGTCGTCCCTCGCGGGGCGCCCGGGCGGTTCCCGGGCCAACGGTAGACATCGATCCAACAGATTGTGGAGGACATGCCGAAGAAAGAAGGCGTGATCGAAATGGAGGGCTCCGTCGTGGAGGCCCTGCCGAACGCCATGTTCCGGGTCGAGCTGACCAACGGACACAAGGTGCTCGCCCACATCAGCGGCAAGATGCGTCAGCACTACATCCGGATCCTCCCCGAGGACCGCGTGGTGGTGGAGCTCTCGCCGTACGACCTCACGCGGGGTCGGATCGTCTACCGGTACAAGTGACCCAGCCGAACTAGCAACGAAAGGGCTGACATGAAGGTCAACCCGAGCGTCAAGCCGATCTGTGACAAGTGCAAGGTGATCCGTCGCCACGGCCGCGTCATGGTGATCTGCGAGAACCCGCGCCACAAGCAGCGCCAGGGCTGAGGTTTCGAGGCTCGTGCCTCGCACCTCGACCAGCGTGGAACAACTGAATACCAAGACAACGTGATCGCTTAGCCGCCGCAGGCGGTGAACCACCTCCGGAACGGATGGCCGGAGCTGGGGACGCTCACCCCGGACGCGACACGACCAGACCACCGTGAACCAACCGAAGGGCACCCGTCCTTCACAGAGAGGGCCTGAAATGGCACGCCTTGTTGGTGTTGACCTCCCGCGCGACAAGCGCATCGAGATCGCACTTACCTACATCTACGGCATCGGCCGTACCCGCGCTCAGCAGCTGCTCGCCGCCACCGGGGTCGACCCGAACGCGCGCGTCCACACGCTGGGTGACGAGGAGCTGGTCAAGCTCCGTGACGAGATCGAAGCCAACTTCAAGATCGAGGGTGACCTCCGTCGCGAGGTCCAGGCCGACATCCGCCGGAAGATCGAGATCGGCAGCTACCAGGGTCGCCGCCACCGCATGGGCCTCCCGGTCCGCGGTCAGCGCACCAAGACCAACGCTCGTACCCGCAAGGGCCCGAAGCGGACCGTCGCCGGCAAGAAGAAGGCCAAGTGACCTGCGTCTGACGACGCGTCACTGCTTTCTTCGCTCGATCACCAGCTTCCAGCAAACACAGGAGTACTGAATGCCTCCCAAGAGCCGCGCAGCGGCCGGCGCCAAGAAGGTGCGTCGCAAGGAGAAGAAGAACGTCGCTCAGGGCGAAGCCCACATCAAGAGCACGTTCAACAACACCATCGTCACGATCACCGACCCGACCGGTGCGGTGATCTCGTGGGCCTCTGCCGGCACCGTCGGCTTCAAGGGCTCGCGCAAGTCCACCCCGTACGCCGCCCAGATGGCCGCCGAGGCCGCCGGTCGTCGTGCGATGGACCACGGCATGAAGAAGATCGACGTCTTCGTCAAGGGCCCGGGTTCCGGTCGTGAGACCGCGATCCGTTCGCTCGGTGCCATCGGCCTCGAGGTCGGCACCATCCAGGACGTCACCCCCACCCCCCACAACGGTTGCCGCCCGCCCAAGCGCCGGCGCGTCTGACCCCGAGACCTGAAGGAGTTCTGAAACATGGCCCGCTACACCGGTCCCATGACCAAGAAGTCGCGCCGTCTCGGTGTCGACCTCGTCGGCGGTGACGCCGCGTTCGAGAAGCGCCCCTACGCGCCCGGCCAGCACGGTCGCGCCCGCGTCAAGGAGAGCGAGTACCGCAACCAGCTGCAGGAGAAGCAGAAGGCCCGCTTCACCTACGGCGTGATGGAGAAGCAGTTCCACAACTACTACAAGGAGGCCTCGCGCCGCGCTGGCAAGACGGGTGACAACCTGCTGCAGCTGCTCGAGTGCCGCCTCGACAACGTGGTCTACCGGGCCGGCTTCGCCCGCACCCGTCGCCACGCCCGCCAGCTGGTCGTCCACGGCCACTTCCGGGTCAACGGCATCAAGGTCGACATCCCGTCGTACCAGGTCTCGGCCCACGACGTCATCGACGTCCGGGAGAAGAGCCTGGAGATGACCCCGTTCATCGTGGCTCGCGAGACCCACGGCGAGCGGATCGTCCCGGCGTGGCTCGAGGCCATCCCGAGTCGGATGCGGATCCTGGTGCACTCCATCCCGGTGCGCGCCCAGATCGAGCTGCCCGTTCAGGAACAGCTCATCGTCGAGTACTACTCCAAGAAGTAATCCCGCCCCACAGTGAGTTCGAGCCCGTCAAATAGAGGGTGGGCTCGGAAAGGAAATCACCAGTGCTCATCGCACAGCGCCCGACCCTGTCGGAAGAGGTCGTCGACGAGTTCCGCTCGCGGTTCGTGATCGAACCGCTGGAGCCCGGCTTCGGCTACACGCTCGGCAACTCGCTGCGGCGGACCCTGCTCTCCTCGATTCCCGGTGCCTCGGTCACGAGCATCAAGGTGGACACGGCTCTGCACGAGTTCTCCACGATCGAGGGCGTCAAGGAAGACGTCACGGAGATCATCCTCAACCTCAAGGGCCTCGTCGTCTCCTCGGAGCACGACGAGCCGGTCACCATGTACCTGCGCAAGCAGGGCGCCGGTGACGTCACCGCCGCCGACATCGCGCCCCCGGCCGGTGTCGAGGTGCACAACCCGGACCTGAAGATCGCCACCCTGAACGACAAGGGCAAGCTCGAGATGGAGCTGGTCGTCGAGCGCGGTCGCGGTTACGTCAGCGCGGTCCAGAACAAGGGTGCGGACAACGAGATCGGCCGGATGCCGGTCGACTCGATCTACTCGCCCGTGCTCAAGGTGACCTACAAGGTCGAGGCGACCCGTGTCGAGCAGCGCACGGACTTCGACAAGCTGGTCATCGACGTCGAGACCAAGGCCTCGATCCGGCCGCGCGACGCGATCGCGTCGGCCGGCAAGACCCTGGTCGAGCTCTTCGGCCTGGCCCGTGAGCTCAACGTCGAGGCCGAGGGCATCGACATCGGCCCGTCCCCGGTGGACGAGCAGCTGGCCCAGGACCTGGCCATGCCGGTCGAGGACCTGAGCCTGACCGTCCGGTCCTACAACTGCCTCAAGCGCGAGGGCATCCACACCGTGGGCGAGCTCGTGGCGCGCTCGGAGCAGGACCTGCTCGACATCCGCAACTTCGGTGCGAAGTCGATCGACGAGGTCAAGGCCAAGCTGGTCGAGATGGGCCTGGCCCTCAAGGACAGCGCGCCCGGCTTCGACCCGACCGCTGCGCTGGCGGCGTACGAGGACGACGACGACTCGTTCGTCGAGGACGAGCAGTACTGACATCGGTGGTCGCGCCCGTCGGCTGAGCCGGCGGGCGGGACCTCCACCAGTTCCATCTATCCGAGTACCTGATACGGCTCGGGAGAATCGAGAGAAGCAGAATGCCTACTCCCAAGAAGGGCGCCCGCCTCGGCGGCAGCCCGGCCCACCAGCGCCTGATCCTGTCGAACCTGGCCACCGCCCTGTTCGAGCACGGTCGGATCACCACCACCGAGGCGAAGGCCCGCACGCTGCGGCCGCTCGCCGAGAAGCTGATCACCAAGGCGAAGAAGGGCGACCTGCACAACCGTCGCGAGGTCCTCAAGACCGTCCGCGACAAGTCGGTCGTGCACGTCCTGTTCACCGAGATCGCCCCGACCTTCGCGGAGCGTCCCGGTGGCTACACCCGGATCACCAAGATCGGTCCCCGCAAGGGCGACAACGCGCCGATGGCCGTGATCGAGCTCGTCACCGAGGCCTACACCCCGGCCCCGGCGAAGCCGAAGAAGGAGAAGGCCGCTCCGGCTGCTCCGAAGGCTGAGGAGGCTCCGGTCGAGGAGACCGTCGCCGACGAGACCGTCGAGGAGGCCCCCGAGGCCGCCGAGGCCGAGGTCACCGAGGAGGTCGCCGAGGAGGCTGCCGCCGAGGAGCCCGCTGCCGAGGCCGACGCCGAGGAGAAGCCGGAGGCCTGAGCCCCCGGTCCTTCACGGACACGCTGACGCGAGCCCGTCACCCCGCTGGGGTGGCGGGCTCGTGCCGTTCCTGGTGGACGTCGAGGCGCAGCGCCCGCGCGGCCAACCGGCCGGACGGACCTGACAGACTGGCGCCGTGCGCCTCCGGATCGACCTCGCCTACGACGGGACCGCCTTCCACGGATGGGCCCGGCAACCGACGCTCCGCACGGTCCAGGGGGAGATCGAGCAGGCGCTCGACACCGTGCTCCGGGCCGGCGGCAACCAGCTCACCGTCGCGGGGCGCACCGACACCGGGGTGCACGCCCGCGGGCAGGTCGCCCACCTCGACGTCGACGAGCAGGTCCTGCTCGCGGCGGCGGGTCGGGATGCCGAGGACCCGTGCGGCGCGTTGCTGCGCCGGGTCAACGGCGTCCTGGACCCCGACGTGCGGCTGCACCGGGTCTCGGTCGCGCCGGACGGGTTCGATGCCCGGTTCAGCCCGCTGTGGCGGCGCTACGCCTACCGGGTCGCCGACCGGCCCGGGCTCGTCGACCCGCTCACCCGCGGTCACGTGCTCGCCTGGCCGCGCGAGCTCGACCTGGACGCGATGAACGCCGCCGCGGCCGCGCTGGTCGGGCACCACGACTTCGCGTCCTTCTGCAAGCGCCGTGAGGGCGCCACCACGATCCGGGTGCTGACCGAGCTGCACTGGGAGCGGGTCGGCGGGATCGCCACGGCGACCGTCCGCGCCGACGCGTTCTGCCACAACATGGTGCGCTCGCTCGTCGGCTGCATGCTCGCCGTCGGTGAGGGACGCCGCGAGCCGGGCTGGGCCGCCGACGTCCTCGCCGCGAAGGCCCGCGACGGCGCGGTCACCGTGGTGCACCCGCACGGGCTCACCCTGGAGGAGGTCGGCTACCCCGCCGACCAGGAACTCGCGGCGCGGGCCGGGACGACCCGGGCCCGGCGTACCGAGGACGGGTGACCTCGCCTCCTCCGGGTTCAGTGAGGCAGGGTGGGGGGATGAGCTACGACGCCGCGCCGGGCCGCTACGACGACATGGAGTACCGATCCACCGGGCGGAGCGGGCTGAAGCTGCCGGCACTCTCGCTCGGACTCTGGCAGAACTTCGGCACCGACCGGTCCGAGGAGACCCAGCGGGCGATCCTGCGACGGGCCTTCGACCGCGGCGTGACGCACTTCGACCTGGCGAACAACTACGGGCCGCCGTACGGGCGGGCGGAGGAGAACTTCGGCCGCTACCTGCGCGACGACTTCGCGCCGTACCGCGACGAGCTGATCATCTCGACCAAGGCCGGCTGGGACATGTGGCCCGGGCCGTACGGCCAGGGCGGCGGGTCGCGGAAGTACGTGCTGGCCTCGCTGGACCAGTCGCTGCGCCGGATGGGCCTGGAGTACGTCGACATCTTCTACAGCCACCGCTTCGACCCGGAGACGCCGGTCGAGGAGACGATGATGGCGCTCGACCGGGCGGTCCGCTCCGGCAAGGCCCTGTACGCCGGCATCTCGTCGTACTCGGCGGCGAAGACCTCGGAGGCGGCGGCGATCGCTCGCGACCTGGGCACGCCGCTGCTCATCCACCAGCCGTCGTACTCGATGCTGAACCGCTGGATCGAGACCGACCTGCTTGACGAGCTGGAGGACCAGGGGATGGGCTGCATCGTGTTCACGGCGCTGGCCCAGGGGCTGCTCACCGACCGCTACCTCGACGGGGTGCCGGCGGACTCGCGCGCGGCGCGGGCGGACTCGACGCTGGCCGGGCTCTCCGACGACGTCCTGGAGCGGGTCCGCGCGCTGAACGCGATCGCGGTGGCGCGCGGGCAGAAGCTGGCGCAGCTCGCGCTGCAGTGGTGCTTGCGCGACGCCCGGATCACCTCCGCGGTGATCGGCGCCTCCTCCGTCGAGCAGCTCGACACCAACCTGGACGCCCTCCACGGACCGCCGCTGACCGACGCCGAGCTCGCCGAGATCGACCGCCACGCGGTGGACTCCGGGATCAATCTCTGGGCCAAGCAGACCGAGGACTGAGCGACTACGCGCCCGCGTCGAGGTAGGCGTGCACCAGGGGGACTACCGAGGCGCCCTCGCCGCTCGCCGCGGCGACCCGCTTCATCGAGCCGCCACGGACGTCGCCGGCGGCGAAGATGCCCGGGACGGCGGTCTCCAGGTTCGCCGGGGGAGTGCCGCCCTTCCACAAGTGCTTCGGGATGTCACGACCGGTGAGGACGAAGCCGCGCTCGTCGCGGCAGATGTCGTCGGGCAGCCAGCCGCAGCCGGGGTCGGCGCCGAGCAGGAGGAAGAGGCCGCCGATCTCGCGGCGGGACTCCTCGCCGGTGTTGAGGTCGCGCACCGTGATCCACTGCAGGCGCTCGTCGCCGCCCCCGTCGACGACCTGCGCGCAGGGCAGGACCCGGATCGCGGGGTTGTAGTCGATCTCGCGGATCAGGTAGTCCGACATCGTCGCGCTCAGGTCGGGACGCCGGATCATGATGGTCACCGAGCGCGCGAACCGCGCGAGGTGGATCGCGGCCTGCCCGGCGGAGTTGCCGCCGCCGACCACGACCACGTCGTAGCCCTCCAGCTCGCGGGCCGCGCTGACCGCGGCGCCGTAGTGGACGCCGTTGCCCACCAGCTCCTCCAGCGTGGTGATGCCGAGCCGGCGGTAGTCGACCCCGGTCGAGATCACCACCGACCGGGCGTGGACGTCGCCACCCTCGGTGCGAACGACGTGCGGGGCTCCGTCGGCACCGGGTTCCAGCGCGGTGACCGGCCAGCCGGTGAAGAACCGGGTGCCGAACCGGATCGCCTGGTTCCGGGCCCGCTGCGCCAGCCGCATGCCGGAGATGCCGCGCGGGAAGCCGAGGTAGTTGCGGATCATCGAGCTCGTGCCCGCCTGGCCGCCGATCGCCTCGGACTCGATCACCACGGTCGACAATCCCTCGGAGGACCCGTACACCGCCGTCGCGAGACCGGCCGGCCCGGCGCCCAGCACGACGAGGTCGACGACGGTGTCGACCTCGATGTCGGCCGGCGTCCCGTAGATCAACGAGGCCACGTCGCGCACCGAGCGAGCCACGAAGGGCGGCCGGCCCAACCGGCTGAAGATCGGGAACTCCAGGGGTCCGTCGTACCCGGCGAGGAGCTCCTGGCCGCGCTGCGAGTCCGGGTGCACGACCGCGCTCGGCATCCCCATCCGGTCCAGGTAGTCCCGGATCGAGGTCACCACCGGGTCGCTGCCCGGGCTGACGATCTCCGCCGCGGCGACCTCGGGCACCGCCACCGTCGAGCCCCAGTCGGAGAGGAGCTCGGTGATCGCGGTGTGGAACTCCTCGTCGCGCAGACCCCGCGGCATCAGCAGGTACGCGTCGTACTTCCCGGTCGCGAGACCCGAGCGGAGCAGGTCCGCGTCGGCCATGAAGTGGTCCCAGTGGGCTGCCACGACCCGGCGCGCGGTCGGCAGTGCAGTGCGCCAGACGTGCAGCGCGGGATGGACCTCGCTGTCGGGCAGCCGCGACTCGGTCACCACCAGCGCGACCGGGACGCCGCCGGCGCGGGCGCCCGCGAGCAGATCGGCGGTCTCGCCCGAGCCTGCCGTCACCCGGAGGTCGTACTCCCGCTCGTAGCGGGCGAACTGCTCGCGGAGCACGTCGGCGTGGTCCGGGGCGCACAGGACGATCATCGGCAGCGGGGTCGTGGCGGGGCTCACCTCGTCAACCCTAGGGCCTGTCCCGGGGGAGGGACCCGGCAAGATGGGGCCATGATCCTCGCTCCGCTCGTCAACGAGTTCTCGGCCACTCGGCCACGAGCAAGCTCGGGCACTCGATAACCTCGACTCGTGGCCGACGAGGAGCACTACTTCACCGCGGACCCGAAGGCGCCCTTCAAGCGGGTTCCGGTGCGCGCAGACGTCTGGGGGCACTGGCTCGAGCTGACCACCGGATCCGGCGTCTTCGCGCAGGGCCGGCTCGACATCGGCACCGGCGTGCTGCTCCGCGAGCAGTCACCGCCGGAGTCCGCGCGGCGCGTGCTCGACCTCGGCTGCGGGTACGGCGTGATCGGCCTGGCCGTCGCCGTCGCGGTGCCGGAGTGCGTGGTCACCGCGGTCGACGTCAACGAGCGCGCCCTGCTGCTGGCCAACGAGAACGCCGCCGCGGTCGGCGTCGCGGACCGGTTCACCGCGTCGCTCCCGGACCAGGTCGACCCCGACGCGACGTACGACGAGATCTGGTCGAACCCGCCGATCCGGATCGGCAAGGAAGCCCTCCACGACCTCCTCCTGACGTGGCTGCCGAGGCTCGAGCCGGACGGCCGCGCCCGGCTGGTCGTCGGCAAGAACCTGGGCTCGGACTCGCTGGCGGGGTGGCTGACCGAGCGGGGGTTCCCGACGGCGAAGGTGGCCAGCGCCAAGGGGTTCCGGGTGCTCGAGGTGAGGCGCGGCTGAGCCGCGCGTTCAGGACTGCTCCGGCCAGCCGCCGAGCCGGTGCACCCGGCCGGCGCCGTCGAGCAGCCGCGCCGGCAGCCCGATCGCGTCCAGCCAGTCGAGCCCGGCGTGCCCCTTCACGACGGTCGCGGTGCTCGCCGCGTTGGCGGCCAGGCACGTCCGGGCGACCACGCAGACCGCCGCCCAGGTGTCCGCGACGGGGAGCGAGGTCGCCGGGTCGACGATGTGGTGGCGGACCTCGTCGCCCTGCCGCCAGGTGCGGCGCCGGGTGCTCGAGGTGCTGACGGCCCAGCCCGCCGGGAGCGTGATCCGGGCCGGCAGGTCCGACGGCAGGTCCTGGACGCCGACCTGCCAGCCGCCCTCCGGGGCGAGCCCCGCGGTGGCGATGTCGCCGCCCAGCGACACCAGGGCACCGGCGCCGGTGGCCGCCGCGACCGCACGCGCGCAGCGGTCGGCGGCACTGGCCTTCGCGCTCGCGCCGAGGTCGAGCCGGACCCCGGGCGGCATCGACAGGACGTCGCGGTCGAGGCGGACGGTCTGCCAGCCGCGTACCCGGCGGACCCGGGCGCTCAGCGCGCCGCGGTGCTGGATCAGGTCGATGTCGCGGTCGTAGCCGAGGTCGACGAGCGCGGCGCCGACGGTCGGGTCGAAGGCGCCGTCGGTCAGCGAGGCGGCGGTCAGGGCCTCGGCGACCAGGTCCGACAGCAGCGGCGACAGCACCTGCGGGTGGCCGTCGCCGGACAACCTGCTGAGCTCGCTGCGCGGGTCGAACCGGTCCGCGACCCGGCCGATGCCGGCCAGGATCCCGTCGCAGAGCTCGCGGGCCTCGCGCAGCCGGTCCGGGGCGGTCACGACCAGGCGGGCGTCGGTGCTCCACAGCCGCCAGCTGCTGGTCGCCGTCTCCGGGTGCCGGACCGGCCCGGGCATCAGGGCGGTCATGACCCGCTCGTCGTCGCGTGGGCCGACCCGCTGCCGGCGCTCAGGCTTCCGGTGTCGAGGCCGGAGGTGTCGAACCCGTTGCCCGACCGGTCGGTGGTGGCGTCGTACACGCTGGTGCTGGTGCTGGTGCCGCTGCCGCTGCTGGTTCCGGTCGACGCGTCGGTGTGGGCGGCGATGCCGAGGTATCCGGCGAGGGCGAGTGCCCCCGTGACCGAGCCCGACACGACCGCCCGGCGTACTCGCCGGATCCGCTGTACCTGCTGCTCCCTGTCCATGCTTCGAGCCTGCGCGCGGTTCCTGTGAGCACCCTGGGAGCGAGCCGAGGATCTGCCGCCGACCCTGACAGGCCCGTAGTCCGGTCCGGAGTCGGGCCCTCCGGCCCCTCGCGCTGAGCCGTGGACCCGGGCATGATCACGAGCATGACGGCTTTCGTCCACGACTTCGCCGACGGGGACAAGGACCAGAAGGACCTGCTCGGCGGCAAGGGCGCGAACCTTGCGGAGATGACCAACCTCGGGCTGCCGGTGCCGCCCGGCTTCATCATCGACACCGAAGCCTGCCGGGCCTACCTGTCCGTCGGGACGGTGCCCGCCGGGCTCGCCGAGGAGATCGGGGTGCACCTGGCCGCCCTTGAGCAACGGATGGGCAAGCGGCTGGGCGATCCCGACGACCCGCTGCTGGTCGCGGTCCGCTCCGGCGCGAAGTTCTCGATGCCCGGGATGATGGAGACGGTGCTCAACGTCGGCCTCAACGACGACTCGGTGCACGGGCTGGCCGCCAGCTCGGGTGACGAGCGGTTCGCCTGGGACTCCTACCGGCGGCTGCTGCAGATGTTCGGTTCGACGGTGCTCGGCATCGACTCGGCGGTCTTCGGCAAGGTGCTCGACGGGCTCAAGGCCGACCGCGGGGCGCACGTCGACACCGACCTCACGACCGCTGACCTGCGGGAGCTGGTCGCCGCCTTCCAGGAGCTGGTCGAGCAGCACTCCGGCCAGCCCTTCCCGCAGGACCCGCGCGAACAGCTCGACCGCGCAGTCGCGGCGGTCTTCGACTCCTGGAACACCGACCGTGCCCGCCTGTACCGCCGCCAGGACCGGATCCCCGACGACCTCGGCACCGCGGTCACCGTGATCGCGATGGTCTTCGGCAACTGCGGTGCCGGGTCCGGGACCGGGGTCGCCTTCACCCGCGACCCGGCGACCGGCGCCCACGGCGTGTACGGCGACTACCTGGAGAACGCGCAGGGCGAGGATGTCGTCGCCGGCATCCGCAACACGCTGCCGCTGGCCGATCTGGAACGCCTCGACCCGACCTCGTACGCCGAGCTGCTGCGGATCATGGCGGTGCTCGAGGAGCACTACCGGGACATGTGCGACATCGAGTTCACCATCGAGCGCGGCAAGCTCTGGATGCTGCAGACCCGGGTCGGCAAGCGCACCCCGGAGGCGGCCTTCCGGATCGCCCGCACGCTGGTCGAGCAGGGCGTGATCGACGCCGACGAGGCACTGCAGCGGGTCACCGGCGCCCAGCTCGCGCAGCTGATGTTCCCGCGGTTCGACGCCGCCGGCGTGCACGACCTGCTGACCACCGGGATGGGGGCCTCCCCGGGTGCCGCGGTCGGGAAGGCGGTCTTCGACTCCGCCACCGCGGTGGCGTGGGCGGCACGCGGCGAGGACGTGGTCCTGGTCCGCAAGGAGACCAACCCCGACGACCTGCACGGCATGGTCGCAGCCGCCGGCATCCTGACCAGCCACGGCGGCAAGACCTCGCACGCGGCGGTGGTCGCCCGAGGCATGGGGCGCACCTGCGTCTGCGGGGCCGAGGCGCTGGACGTGGATGCGTCGGCCCGCCAGTTCACCGTCCGTGACGGCCGGACGGTGCACGAGGGGGACCTGATCTCCGTCGACGGCACGACCGGGGAGGTGTTCCTCGGCGCGGTCGAGGTGAGTCCGTCGCTGATCGTGCGCCACTTCGAGGGCGAGCTGCCGGCCGACGCCGACAACCTCGTGGCCGCGGTCTCGGAGGCGATGACCCGGGCCGACGCGGCGCGACGGATGCGGGTGCGCGCCAACGCCGACACCGCGGAGGACGCGGCCCGGGCGCGCCGCTTCGGGGCCGAGGGCATCGGCCTGTGCCGCACCGAGCACATGTTCCTGGGCGACCGCCGGCAGCTGGTGGAGGACCTGATCGTCGCCGAGAGCACCGCGGGCCAGCAGGCGGCGCTGGAGGCGCTGCTGCCGCTCCAGCGCCAGGACTTCACCGAGATCCTGGAGGCGATGGACGGGTTCCCGGTCACCATCCGGCTGATCGACCCGCCGTTGCACGAGTTCCTCCCCAACCTCACCGAGCTCTCGGTGAAGGTGGCGCTGGCCGAGTCCCGTGGCGCTGTCGACGAGCACGACCGGGTCCTCCTCGACCACGTGCGCCGGCTGCACGAGCAGAACCCGATGCTCGGTCTGCGCGGAGTCCGACTGGGCATCCTGATCCCCGGTCTGTTCGAGATGCAGGCCCGGGCGATCCTGGAGGCGGCCGCCGACCGCCGCGACGCGGGCGGCGACCCGCAGCCGGAGATCATGATCCCGCTGGTCGCCAGCGTCCGCGAGTTCGAGATGGTGCAGCGTCACATCCTGACCGTGGCCGAGGAGGTGACCGCGGAACGCGGGGAGGTGGGCTACCGGCTCGGCACCATGATCGAGCTCCCGCGGGCGGCCGTGCTCGCCGACCGGATCGCCCGCTCGGCGGAGTTCTTCTCCTTCGGCACCAACGACCTGACCCAGATGACCTGGGGCTTCTCCCGAGACGACGTCGAGGCCTCGTTCTTCGCGACCTACCTCGACAACGGCATCTTCGACGTCTCGCCGTTCGAGTCCCTGGACACCCTCGGCGTGGGCGCCCTGGTCAAGATCGGCACCGAGCGCGGCCGGGCGACCCGGCCCGACCTGCACGTCGGGGTCTGCGGCGAGCACGGCGGCGATCCGGCGTCGATCCACTTCTTCGCCGAGGTCGGGCTGGACTACGTGTCGTGCTCGCCGTACCGGGTGCCGGTGGCGCGGCTGGAGGCCGGCCGCGCGGCTCTGGGCGAGTAGGTCAGGAACCCGGTCAGGAACACAGCGGGCACGACGGCGCGCCCAGCTCCGGGTCGTGCCCGGCGATGAATCCCGCGACGTCGGCGGAGTGGATCTGGTCGGCGTGCAGCCGGACCTTCTCGTCCGACCAGTCCCACCAGCGGATCCGGAGGAGCGCCTCGCGGACCGGCTCCTCGAACCGGAAGCCGGTGTGCCGTGCCGGGTTCCCGGCGACGATCTCGAACGGCTGCACGTCGCGGCGCAGCACCGTGCGGGCACCCACCACCGCACCGTCGCCGATGGTGACGCCGGAGGTGATCAGGGCTTCGAAGCCGATCCAGACGTCGCTGCCCACCACGATCGGGCCGCGGCTGAACGGCGTGCCCTCGGCGCGCACCCAGCGGCCCTCGTGGTCGAGGTGGCCGTGGAACTGGCTGACCCAGTCGTTGTAGTGCTCGCCGCCGTGCATGAAGATCGCCGTGGACTGGATGGCCGAGTAGCGGCCGACGCGGATGGGCTCGCCCTCGTCGGGTTCGACCTCGAAGGTGCGGAACCAGGGCGGGAACGGGCCGCCGCTGACGATCCGCTGGCGCTCGTCGGTGTGGTACAGGACTCCCGGTCCGCCGACCCAGGCGACGACCTTGCGCTGCACCGAGGTCTTGAGCCTTTTCGCCAGACCTGGCTTCCTGACGTCTTTGCCGGACCTCGCCATGCGCGGAGCATACACACGCTAGTCTCGGGGCCAATTGTCCTTGGTCCGACGGCCAGGACACCTCCCCGTCAGCACTGAAGAAGGTAGTTCCCCATGAGCGACAAGCGGTCCGAGGTCAACGAAGCGATCCGGGCGTTCCTCGGTCGGGCCAACAAGCTCACCGAGTTCGACGACGCCACCCCGCTCTTCGCCGACGGTCTTGCGCTGGACTCCCTGGAGACCGCCGAGCTGTCCGCGGTGCTCGAGGACGAGTTCGGCTCGGACCCGTTCAGCGCCGGCGAGTTCGCCGAGACCGTGGGCCAGATCTTCGCCTACTACGACCAGCTCGCCAGCTGATCCCGATCTCCTCTCTCGGAACAGGCCCGTGCGCCTAGTCCTCCTCAGCGGCATCTCGCGGCTCGCGACCATCGTCCCGACCGCGGTCGCCGCGATCGTGCTCACCCGGTTGATCATCGGGGAGTACGGCATCAACGCGTTCAACGGCTACTCCCTGATCCTGACCCTGCTCGTGACGCTGCCGGTGAGCTCGCTCGGCGTCGGGGCCAGCGTGACCGACCGCTACGCCGTGTCCGGCCCGGACGGTCCGGACACGGTCGCGGCGCTGCGCAGCTCCGTCCGGGTGCTGCTGCTCTCGGCGCTGGGCACAGCCCTGGCCGCGCTCGTCATCACCGCCGGCGGCTGGTGGGGTGACCTCCTCGGCAAGGGTTCGCCGACGGACTGGGCGTGCCTGGCGGCGATGCTCCTGTTCGCGGTCGCCTTCGTGCCCGGTCTCGCCGTGAACGTGCTCCTGGGGTCGAACAAGAACCACCTCGTGGTGATCGTCCAGAGCCTCAACTACCCGATGACCTTGCTGCTCATGGTCGTGCTGGTCTGGGTGGCGGGGCCGTCCGGGCTGGTGCCGGTCGTCCCGGCGATCGCCGGCGTCCTGCTCGTGCTCGTCCTGGCCTTCCTCGCCCGCCCGCACCTGGCGGTCGGCTGGATCCGCCTGCTCCGGCAGGCGCCGTTCCGCTCCCGGTTCCCGGGCGGCAAGATCTGGTCGCTGTCCGGCCCGGTCCTCATCACCCAGCTCGCGATGCCGTTCTCGCTCGCCGCCGACCGGTTCGTGCTGAGCCACGTCTCCACGGCCGGCGACCTGGCCACCTACAGCGTGGTGGTGCCGATCTGGGCCCCGGGCCTGGGCATCATCGCGGCGCTGTCCCAGCCGCTGTGGCCGATGTGGACCAAGGCCCGGGCGGAGGGCCGGTCCGGCCCGCCGCTCTCCCTGGTCCTGCTCGGCATGGCCGGCGTCGGGGCGGCGATCTCGCTCTTCCTGGCGGTCCTGACCCCCTTCGTGGTCGACCTCATCTCCGACGGCAAGGTCGACGCGGGAACCGACGTGCTCCTCGCCTCGGGCCTCTGCCTGGTCGTCGCGGGCCTGAGCTACCCGATGACGATGCGGCTGATGTACCCCGCCGGCGCCCGCGTGATGGCGGCGCTGATGCTGATCTCGGCCCCGCTCAACGTGGTCGTCTCGATCTTCCTCGCCGAGAAGATGGGCGCCTCCGGACCGCTGTTCGCGACGGCTGCCGTCGGGTTCCTCGTCGGCACGCTGCCCGCGATCGTCTTCGACCGGCTCCACGTGCGGACCGACGAGCCCGCCGAGGTCGAGACCGTGCCGACCGTCCCGGTCGCCTAAACCGTTTGGCCCCGGGAACGCGCCGGGTGAGAATGCGCCCGTGGGTCATGTCGAGGTCGCTGGGGTGCGCTACGAGCTCCCGGATGGCCGGGTGCTCCTGGACGAGGTCGCCTTCCGCGTCGGCGAGGGCGCCAAGGCCGCGCTCGTCGGGGCCAACGGCGCCGGCAAGACCACCCTGCTCCGGATCGTCACCGGGGAGCTCGCGCCGCACGCCGGGTCGGTGACCCGGACCGGGGGGCTCGGCGTGATGCGCCAGGCCGTCGGCCAGGGGCTCGGGGAGGACCCGTCGGTCGCGGACCTGCTGCTCTCGGTCTCGCCCGAGCCGGTGCGCGCCGCCGCGGCCGAGGTGGACCGCCTCGAGGTGCTGCTGATGGAGGTCGACGACGAGGCCACCCAGATGCGCTACGCCACGGCGCTCTCGGACTTCGCCGACGCCGGCGGCTACGACATCGAGGTCGTCTGGGACACCTGCTGCACCACTGCGCTCGGGGTCGGCTACGCGAAGGCGAAGTACCGGTCGCTGCGCACCCTCAGCGGCGGCGAGCAGAAGCGGCTGGTGCTGGAGTACCTGCTCGCCGGGCCGGATCAGGTGCTCCTGCTCGACGAGCCGGACAACTACCTCGACGTCCCCGGCAAGCTCTGGCTGGAGCAGCGGATCCGCGACTCCGCCAAGACGATCCTGTTCATCAGCCACGACCGCGAGCTGCTGGCGAACACCGCGACCCGGGTGATCACGGTCGAGCTGGCCCAGGGCGGGCACAGCGCGGGGAACACGACCTGGACGCACCCCGGCGGGTTCGCGTCGTACCACGAGGCACGGCGGGACCGGTTCCTGCGCTTCGAGGAGCTGCAGCGGCGCTGGGACGAGGAGCACGCCAAGCTGAAGGCGCTGGTGCTGCGCTACAAGATCAAGGCCGAGTACAACGACGGCCTGGCCGCGCAGTACAAGTCCGCGCAGACCCGGTTGCGCAAGTTCGAGGAGGCCGGGCCGCCGCAGGCGATCCCGCGCGAGCAGCAGGTGACGATGCGGCTCCAGGGCGGTCGCACCGGCAAGCGTGCGGTCGTGGCCGAGGAGCTCGAGCTGACCGGGCTGATGAAGCCGTTCGACCTCGAGGTCTGGTACGGCGAGCGCGTGGCCGTGCTCGGCTCCAACGGGTCCGGGAAGTCGCACTTCCTGCGCCTGCTCGCCGCCGGCGGCAGCGACCCCGACGTCGAGCACCGGCCGGTCGGCGACGCCGTGATCGCGCCGGTCCGGCACACCGGCAAGGTCAAGCTCGGTGCCCGTGTCCGCCCCGGCTGGTTCGTGCAGACCCACGAGCACCCCGAGCTGGTCGGCCGCACCCTGCTGGAGATCCTGCACCGCGGCGAGACCGGGCCCAGCGGCATCGGGCGCGACGGGATGGGCCGGGAGCAGGCCGCCCGGGCGCTGGACCGCTACGAGCTCGCGCACGCCTCCGAGCAGCGCTTCGAGTCGCTCTCGGGTGGTCAGCAGGCCCGCTTCCAGATCCTGCTGCTCGAGCTCTCCGGTGCGACGCTGCTGCTGCTCGACGAGCCGACCGACAACCTCGACGTCGAGTCCGCCGAGGCGCTGGAGGAGGGCCTGGAGCGCTTCGAGGGGACGGTGCTCGCGGTCACCCACGACCGCTGGTTCGCCCGTGGGTTCGACCGGTACCTGGTCTTCGGCTCGGACGGCTCGGTCTACGAGTCCGACGTCCCGGTGTGGGACGAGGGCCGGGTGCAGCGCGCCCGATGAGCACCACGACCACGGCGGGCAGCGGCGCTCGGGCGGTCCTGCGGCACCGGAACTTCCGCCTGCTCGCCACCGGCGCGGCGGTGAGCGCGCTCGGCAACGCGATCACGCCGGTCGCGCTGGCGTTCGCGGTCCTCGACCTCGGCGGGTCCGCGACCGAGCTCGGCCTGGTCGTGGCGTCCTTCGCGCTCGCCGAGGTCGTGACGACGCTGTTCGGTGGCGTCCTCGGCGACCGGGTCCCGCGCAACCTGATGATGCAGGGCTCGGCCGCCGGTGCCGCGCTCACCCAGGCGCTGATCGCGGCCAGCCTGATCGGCGGCTGGTCGTCGATCCCGCTGCTGGCGGCGGTCGGCATGGTCAACGGGGTCCTCGGGGCGCTCAGCGGGCCGTCGTCCTCGGCGCTGACGCCGCAGACCGTGCCGGCCGAGGAGCTGTCGTCCGCGGTCGCCCTACGCCGGCTGCTGCAGAACGGATCCCAGGTCCTCGGGTTCGCGTTCGCCGGTGCGCTGGTCGCCGGGTTCGGGTCCGGCTGGGCGATCGGGATCGACGCGCTCACGTTCGCGGCGGCCGCGCTCTGCTACCACTTCATCGACGTGCCGCGCGTGACCGGGACCGGCGTACGCGCGCCGATCCTCGCCGAGATGAAGGAAGGTGCCGCGGAGGTCTTCCGGCACACCTGGCTCTGGCTGCTGATCGGTCAGGCGCTGCTCTACCACCTCTTCTACGGGGGCGCCCAGGGCGTGCTCGGGCCGATCGTGGTGAAGGACTCCCTCGGCATGGCGGCGTGGGGCTGGGCACTCGGCGCGCTGATGGGCGGCTTCATGCTCGGCGGCCTGCTGAACCTGCGCTGGCGTCCGCGGCACGGCCTGCTCGTCGGCACCTTCTTCCTCTCGTTCACGGCGTTCTTCCCGCTCGCGATGGCGCTCTCCGACCAGCTCTGGGTGATCCTGCTCGGCGCCGGCCTGCACGGCTTCGGCCTGGAGGTCTTCGACCAGAACTGGGAGATCTCGATCGTCCAGAACGTGCCCGAGGACAAGCTCGCCCGGGTGTTCTCCTTCGACGTCGTCGGCTCGTTCGTGGCCCGTCCGCTCGGGCTCGCGCTGACCGGACCGATCGCGACCGCGGTCGGGTACGACACCTGGTTGGTCGTCGTCGCGTGCGTGATGGCCGGCTCGAGCCTGCTGGCACTCTTGTCGAAGGATGTGCGGCACCTGGTACGGAGGTCCTGAGATGCGCCTGCTGATCCTCGGAGGGACCCACCACGTCGGCCGGGCGGCGGTGGAGGCGGCGCTGGCGCGCGGGGACGAGGTCACCACGGTGAACCGCGGCCGGGCACGGCCCCCGGCTCCCGGCGTCGACGCGCGCACCGCCGACCGTCGTACGCCGGGAGCGCTGGCCGCCGCCCTCGGCACGGACACCTGGGACGCGGTCCTGGACACCTGGTCCTTTGAGCCGGCCGTGGTGCGGGAGAGCGCCCGGCTGCTCGCCGACCGCGCCCGCCACTACGGCTACGTCTCCAGCCGCTCGGTGTACACGTGGCCGTTCCCGTCCGGCGCGGACGAGTCCGCACCCGTGGTCGACGGCGACCCGGCCGGGACCGAACCCGGCGACTACGCGGCCGACAAGCGCGGCGGCGAGGTCGCCGTGCTGGAGTCGTTCCCCGACCGCAGCCTGATCGCCCGGGCCGGGTTGATCCTCGGCCCGTACGAGGTGGTCGGCCGGCTGCCGTGGTGGCTCGGGCGGATCGCGCGCGGCGGCCGGGTCGCCGCCCCGGGGCCACGTGAGCGGCCGCTGCAGTACGTCGACGCGCGCGACCTGGTCGGCTGGATGCTGGCCGCCGGCGAGGCCGGGACGACCGGGGTGTTCAACGCGGTCAGCGCCCCCGGGCACACCACGATCGGTGCGCTGCTCGACGCCTGCCTGGCCGCCACCGGCGCCGACGCCGAGCTCGTCTGGCTCACCCCGGCGCAGGTCGAGGCGGCGGAGGTGAGCGGCTGGACCGACCTGCCGGTCTGGGTGCCGCCGACCGGGGAGCTCGCCGGCCTCCACGACGCGGACACCTCGGCTGCCCGCGCGGCCGGGCTGCACTGCCGTCCGGTCGCCGACACCGTGGCCGACACCTGGGCGTGGCTCCAGCGCGAGGGCTGGCCCGAGCCGCCGTCGCACCGCGCCGGCGAGATCGGCCTGAGCTCCGAGCAGGAGGAGCGGTTGCTCGACGTCGTCGAACGTCGCGCCTGATCCTTGTGTCGTGTGTCACAGTTCCGCCATGGCTGCGCTGACGACCCCGATGTTCCTCGACGACCGGCTGGCCCACTGGGCCGCGACCAACCCCGACGGCGAGTGCCTGACCTACCTCGGGCGTACCTGGACCTGGCGGGAGTGGGAGGACCGGGTACGCCGCCTCGCGGGCGCGCTGCGCGGTCTCGGGATCGGGCGCGGCGACGTCGTCGGCTGCCTCGACAAGAACCACCCGGCCACCGTCGAGCTGACCCTGGCCGCCGCCTCGATCGGCGCCGCGACCGCGATCTTCAACTGGCGGCTGGCCGGCGACGAGATCGACTACGCGGTCAACGACTCCGGTGCCCGGCTGCTCCTCGTCGGGACCGAGCTGGTGCCCCTGGTCGAGAGGGTCCGCGCCGGGCTGCCGAAGGTCGAGCGGGTGATCGAGGTGACCCCGGACGGGGCCGCCGGGGACGAGTACGAGGCGCTGCTCGCGGCCGTCGAGCCGGTCGGCCGCGGCGACGACGTCGACCCCGAGGACGTCTGCCTGGTGATGTACAGCTCCGGGACCACCGGGCGCCCCAAGGGCGTGATGCTCCGCCAGCGCAACCTGATCGCGCACACCGTCAACGCCCTGGACGGCTGGTCCTTCGACGACGGGGACAAGAACCTGGTCGCGATGCCCCTCTTCCACGTCGGCGGGACCTCCTACATCCAGCAGGGCATCCACGAGGGCGTCCCGACGGTGCTGACCCGGGAGCCGGACGGGGCGTCGCTGGCCGGGGCGATCCTGCAGGGCGCCAACCGGACCTTCCTGGTGCCCGCGGTGCTGGCCCAGGTGCTGCAGAGCGGGCCGGACGCGATCGAGCTGTTCGGCGCTCTCAAGACCTACTGCTACGGCGCCGCCCCGATGCCGCTCCCGCTGCTGCGCGCGGCGATGGAGGCGTGGCCGACGACCGACTTCATCCAGGTCTACGGGCTCACCGAGGTCTGCGGCGTGATCACCCACCTGATGCCCGAGGCGCACCGCGACACCGAGCACCCCGAACGGCTGGTCAGTGCCGGCACGGTGATCCCCGGTTGCGAGGTGAAGGTCGTCGACCCGGGCACCCTGGCCGAGGTCCCGGTCGGGGAGCACGGCGAGCTCTGGTTCCGTACGCCGCAGCTGATGAAGGGCTTCCTCAACAAGCCGGAGGCGACCGAGGAGGTGATCACCGCGGACGGCTGGTTCCGCACCGGCGACATGGGCAAAGTCGACGCCGACGGCTTCGTCTACGTGCAGGACCGGCTCAAGGACATGATCATCTCCGGCGGCGAGAACATCTACAGCCCCGAGATCGAGCGCGTCCTCGCCGAGCACCCGGCCGTCATGGAGGTGGCCGTCATCGGCGTCCCGGACGACACCTGGGGCGAGAGCGTGAAGGCGGTGGTGAGCCTGAACGCCGGGACGACCGCGACCGAGGACGAGCTGATCGCCTGGTGCCGGGAGCGGCTTGCGCACTACAAGTGCCCGAAGTCCGTCGACCTGATCGGGGCGCTGCCGCGGAACCCGACCGGCAAGATCCTCAAGCGCGACCTGCGGGCGCCGTACTGGGACGGGCACGACCGGGCGGTCGTCTGAGTCCGTCCGGCACGCCGACCCGGTCTCAGTAGTGCCACTGCCCCCAGAGGGCGAGCGCGAACGAGCCGATGAAGAGGATCAGCAGCACCACGGCCAGCAGCCGGTGCGAAGGCTTGCGGCTGTCCAGGGCGGAGGCGAGGCCGATCCAGGCGCCGTCCAGGCCGGTGTAGTGGTCGATCCCCATCCGGCGGGCGTCGTGCGGGTACCGGTTCGACGGCAGGAAGTCCTCGGGCCGGATCAGCTCGATGTCGGGCTCCGGCCCGTCCGGGACGTCCTCCTGGGTGGGCACCCTCCGAGCGTAGCCCTGCCGCCGGTGGGGGAGACCGGAACGGCCGACGTCGCCGCGCAAGTGGCGGGGACGTCGGCCGTACTCACGGGTCGACCGTCAGGAAGTCATCCGGTCCGGGTCACTTCCAGCGCTCGGAGGCCGGGACGAAGTCCAGGGACCGGTCGCCGGTGTAGATCTGCTTCGGCCGGGCGATCTTCTGTTCCTTGTCCGTGGTCAGCTCGAGCCACTGGGCCAGCCAGCCCGGGGTGCGGCCGATCGCGAACAGCACGGTGAACATCTCCGGCGGGAACTGGAAGGCCTCGTAGATCAGGCCGGAGTAGAAGTCCACGTTCGGGTAGAGGCGCCGCTTGACGAAGTACTCGTCCTCGAGCGCGATCTTCTCCAGCTCCTGGGCGATCTTGAGGAGCGGGTTGACCCCGGTGACCTCGAAGACGTCGTCGCAGGCCTTCTTGATGATCTTCGCCCGTGGGTCGTAGTTCTTGTAGACCCGGTGGCCGAAGCCCATCAGCCGCTCGTTGCCGTTCTTCACGCCCTCGATGAACGCGGGGATGTTCTCCATCGAGCCGATCCGGCGGAGCATCCGCAGGACGGCCTCGTTGGCTCCGCCGTGCAGCGGGCCGTAGAGCGCGCCGACACCGGCCGCGACGGCCGAGTACGGGTCGACCTGCGAGGAGCCGACCGAGCGGACCGCGTTGGTCGAGCAGTTCTGCTCGTGGTCGGCGTGCAGGATGAACAGCACGTCGAGGGCCTTCACCAGGCGCTCGTCGGCCTCGAACCGGTGCTCGGACATCTTGAACAGCATCGAGAGGAAGTTCTCGGTGTAGCTGAGCTCGTTGTCCGGGTACACGTACGGCTTGCCCTGCGCGTGCCGGAAGGCCCAGGCGCCGAGGGTCGGCATCTTCGCGATCATCCGGACGATCTGCATGTGCCGGTTGTCCGGGTCCGAGATGTTGCCGGACTCCGGGTAGAAGGTCGACAGCGCGCCGACCGAGGCCATCAGCATGCCCATCGGGTGGGCGTCGTACCGGAAGCCCTGCATGAAGCCCTTCACGTTCTCGTGGACGAACGTGTGGTAGGTGATCTCGTGCACCCAGGCGTCGTACTGCGCCTTGGTGGGCAGCTCGCCGTGGATCAGCAGGTAGGCGACCTCGAGGAAGTTCGACTTCTCCGCGAGCTGCTCGATCGGGTAGCCCCGGTACTCCAGGATCCCCTTGTCACCGTCGATGAAGGTGACCGCGCTCTTGCAGGAAGCGGTGTTCACGAAACCGGGGTCGTAGGTCGCCAGACCCGGTTCGTCGTCGTTCAGCTTGATCTGTCCCAGGTCCGCGGCCTTGATGGTGCCGTCGGCGATCGGGATGTCGTACTCCTTGCCGGTCCGGTTGTCCCGGACCGTCAAGGTGTTGTTGTCCTTGGTGGCGTCGTCAGACACAAGGGCTCCTTCGCACTCGGTCGTGGCGCTCGTCCGGGGTGCCGGCGAGCGCAGATCCCGAGGTAAACCTATTCCCTCCCGAGACTCAGGCACCAACCCGTCTCGTTTTGACCCCCCACCGGTTCCGCCGGTAGTCTTACCGGTCGCGACTCCTGCCGCGCCACGCCCCCGCACGGGGTGGTGGTGCAGACCCGGATGACGTCAAGCCGGGCAGTGTTCGTCAGAAGCCGCAGCAGTACCGCCGTACGGGGGGCTTCCCCGGCGGCCACGAACAAGGAAAAGGCTACAAACGTGCGTACGTACAGCCCCAAGCCCGCGGACATCACGCGCGAGTGGCACGTCATCGACGCCACCGACGTCGTCCTCGGCCGGCTCGCGGTTCAGACCGCGAACCTGCTCCGCGGCAAGCACAAGACGATCTTCGCCCCCCACGTCGACACCGGTGACTTCGTGATCATCGTGAACGCCTCCAAGGTGGCGCTCTCCGGCGACAAGGCGACCAAGAAGCTGTCCTACCGCCACTCGGGTTACCCGGGCGGCCTGAGCTCCACCCCGATCGGTGAGCTCCTGGAGAAGGACGCGCGCAAGGCCATCGAGAAGGCTGTCTGGGGCATGCTCCCCAAGAACCGTCTCGGCCGCCAGATGCTGAAGAAGCTCAAGGTCTACTCCGGCCCGGAGCACCCGCACGCGGCCCAGAAGGCCACGCCGTTCGAGATCACTCAGATCTCCCAGTAAGCACCGCGAAGAGGACTTGAAGTGAGCGAGAACGTGAACGAGACCGCCGAGGTCGAGGAGACCTACGAGGTCAACGAGGAAGGCATCGCCTACTCCTCCGAGAGCTCCCCGAGCCTGGAGACCCCGGCCCGCCCGGCGACCATCGCGCCGGCCGGCGCCACCGGCCGCCGCAAGGAAGCCGTCGCCCGCGTCCGGATCGTCCCGGGCACCGGCCAGTGGACGGTCAACGGCCGGACCCTGGAGAACTACTTCCCGAACAAGCTGCACCAGCAGGTCGTGAACGAGCCCTTCACCGAGCTTCAGCTCGAGGGCCGTTTCGACGTCATCGCCCGCATCCACGGCGGTGGCATCACCGGTCAGGCGGGCGCGCTGCGCCTGGGCCTGGCCCGCTGCCTGAACTCGATCGACGTCGAGGCCAACCGCCCGACGCTGAAGAAGGCCGGCCTGCTCACCCGTGACGCCCGCGTCATCGAGCGCAAGAAGGCTGGTCTCAAGAAGGCCCGCAAGGCGCCGCAGTTCAGCAAGCGCTGATCGGCTTCCTGCCCTTTATGGCGAAGCTTTTCGGCACGGACGGGGTCCGGGGTCTGGCGAACGGTCATCTGACCGCAGAGCTGGCCCTGGACCTCTCCGTTTCCGCTGCGCACGTGCTCGTCGAGAGCGGCTCCTTCGACGGGCGCCGTCCGCTGGCGGTCGTGGGCCGCGACACCCGCATCTCCGGGCAGTTCCTGGAGGCCGCGGTGGTCGCCGGCCTGGCGTCCGCCGGGGTGGACGTGCTGCTCCTCGGCGAGCTGCCCACCCCCGGCGTCGCCTACCTGACCGGGGCGCTGGACGCCGACCTCGGCGTGATGCTCTCCGCCTCGCACAACGCGATGCCGGACAACGGCATCAAGTTCCTCTCCCGCGGCGGCGTCAAGCTCGACGACGCCATCGAGGAGGCCATCGAGGCGCGGATGGAGGAGCCCTGGGAGCGGCCCGTCGGCGGTGACGTCGGCCGGGTCACCGCCCACCCGACCGCGATCGAGGAGTACGCCGCCCACCTGGTCGGCACCGTCGGCCGCCCGCTCGCCGGCATCAAGGTCGTCCTCGACTGCGCCCACGGCGCCGCCTCTGTGGCCGGTCCGAAGGCGCTGGCCGACGCCGGCGCCGAGGTGATCGCCATCTGCGCCGAGCCCGACGGGCTCAACATCAACGACGGCTGCGGCTCGACGCACCTGGAGGTGCTCCAGCGGACCGTGGTCGCCCACGGCGCCGACGTCGGGTTCGCGCTCGACGGGGACGCCGACCGCTGCCTCGCGGTCGATGCGCAGGGCCACGTCGTCGACGGCGACCAGATCCTCGCGATCCTCGCTCTCTCGCTGCGCGAGGAGGGCCGCCTCGCCGCCGACACCGTCGTCGCCACCGTGATGTCGAACCTCGGGTTCGTGCAGGCGATGCAGGCGGCCGGGATCGTCGTACGGCAGACCGCCGTGGGCGACCGGTACGTCCTGGAGGACATGAAGACCGGCGGCTACAGCCTCGGCGGCGAGCAGTCCGGCCACGTGATCATGAGTGCCCACGCGACCACCGGCGACGGTGTCCTCACGGCGCTCCAGGTGCTCAAGCGGATGGCCGTCACCGGCCTGCCGATCGCCGCACTGGCCTCGGTGATGACCCGGCTGCCGCAGGTCCTCGTGAACGTGCCCGGCGTCGACAAGGCCCGCGCCGACAGCGACGAGGCCCTCCTCGCCGCCGTCCACGAGGCCGTCTCCGAGCTCGGCGCCGCCGGCCGCGTCCTGCTCCGCCCGTCCGGCACCGAGCCGCTGGTCCGGGTGATGGTCGAGGCCGTCACCGCCGACCAGGCCCAGGGCGTCGCCGACCGGCTCGCGGACGTGGTCCGCGAACGGCTCGCGCTGTAGCGCGTACGGGATGAACTTCTCCGACCTCGGCGGGACCCTCGTCATCGCGCTGGCCGTCGCCGCCGGAATCTTGACGCGGAGCGTTTTCGAGAGCCGGCGTCGAAGGCGCCGGTTCGACCGGGGCGTGATCACGAGCGCGTTCCGTCAGCTCGACGCCTCGGGGAAGCGGGTCGGACCCTGGCGTCGCGGCGCGACCCGTTTCGAGGGGCGCACGATCATCGTGGGCAACCACCGGCTCGACGTGATCTCGGTCGAAGATGTTGCGCCGCTGGAGGAGCCATCCATCGCATGGGTACGCCGGCCCGCGTTCCTCTTCGACATCGAGGCCCGCGCCTTCGCTCTGCAGACCACCAGGGGTCCCGTCGTGTGGGCCGTCCCGGAGCCGCAGGCCGATGCCGCGGGTGCCCGGCTCGGTCTCTGATCTGACGCCCAGGCAACCGGCCCGGGTCACTCCGGCTGGATGGCCGCCATCCAGCTGGACTTCCCGGAGACCGCGAAGACCGTCCTGGGCGTGGGTGCCGCCGGCATGTCGCTCGTGTCCACCAGGCAGAGCGTCACCTCTGCGTCCCGCGGGAGTCGCGGCACGGTCTTCACGACGGCGGAACCGGCGTCGGACTTCATCGCCTCGATGACCTCGCGGTAGGCCGCTCTGTCGGTCGCGAGCACCGGCGGCCGTCCCTCGGGCGCCAGCGCGTCGGGGATCGCCTCCTGGCAGACCGCGCGCTCGGCGCCGGTGACCTTCTGGGAGGGGGCGACCAGGAGGCGTTGCAGGACGTTGCCCGACTCGGGCAGGTCCGCGCCGCCGCAGCCGGCGGCGAGCAGGCTCAGTGCCAGCAGGACGAGGACGTGGCTCCGTCCGCTCACTCCTCGAGCTCGAACGCCAGGACGTACAGCATCTGCGGCGCCGGGTGCAGCGTGGCGTCGCTGAGGCGAGCGGCCTCCTCCTTCGTCACCCGGATCCCCGTGGCGACCTCGGCCATCGCCAGGCCCACGGACCATCCCGTGGGGGCATCGTCGTCCTCGTCGATCTCGTCCTCGAGGTCGTCCCAGACCAGGTCGAAGAGCGGACGGAGCTCGGCGGGCACGACCTCCGGGTCCTCGATGTACATGAACTCGTCCTCGTCGAAGTGCACCTCCCCGTCTCGAGCGCAACCGAAGCGAAAGTGGCCCTGGACGTTGTTGCGGACGGTTGCCGCCGCACCGCCGCCGGCGGAGAGAGCGCGGAGCGCGTCCAGGCTCGGGTCGCCGTACCCGCTCGGCTCGGCGGCGAGTACGCCGCCCGGCACCTCGGTGAACGACCAGACCGTCGCGCGGTCGTCCTCGAACGCGTCCTCCCCGCGCACCGCGCGGCCGAGGTCAGCTCCTACGGCGGCTGCGACCTCGGGAATGGTCCTCCCCGCCACGATCAGGACCGTCAGGGACTCGGTGTCCCCGAAGGCGTCGAGGACCTGGTCGTAATACTCGGGGGTCGCAGTCATGGGCGCACCCTAACCGGGCCGAGCGTGGTCGCTCCTCACGGGTACCGGGCCACGTGGCGCCCCGCCAGGGCGGTGCTGAGCATCCCGCAGGCCGCGGTGATCGCGGGCAGGAAGAACCCTCCGACGACGGTGACGACGGGGATGAAGTTGCCGTCCGGCTCGACGGCCACGGCCGCCGCCAGGTCGAGCGTCGCCGCGGTGTAGCCACCGATCGCGAGGGCGAGCACGAGGAACGGCCAGAGCGGGATCGGGTCCTTCGACAGCCACCGGTACGCCGGCGCCGGAGCCAGGCAGGCCAGCGGGACAAGCGCGGCCAGGTTGAGCCGATCCGCCGTCCATTCGCCGACGACGAACAGCAGCACCCAGGTGAGCACGGCGAAGGCCGTCGGAACCAGGACGAGCCAGAGGATGCGGTTCGCGGTGTCGTTGCTCATGCCGTCGAGCATCGCCGAGGCGGCGTACCAGCCACATCCGTACGGGTACTCATGCCGGAACGCGAAGCGCCCCCTGGAAAGCTCCGGGGGGCGCTTGCTGCGGTCCGGCTCGGGTCAGTGGTGGCCGACCCGGGCCTCGTGCTCCTCGGCGGTCTCGTCGCCGTGGCCGGGCCACCAAGCGGTGTGGCCCATCAGGGTGGTGATCGCCGGGGTGAAGAACATCGCCATCACGAAGGCAGCGACGAAGATGCCGAAGGAGAGCGCGAAGCCCATCGACACGATCAGCGAGTTTCCGCCGAGCATCAGCGAGGCGAAGGTGCCCGAGAGGATGACACCGGCGGCCGCGATCGTCGGGCCGGCGTGCTTGAGCGCCTCGGCGGCCGCGTCGCGGCTGGTCTTCCCGGCCCGGGCCTCCTCGCGGAGCCGGGCGATCATCAAGATGTTGTAGTCGGTCCCGAGGGCCACGACGAACAGGTAGATGTAGATCGGCAGCAGGAAGATCAGGCCCGGGTCTCCCTTGAAGTGCTGGATCGCGATCACGGTCGCACCGAGCGTCGCGCCGAAGCCGAGCGCCACCGAGGCCATCAGGTAGAGCGGTGCGACCAGCGAGCGGAGCAGCAGCGCCAGGATGATCATGATCAGGATCGCGGCGACCGAGAAGACCACCTTGTAGTCGCGGATCATCGCCTTGTCCATGTCCACGAACACCGACGTGGTGCCGCCGACGTACGCCACGGTGCCTTCCGGCGCGGCGGCCTGCACGGCGGAGCGGATCGGGCCGCGGACGTTGGCGATCGCGGCGTCCGAACCCGGGTCGTCCTTGAGCAGGAAGGTGAACGAGGCCGCCTTGCCGTTCTCGGAGATCTCGCCCGGGGCCGCGAAGGCGACGCCCTTGACCGTCTTGAAGTCGTTGTGGAACTCGTTGACCTGCGCGGCCGTGAGCTGGCCGTCCTTCGCCTTGAGCATCACGTACGACGGGTCGGTCGCGCCCGGCGGCAGGCCCTTCTGCAGCGTGGTCAGGGCCTCGGTCGACTCGGCGCCCTTCGGCAGGCTGGAGTTGAAGTCGAACGTCGGGTTGAACCCGAGGGCGAAGCAGGCGAGCACGGCGAGCGTGCCGCCGGAGACCAGGGCGTACACGCCGGGGCGGCGACCCAGGCTCTTGCCGACCGCGCCGAACCGGGCGGCCTCGGGGTCCTTGGCCCAGTTCTTCGACGGCCAGAACAGCGCCTTGCCGAAGATCGTCATCAGCGCCGGCACCAGGGTCAGCGCGGCGACCAGGGTGACCGCGACCGCGATCGCCAGCGCCGGGCCGATCGACTTGAAGATGCTCAGCGAGGAGAGGACCAGCGCCATGAAGGCGACGATGACCGCGCCACCGGCGGAGGCGATCGCCTCACCGGCGCGCTCCATCGCGTGCACGACCGAGTCCTTGATGTCCGCGCCGGTCCGGAGCTGTTCGCGGTACCGGAACAGCAGGAACAGCATGTAGTCGGTGCCGATGCCGAAGAGCACGACGATGAGGATCTGGGAGACCGACGAGTCGGCCTTCAGGTCGAAGGCCTTGTTGGCCCAGCCGATCAGGCCGGTGGCGACCGGGATCATGAAGGCGCCGACGACGATCAGCGGCAGCACGCAGATCAGCACGCTGCGGAAGATGAAGGCGAGCAGGACGACGATCAGCACCGCGGTCGCGATGCCGACGATGAGCAGCGCCTTGTCGCCGGACTCCTGGCTGTCGAGCTGCTGCGGTGCGGCCCCGGTGGTCTGGACCTGGAGATCGGTGCCCTCGACGAGGGGCTTGAGGTCCTTGCGGAGATCCTTCGCGGCGTCGACCGCGGCCGGGTCGAAACCGCTGGCCTTGTCCGCCAGGCCCACGACGCCGAGCTGGACGAGCCGGTTGTCCGACGGCGGCTGGGCCGCGGCGCCCGCGAAGACCTTCCGGTCGAGCTTCGGGTTGAGCCCGGTGACGATCGCGGTCACCTTCGCGGCGTCGGCGTCGGTCAGCTTGCCGCCGTCGGTGCGGGTGAAGACCAGGATCGCGCCCGGCTGCGTCTGTCCCGGGAAGTTGTCGTTCTGGACCTGGAGCGCCCGGATGGACTCGTAGTGCTTGGGCAGGAACTCGGCGTTGTTCGAGGTCGACTCCAGCGCCGGCGCGAAGATCGCGCACGCGACGGCGGCGACGGCCCAGAACAGGACGACGAGCCAGCGGAAACGGGTTACGAAACGTCCGAGGGCAGCAAACATGAGCCAAAGCGTAGTGGCTGGACAGGTGTCCAGCCGAACTCGGGGCACATGCCCTTGATCACATTGACGAGACGCTCTGTCTCATCTCCCGATCGCGATCACCGGGCGGCGTACGGGGTCGAGGAGGGTCATCGTCCGAGCCAGGAACGCCCGCGGTGCCGAGACGCAGCCGGCCGTCGCCCCGCGGCCGTTGACGTGCAGGAAGATGCCGGAGCCGCGGTGCCGGACCGGGTGGGCGTAGTTGAAGCCGATGACCACCGACATCGCGTACTCCACCGGGTACGCCGCCAGCCGCTCGGACCCGTTCTCCGTCCGCGGGTCCAGCCACCAGCGGAAGCCGCCGAGCGCCTTGTCCCGCATCCGGTTGTAGAACCGCGAGGCGTTGTCCTGCACCCAGTAGTAGCCCGGCCGGATCCGGACGTACCCCAGGTCCCAGGAGGCGCGCCGCTCGCCGGTACCGAAGCTGGAGAGCAGCCGATAGGTGCCCAGGGGAGTGGTGCCGGACCCCTGCCGCCGCCGGGTCGGGCTCACCAGGCCGCCGTACCCGATCCGTGCCGCCCGGCTCAGCGCCAGCCGCTTCCAGCCGTCCGGGCGCCGCTCCCAGAACGAGACCCGCGCGTGCGTGCCGGAGGTGCGGTTCACGGTGACCACCTGGGTCGAGCCGGCCGGAAGACGGACCAGGACGCCGTCGAGGCGGAGGTCCGCGGCGGTGGCCGGAACCCAGGCCAGCGCCACCACGCAGGCCAGGGCGAGCGCCAGGACGGTGAGCCTCGTCATCGCCTCATCTCCTCACATCCGCAGACCTGGGGCCAGCAGGCTCGCTAGGTTGCCTGCTGTGAACTTCGTGCTTGTCTCCAGGCCCGTACCCGAGGTCGCCGTGGTGACACTCAACCGTCCCGAGCGGATGAACGCGATGGCGTTCGACGTGATGGTGCCGTTCGTCGAGCAGCTCAAGGAGCTCGGCCACGACAACAGCATCCGCGCCCTCGTCGTCACCGGGGCGGGGCGCGGCTTCTGCTCCGGCGCCGACCAGGAGTCCGCCGGTACGCCGCCGTACGTCGAGGGCCTGACCCGGCCGACGTACGCGCTGCGCTCGATGGAGATGCTCGACGACATCACCCACACGCTGCGCAAGCTGCACCAGCCGGTGATCGCCGCGATCAACGGCGCCGCGATCGGTGGCGGCCTCTGCCTGAGCCTGGCCTGCGACATCCGGATCGCGGCGCCCGGCGCGTACTTCCGCGCCGCCGGCATCAACAACGGCCTGACGGCGAGCGAGCTTGGCCTCTCCTACCTGCTGCCGCGCGCGATCGGCTCGTCGCGCGCAGCGGAGATCATGCTCACCGGCCGCGACGTGCAGGCCGAGGAGGCCGAGCGGATCGGGCTGGTCAGCGAGATCGCCGAGGACGTCGTCGCCCGGGCCGTCGAGATCGGCCGGCGGATCGCCGGGTTCTCCCAACCCGGCGTCGAGCTGACCAAGCGCACCCTGGTCAACGGCCTGGACGCGTCCTCGCTGGAGGGCCACATGGCCGCCGAGGGCCTCGGCCAGCTCTACCTGCGGATCCTCACCGACAACTTCGAGGAAGCCACCCAGGCCCGCAAGGAAGGCCGCCCGCCGCGGTTCAGCGACTCCCGGTGACGGCCAGCACCGCCACGCAGTAGTCGTCGGCCGGCGGGTGGAGCTCGTAGGTGCCGAACCGGTGCTGGACCCTCAGCCCGGCCGCGTCGACGTCCCGGGCGAACTCCTCGAACGGGTAGTCCCGGGCGTTCCCGTGCATCCGGCGCGGGTGGAAGCCGACCAGGATCCGGCCCCCGGGCGCGAGCAGGTCGCGCAGGGTGGCCAGCATCTGCTGCTCGGTGTCGGGCGCGGCGAACACGATGACGTTCCCGACCAGCACGATCAGGTCGAAGTCGGCGCGGTGCCCGGCCTCGGCGAGTCGGTCGCGCGACAGGGCGAGGAGGTCGGACGCCAGCATCGGCAGGTCCGGGAACAGGTGAGCCGCCCGCTCGATGAGGTCGGGGTCCTTCTCGACGGCGAGCACGTCGTGGCCCCGGGCGGCGAGGGCGCCGCCGATCCGACCGATCCCGGCGCCGGCGTCCAGGATCCGCGAGCCGCGGCCGACCAGGACGTCCGCCAGACGCGCCTCGCCCTCGACGTCGGCGCCGGTCTCGATGAGGCGGGTGAACTCGTCCTTGTAACCGCTCTGGCCCCACTGCTCCCACCGGGTCTCGGGCACCTCGGTCACGGCGATCTCCTCTACAACTTCCGCAGGCGCACCCAGCGCACCGAGTGGTCGCGGTCCTTGCGCAGCACCAGCGTCGCACGGGACCGGGTCGGCGCCACGTTGTGCGCCAGGTTCGGCCCGTTGATCTCGTCCCAGATCCGGCCGGCCTCCGCGACCGCGTCGTCGCCGGAGAGGCCGGCGTACTTGGCGAAGTACGACGCGGGGTCGCGGAACGCGGTCTCCCGCAGCCGCAGGAACCGCTCGGTGTACCACTGCCGGATGTCGTTGGTGGCGGCGTCGACGTAGATGCTGAAGTCGAAGAAGTCGCTCACCGCCAGGCCGGTCCGGCCGTCCTCGCGGACCTGCGGCGGCTGGAGCACGTTGAGGCCCTCGACGATGACGATGTCGGGGCGGGAGACCACGACCCTCTCGTCGGTGACGTCGTAGACGAGGTGCGAGTAGACCGGCGCCTCGACCTCTTCCTTGCCGGACTTGATGTCGATCACGAACTTGAGCAGCCGCTTGCGGTCGTAGGACTCGGGGAAGCCCTTGCGGTGCAGGATGCCGCGCCGGATCAGCTCGTCGTTGGGGTAGAGGAAGCCGTCGGTGGTCACCAGCGCGACCTTCGGGTGCGCCGGCCAGTGCGCGAGCATCTCCTGGAGGACGCGGGCGGTGGTCGACTTGCCGACCGCCACCGACCCTGCCAGGCCGATCACGAACGGCGTCCGCGGCGGGTGCGGCCGGTCGAGGAAGTCCTCCTGGGCACGGTGCAGCGAGCCCGCCGACTCGACGTACAGGCTGAGCAGCCGGGACAGCGGCAGGTAGACCTGCTGCACCTCGTCGATGTCGAGCTGCTCGCCCAGGCCGCGCACCCGCTCGATCTCCAGCTCGGAGAGCGGCTGGTCGGTGTGGGCCCCCAGCTCCGCCCAGGCGAGCCGGTCGAGCTCCACGTACGGCGACGTCTCGCCCGGGTGCGTGCCGTTCGCCATGCGGGGGATTCTTCCAGCCCGCGGTCCGAGCGTCGCCGTGGGGCCGGTCACGCGCCCCGCTCGGCGGTCCGGGAGCGCGCCAGCGGCCCCGTAGACTGCCCGGCATGTGTGGGATCGTGGGATACGTCGGTGAGCAGCAGGCCCGGGACGTCGTGGTCGAGGGGCTGCGCCGCCTGGAGTACCGCGGCTACGACTCGGCCGGCATCGCGCTCGTCACCGACGGCCGGATCGCCTCGGACAAGCGGGCCGGCAAGCTGGCGAACCTGGAGAAGGTGATCGGGGAGAACCCGCTGCCGCCGGCGACGACCGGCATCGGCCACACCCGGTGGGCCACCCACGGCGCGCCGAACGACGTCAACGCGCACCCGCACCTCGGCCAGCAGGGCCGGGTCGCGGTCGTGCACAACGGCATCATCGAGAACTTCGCCCGGCTGCGCGACGAGCTGGAGCAGGCCGGCCACGAGCTCCGCTCCGAGACCGACACCGAGATCGCGGCGCACCTGCTCGAGATCGAGGTCGCCGCGGGCGCCGACCTGACCACCGCGATGCAGAACGTCTGCCGCCGCCTCGAGGGCGCCTTCACGCTCGTCGCGATCGACGGGCAGGACAACTCCCGGGTGGTCGCGGCCCGGCGGAACTCGCCCCTGGTCGTCGGCCTCGGCGAGGGCGAGAACTTCATCGGCTCCGACGTCGCCGCGTTCATCGAGCACACCCGCGAGGCGCTCGAGCTCGGCCAGGACCAGGTCGTGACCATCACCCGCGAAGGCGTCGCTGTCTCCGACTACGACGGCAACCCGGCCGAGGGCCGCCGCTACCACGTCGACTGGGACCTCGCCGCCGCCGAGAAGGACGGCTACGACTGGTTCATGCGCAAGGAGATCTTCGAGCAGCCGCGCGCGGTCGCCGACGGTCTGCTCGGCCGCCACGACGAGGACGGCCAGCTCCAGCTCGACGAGGTCCGGATCAGCGACGACGAGCTGCGCGACATCGACAAGATCATCATCATCGGCTGCGGCACCGCGAACTACGCGGGCATGGTCGCCAAGTACGCCATCGAGCACTGGACCCGGATCCCGTGCGAGGTCGAGCTCGCCCACGAGTTCCGCTACCGCGACCCGATCCTGACCCGCAACACCCTGGTCGTCGCGATCAGCCAGTCCGGCGAGACCGCCGACACGCTGATGGCGATCCGGCACGCGGTCACCCAGAAGGCCAAGGTGCTGGCGATCTGCAACACCAACGGCTCGACCATCCCCCGCGAGTCCGACGCGGTCATCTACACCCACGCCGGTCCGGAGATCGGGGTCGCGTCCACGAAGGGCTTCCTGACCCAGCTGATCGCCTGCTACCTGCTCGGCCTCTACCTGGCCCAGGTGCGCGGCACGAAGTTCGGCGACGAGATCGCCGCGATCGTCCGCGAGCTCGCCCAGATGCCGGCGTACGTGGAGCAGGTGCTGGCCGACGCCGACACCATCTACGCGCTGGCCGAGCGGTTCAAGGACGCGAAGTCGGTGCTGTTCCTGGGCCGGCACGCCGGTTTCCCGGTGGCCCTGGAGGGTGCGCTCAAGCTCAAGGAGCTCGCCTACATCCACGCCGAGGGTTTCGCCGCCGGCGAGCTCAAGCACGGCCCGATCGCCCTGATCGAGGAGGGCCTGCCGGTCTTCTGCGTCGTTCCGCCGCGCGGCCGCGACCAGCTGCACGACAAGATGATCAGCGCGATCCAGGAGATCCGCGCCCGCGGCGCGCTCACCATCGTGCTGGCCGAGGAGGACGACGACGAGGTCAAGCCGTACGCGGACGTGCTGATCCCGCTGCCGACGGTGCCGACGCTGCTCCAGCCGGTGGTCGCGACGATCCCGCTGCAGCTGTTCAGCTGCGAGCTCGCGACCCTGATGGGCCACGACGTCGACCAGCCGCGCAACCTCGCCAAGTCCGTCACGGTCGAGTGACCCGGGCGGAGCTCCCGTGCTGATCGGCGTCGACGTCTGCGACATCGGCCGCTTCCAGGCGTCCCTGGAGCGCACCCCGTCGCTGCGCGACAAGCTCTTCTGCCCGGCCGAGGCGGACCTGCCGGTGGCGTCGCTGGCGGCCAGGTTCGCCGCCAAGGAGGCGCTCGCCAAGGCGCTCGGCGCTCCCGGCAACCTGGGCTGGCACGACGCCGAGGTGGTCTCGCTGCCCTCCGGCCAGCCCACCCTGGAGCTGCGCGGCACCGTCCTGGCCCGCGCCACCGAGCTCGGGGTGAGCCGGGCCCAGGTGACGCTGTCCCACGACGCCGGTGTCGCGATGGCGTTCGTCGTCCTTGAGTGACAGGTCGTGTGCCTCTCGACGCGCTGGGGCGCGTCCTCAGGCACACAACCCGTGCCTTTGCAGGTCCGAGAGAACAGTCTCGGGGTGTTCGCGGAGTTCGCGGGCGGTGCAACGGATCACGATCCGGCCCTGACCGGAGAGGTGCCGCTGGCGGGCGAGATCGTCCTCCCAGTGCTCGACCTCCATGTGGAAGGCGCCGTCGATCTCCAGGATCAAGGTCCGTCCGTCGCGGAGCGCCCATTCGCAATCCGTGAACCGAACTCGACCCGTGGCGTCACGACGCTTCGCCTGCCGTCGCGGCGGGGGCAGCCCCGCTCGCCGGCAGAGCCGACCGAGATCGAGCTCCGCCAGGGACTCGGCGCCGCCACCGATGTCGATCAGGGTTCGGCGGAAGAGCCGGGCGCGGCGCAGGGGCGTCATCGCACGGAGCTCGCGGAGGAGTGCGTCCGGTGTCGTCAGGCGTTGCTGGACGACGGCCGCGAGCACCCCCTGCGCCGTACGGGCGGAGCGGTCGTAGCCGGCCATCAACAGGGCAGCCGGCTCGACTCGGCAAAGAGGGATGACGGATCCGGGGGCGCGGAACACGGGAAGCGGCCGGCGGGTCCGGAAGAACCGGACGCCGGGCACCGGGTCAAAGGACAGCTCGTCGTCGACCAGGATCGTGACGTCATCGCGGTGCCAGTTCCGGAGCCCGTGCCACTCCAATGCGCTCAGACCGCCGACGAGCGCGTCGCCCCCGGCGTGAAGGACGCCGAGCCACACCCGCTGGCGCCAGGTCAGCTCTCCGGTGGTCGTGCTGATCACTGTCGGCGTACGGGCCACCCACCGCCGCGCGGCGATCTCGTTGCGCACCCGGTCTGCATCGATCCCGACACCGTTGAGCTGTCGCCGCGCCACGACCCCGGCCTGCTGAGCCGCCAGTCTTTCCCACCGCTCCATCCGACGAGGCTGCCCGAGAGCGGGTCGGTAGGTTGTTCGTCCTCCACAGACTCCGGGTCGTGTGCCCCTCGACGCGCTCTGGCGCGTCCTCAGGCACACAACCCGGTTTACTGGGGCCATGCGGGCGGCCCATGAGGTGGAGCAGGTGCGCGCGGCTGAGCACGCGCTGATGGCGACGGTCCCGGACGGGACGCTGATGCAGCGCGCGGCGGCGGGCCTCGCGGTCGCGGTCGCGGACCTGCTCGGCGGCGTCTACGGGCGCCGGGTGCTGCTGCTGGTCGGGCCCGGGGACAACGGCGGCGACGCCCTGTACGCCGGCGCGCTGCTGGCCCGCCGGGGAGCGGCCGTCGAGGCGGTCCTGCTGGCCGAGCGCGCCCACGAGGCCGGTCTGGCCGAGCTCCGCGCGCGGGGCGGACGGGTCGTCGCGATCGCCGGGGCGCACCGGCCGGACGTGGTGGTGGACGGGATCGTCGGCATCGGCGGCCGTCCCGGTCTGCGCCCCGACGCCGCCGCCGCGGTGGCCGCCTTCCCCGGGGTCCCGGTGGTCGCGGTGGACGTGTCGTCCGGCGTCGGCGTCGACGACGGCACCCTCGACGGGCCGCACGTCCTCGCGGACCTCACCGTCACCTTCGGCACCCACAAGGGCTGCCACCTGATCGACCCGGCCGCCTCGGTCGCCGGCTCGGTCGTGCTCGTCGACATCGGCCTGGACCTTCCGGGGGCCGGGGTGACCGCGCTGCAGGCCGAGGACGTCGGCGCGCTGCTGCCGCGGCCGGGCAGGTTCGCGCAGAAGTACACCCGCGGCGTGGTCGGCGTCCGGGCCGGCTCGGAGCACTACCCGGGGGCGGCCGTACTGGCCACCTCGGGTGCGGCCGCCGGCCTGGCCGGGATGGTCCGCTACCTCGGCCCCGCCGGTGCCGCGGTCCAGGCCCGTCACCCCGGGACCGTGCTCGCGCCCGGACGGGTGCAGGCCTGGGTGGTCGGTCCGGGCGGCGGTGACGACGTCGCCGACGAGCTCGCCGCCGCGCTCGCCGACGGGGTTCCCGTGGTGGTGGACGCCGCGGCGCTGCCGCACGCGGTCCCGGGTCACCCGTTGCAGGTGCTCACCCCGCACGCCGGGGAGCTGGCCGCGCTGCTGGGCACCGAGCGCGAGCGCGTCGAGGCCGAGCAGCTCGCGCACGCCCGCGAAGCGGCCACGAGGTTCGGCTGCGTCGTCCTGCTGAAGGGCCGGCACTCGCTGACCGCCCATCCGGACGGACGGGTCCGGGTGACCACCAGCGGCCTGCCGTGGCTCGCCGTGGCCGGCGCCGGCGACGTCCTCTCCGGCGTGATCGGGTCGCTGCTCGCCGCCGGCCTGGACCCCTTCGACGCCACCTCGGTCGGCTCGTGGATCCACGGCGCCGCGGCCGTGCTCGCCGGCGGGGGCGGCCCGGTCACCCCCGAGGCGGTCGCCGACGCGGTGGGGCGCGTGGTTTCCGGCCTGCCAGAATGACGGGCGTCATGGAAGCCAGCGCCCGCTACCGCCGCGCCGAGATCGTCGTCGATCTCGGCGCGATCCGTCGCAACGTCGAGACGCTGCGCGAGCGCGTCGAGGTCCCGGTGATGGTGGTGGTCAAGGCCGACGGCTACGGACACGGGATGCTGGCCGCCGCCCGGGCGGCCCGTGCCGGCGGCGCCACCTGGCTCGGCGTGGCCGACCGCGACGAGGCGCTCGCGCTGCGCGACGCCGGCGACACCGGCCGGATCCTCGCCTGGCTCGGGATGCCCGGGGAGGACCCGACGCCGCTGCTCGCCGCGGACGTCGACGTGGCGGCGTACTCGGTGGCAGAGCTGACCGCGATCGCGACCGCCGCCCGCGCGCTCGGCAGCCCGGCCCGGGTGCACCTCAAGGTCGACACCGGGTTGTCCCGCGGTGGAGCCCCGGTCGCGGACTGGGACGCCCTGGTCGCCGCCGCCCGGTCCGCCGAGCTCGCCGGCGAGGTCGTCGTCGCCGGCGTCTGGTCGCACTTCGCCTGCTCCGACGAGCCTGCGCATCCCGCGAACGACGCCCAGGAGTCGGTCTTCCGCGACGCGCTGGAGGTCGCCGAGCGGGAGGGCCTGGCACCCGAGGTGCGCCACCTCGCGAACTCCGCGGCCGCGCTGCTGCGCCCGTCGTCCCGGTTCGACCTGGTCCGGTTCGGGCTCGCGGCGTACGGGCTCAGCCCGGCGCCGGAGGAGGCGTCGGCCGCCGACCTCGGCCTGGTCCCGGCGATGACGGTCCGCGCCCGGGTGGTCCTCGGCAAGGACCTCGACGCGGGTGCCGGGATCTCCTACGGCCACACCTACGTCACCGAGCGTCCGGTGCACGTCGCCCTCGTCCCGCTCGGGTACGGCGACGGCATCCCGCGGCACGCCTCGTCCGCGGCCCAGGTCCTCGTCGGCGGTGTCCGCGGCGACGTCCTCGGCCGGATCTGCATGGACCAGTTCGTCGTCGAGGCGCCCGCGGGCGTCGCGGCCGGTGACGAGGTGGTGCTCTTCGGCCCGGGCGCCGACGGCGAGCCGACCGCGCAGGAGTGGGCCGAGCGCTGCGGCACCATCTCCTACGAGATCGTCACCCGGATCGGCGGCAACGCCGGCCGCGCCGCGCGCAGGTGGGTCGAGGGATGACCGAGATCCGCGAGATCGGCGCCGAGCACGCCGACGAGGTCCTCGCCGTCATCCACGGCGCCTTCGGCGACCGGCCCGTCCTGGACCCGCCGGCCACCGCGATGGACGAGACCAGCGCGTCGGTCGGTACGGCGCTCGCGGAGCACGGCGGCCTCCTCGCCGTCCACGACGGCGAACCCGTCGGTGCCCTGATCTTCGCCGGTGGCGGCGCGCTGCTCGGTCTCCGCCGGGTCGGCGTCCTCGCGGCCGCCCGCAAGCACGGCGTCGCCAGCCTGCTCGCCGAGCGGGCCGAGGCGGTGGCCCGCCAGCGCGGCTACCGCGGCCTGGCCCTGGAGGCTCGCGCCGAGCTGCCGCGGACGGTCCAGTTCTGGGAGCGCCACGGGTACGCCGAGGTCGGTCGCGACGGCCCGCGGATCCACTTCGAGCGACTGCTCCCGCTCTCCCTCACGCTGCCGACCGCCGAGGACACCCAGGAGCTCGGCCGCCGGCTCGGCGCGCTGCTCCGCGCCGGGGACCTGCTCATCCTCACCGGCGACCTCGGCGCCGGGAAGACGACGTTCACCCAGGGTCTCGGCGACGGCCTCGGCGTGCGGGGTCCGGTGACCTCGCCGACCTTCGTGATCGCCCGGGTGCACCCGTCGCTGACCGACGGCCCCGCACTCGTGCACGTCGACGCCTACCGGCTCGGGGACAGCGCCGAGCTCGACGACCTCGACCTCGACACCGACCTCGACCTCGCCGTCACGGTGGTCGAGTGGGGGACCGGGCTGGCCGAGGCGCTGGCCGGCGACCGGCTCGAGCTGACCCTGCACCGGGCCGCGGACGACGTCCGGACGCTGCGGGTCCAGGCCCGCGGTGGACGGTGGAGCGACGTGGACCTCGGCTCGGAGATCGGCACCGGGCCGGCTCGGTAACCTCGACCCATGCTGCTCGCCTTCGACACCGCCACCCCGCACGTCACCGTCGCCCTGCACGACGGGGAGCGGGTGGTCGCGCGGTACTCGTCGACCGAGTCGATGCGGCACGGCGAGATGCTCGCCCCCGGCATCGCCGCGGTCCTCGCGGAGGCCGGTGCGATCAGCCAGGACATCACCGCCGTCGCCGTCGGCGTCGGGCCGGGGCCGTTCACCGGCCTGCGGGTCGGCCTGGTGACCGCGCGCACGATGGGCTACGCCCTGGAGATCCCCGTCTACGGCGTCTGCTCGCTCGACGTGCTCGCCGCGGAGGCGATCGACGCCGGGCTCACGGACTTCGTCGTCGCGACCGACGCCCGCCGCAAGGAGGTCTACCGGGCGGCGTACGAGAACGGCGCGCGGGTCTCCGGCCCGGACGTGGTGAAGCCGCTCGACGCGGCCACCGACGCCCTGGTCGTCGGGTACGGCGGCACCCTCTACCCGGACGCCTTCCCGAACGCACGCGGCCCGGAGCACCCGGACGCTGCGGTGCTGGCCGACGTCGTGGTCGGTGAGCGCTTCGAGCTGCTCGACCCCGAGCCGCTCTACCTGCGCCGGCCGGACGCGGTGGCCGGCCTGCCGGCGAAGAAGGTGTCGTGATCAGGGCCGCCCGCGCCGACGACGTCGACCGCGTCGTCGCGCTGGAGGCCGCCACCCAGGACGAGGACGCCTGGAGCGAGAACCTGGTCCGCGACGGCATCACCGGCGGCCTGCCCACGATCAGCTACCTCGTCGCCGAGGTCGACGGAGAGGTCGCCGGCTACGCCGTCGCGTCGTACGCCGGCGACATCGCCGAGCTGCAGCGGATCGGGGTCGACGAGACGGCCCGGCGCCGCGGCCTGGCGACCGCCCTGCTCGACGCCGTGGTCGTCGCCGCCCCCGCCACCGGTGCGAACCGGCTGCTGCTCGAGGTCCGCGAGGACAACGCCGGTGCGCTGGCCTTCTACGCCGCCCGCGGGTTCGTCGAGATCGACCGGCGCCCGCGGTACTACCGCGACGGAGCGACCGCCGTGGTGATGCGGCGGCCGCTCTTGAAGGGCTGTGGCTACTAAGGCAGGTAGTAGGTCGGGTTCGGCAGCTTCACGGTCCGGTCGGCGTACCCGCCGATCAGGTCGGAGAACTGGTCGCCGAAGTTCGCGATCACGTCGTACCCCTGGTTCTCGACGTAGCGCCGGACCCCCGACTTGTACTGGATGGTCGTGCAGCCCGGGTTGTTCTCGCACGGGGTCCCCGCGAAGACGGCCGCCGGCGGCGTCGCGCCGCTGGCCCACTTGGTGAAGTAGTGCGCGTCGGTGAAGGCGGTGTAGCCGACCTTCGCGAGGTTGCCGAGCGTGGCCGCGCGCTGCGGGTCCCGCCGGCCGGTGAGGCCGACGACGGTGCACCCGGCCGCGCCGACGCGGTTGACCAGGTCGACCATCCCGGGGACTGCCGGGAACTTCTGCGGCTGCACCCAGCCGACGTCCTGGAGGACCGGGTCGAAGTTGAAGTGCATCGCGCCGTCCTCCATGTCGTAGGTCCACAGGGTGGTGTCGTCGGCGTCGAAGACCACGGCGGGCTGCTCGCCCTCGCGGACCTCGTGGCGGCAGCGGTCGACCAGCCGGTCGGTCTGCTTGCGCGCGATCCCGCTCACCTCGGAGATGTACGGCGAGGTGCTCTTGTTCGCGATCCCGTTGCTGTCGGCGCCGTAGTAGGTGCGGATCGTCGACTTCACCGAGTCGATGTTCGGGATGCCCTCACCGCCGGCGGTCAGCCCGGAGGTCCCGTCGGGCGCCATCCGGAAGTGCGTGCGCGGGGCCAGCCGCGGCTCGTGCACGCCGGGCAGGTTCGCGCTCGGCAGGTAGTAGGTCGGGTTCGGCAGCTTGAGCGCGCGGTCGGCGTACCCGCCCTGGAGGTCGGAGAACTGGTCGCCGACGTTGAGCACGATGTCGTAGCCGAGGTCCTGCTCGATGTGCTTGCGGGTGTTCGCCTTGTACTCGACCGTCGTGCACGCGGCCACGCAGGTCACGTACGCCGGCTTGTTCGTGTCCGGGCCGTCCCACTTGGTGAAGAAGTTGTCGGCGTCGAACGCGGTGTACCCGACCTTCTCCAGGTTGGCGACGGTCGCCGCCTCCTGGGCGAACCGGCGCCCGGTGATCCCGAAGATCGCGTAGCCCTTCGCCTCGGCCGCGGCGACGAAGTCGACCATCCCCGGCGTGGCCGGGAACTTCTGGCCGAAGACCCAGGTCGCCTGCAGGGCCGGGTCGAAGTTGAAGTGCATCAGGTTGTCCTCCATGTCGTACGTCCACAGCGTGGTGTCGTCGGCATCGAGGACGATGGCCTTCTTGCGGGCCGGGGAGACCGGGCGCAGCCGGGCGAGCGCCCTGGTCTCGATCGCGTGCATCTCGGTGATGTAGGGCGAGGTGGTCTTGTTCGCGATCCCGTCGCCGCCGGCTCCGTAGTAGGTGCGGATCGTCGACTTCACCGAGTCGATGTTCGGGATCCCGGCGCCTCCCGCGGTGAGGCCGCTGGACCCGTCCGGCTCCATCGTGAAGTGGGTGCGCGGCGCCAGCGCCGGACCGTGGCGGTGGTGGTTCTCGTGGGCGTCTGCCGGGGCGGCGACCCCGAGGGTGAACCCGAGAGTGAGCGCGGCGGCGCCGCTGACGACGACGGCGACCAGCCGTCGGGTGGACGTGGGGTGCTGCATGGAGGCCTCCCGAACTCCTGGGAAACGGTCCGGTGACCGCCTCGACACGTGACGGCAGACGGCCGTCGGGGGTTCTCTACCCAGAACCGGCAGAATGTGCACGTGAGCGAACCACTCGTGCTCGGCATCGAGACCTCCTGCGACGAGACCGGCATCGGCATCGTCCGCGGCCACACCCTGCTCGCCGACGCGGTCGCCTCGTCGGTGGAGGAGCACGCGCGCTTCGGCGGCGTCGTACCGGAGGTCGCGTCGCGGGCGCACCTGGAAGCGATGGTGCCGACCCTGGAGCGGGCCTGCGAGACGGCCGGTGTCCGGCTCGGGGACGTGGACGCGATCGCGGTGACGGCCGGTCCGGGCCTGGCCGGCGCGCTGCTCGTCGGCGTGGCGGCGGCGAAGTCGCTGGCGCTGAGCCTCGGCAAGCCGCTGTACGGCGTGAACCACCTGGCCGCGCACGTGGCGGTCGACCAGCTCGAGCACGGCCCGCTGCCGGACCCGTGCCTGGCGATGCTCGTCTCCGGCGGGCACTCCTCGCTGCTCCGGGTCGACGACGTGACCACCGGCGTGACGCCGCTCGGGTCGACGATCGACGACGCGGCCGGCGAGGCTTTCGACAAGGTGGCCCGGCTCCTCGGGCTGCCGTTCCCCGGTGGCCCGCACATCGACCGGAGCGCCCGCGAGGGTGACTCGGTCGCGATCGACTTCCCGCGCGGCCTCACGTCGCGGCGCGACCTGGAGCGGCACCGGTTCGACTTCTCGTTCTCCGGCCTGAAGACCGCGGTGGCGCGCTGGGTGGAGGCCCGCGAGGCGTCCGGCGAGCCGGTCCCGGTGGCGGACGTGGCGGCGTCGTTCCAGGAGGCGGTCTGCGACGTCCTGACCCGCAAGGCGGTCGACGCCGCGGTGACCCAGGGCATCGAGGACATCCTCATCGGCGGCGGGGTGGCCGCGAACTCGCGGCTGCGCGCGATGGCCGTCGAGCGGGCCGAGGCGAAGGGCCTGCGCGTCCGGGTCCCGCGCCCCGGCCTCTGCACCGACAACGGCGCCATGGTCGCGGCCCTCGGGTCCGAGATGGTCGCCCGCGGTCGCACCCCCTCCGCGCTGGACCTCCCCGCCGACTCCTCGATGCCGGTCGAGCTCGTCCTGCGCTGACGTTGATTCCGGCCTAGGGGAGCGGCACCTGGAGGAACTCGGGGCGGTACAGGTGCGGGTTCTCGAGCAGGCGGGTCAGGTCGGAGACGTTGCGGCTGTAGGAGACCACCAGCTGGTCCGGTGAGGGCAGCAGGTCGGGGTGGGCCAGTGGCATGTACCGGAGCAGTCCGTCGGAGGAGTTCGACGGCAGGGTGGCGAGCGGCGCGCTCGGGGTGAACGGGCCCGTCGGGCCGGGCGCCTTCCAGATCACCAGGTCGGTGCCGAGGAGCTCGTCGCGCTTGCTGACGGCGTACCAGTCCTTGCCGCGGTGGAAGACCGAGAGCACCTGGGAGACGCCGCCGACCGCGCCGATCAGCTCGGCGGCGCGGGACTCCTCGGCCTGCCAGGTCGTCCCGTCCCAGTACTGCCAGTGGTCGGGCAGGCCGACCTGCTCGGGGCGGACCCGGGCCACCCGCAGCGACCGGCCGAAGACGGTCTTCGGGTCCGGGTTCGCGGTGCCGTAGACGTACAGCCAGCCGTCGGCCTCCTCCAGCGCCGCGCCCCACAGCGGCTTGGTGGGGTCGGTGCTGTCCGGGCCGCGGTCGCTGACCAGCAGCAGCTCGGGGGCCTTGCCCGGCTTCACCGAGAACAGCGCGTACGACGGCCCGAGGATCTCGAAGTCGAACACGCCCTTCCCGGTCGCCCGGACCCGCTGCAGGCTGACCCCGACCAGGTCGTGGTCGCCGCGGGGGACCGCGACCAGGTCCATCGGCCAGTAGCCGACCCCGTCCTTCCGGTCCGGGACGACGGCGCCGTGGTCGCTCGGCATGACCACGGTCGCGCAGCCCGGCGAGAACATCAGCATCGAGTTGCGCACGAACCGCGGACCCTCCGACCGCTTCGGGCGCAGAGTGTCGCCGAAGACCCAGAGCGAGCGCCCGTCGGACAGGGTCGCGCTGGCCCCGACGTCGGCACCCACGAACCCCGGCTGGGCGCGGTACCGGGCGATCTGCCGGTTCAGGCCGGCCACGTCCTTCGCCGGCTGGAACGGCAGGCAGTTCAGCGAGAGTCGCTGCGCCGGTGCCTTCTCGTCGTACAGGACCCAGGTGGCGCCGGCGATCGAGAGGACGGCGATGACGGCCCAGAGCAGCACGACCACCCGCAGGCGCACCCGCGCGCGGCGGAACCAGGTCATCGCTCACCTCCCGGGGGACAGTCTCCCCCGGGAGGTGTCCGGATCAGCGGTCGGCCAGCAGGAACGGGGCGACGTAGTCCTCGGTCACCTTCACCGGCACGACGGCGTACTCGCGCTCGCCGCTGAGCCCGATCCGCAGTACCGCCGCGCGGTCGCCCTGGAGCACGACCGCGAGCACGTGGTCCTGGTCCTCCCAGCGGGTCTGGGTGATCACGGCGGCGGTGGTGGTCGACAGCTCCAGCCTGGTCTTGCCGCTGTCCGTGTCGAGGACGGCGAGCCGGCCGTCGCCCGCGCCGTCGCCGTACGGTCCGGCGCCGACCAGGCGCTTGCCGTCCGGCGAGAACGAGAAGAACCGGTGCTCGCAGGTCGACCACCACAGGGTCCCGTCCGGCTCCACCAGGCCCGAGCACGAGCCGTCGTCCGTCACCTTGGTGTACCCGGCGAACCGGCCGCGGCTGCTCAGGTCGACGAGGGTGATCAGGCCGCGTCGCTCGACCTCGGGAGCGGCGCCGGGGGTGAGCGCCCAGACCCGGGAGTGCTCGTCGCGCTGGTTCACGTAGACCGTGCAGCCGTCGTCGAGCGCACGGTCGCAGCCGCCGTCGACCGCGGCGATCTCCAGGCCGCCGGTGCCGGCGCCGGTGATCCGGCCCAGGTCGGTGAACTCCCCGTTCTCGCCCTGCACCGCGACGACGGTGCCGTCGGGTTGCGCGAACGCGGCGACGTGGCCGGCGGGGGAGACCGCGAACCCGCCGGAGAGCGGACGGGTGCCGGAGGAGTTCCCGCTGACTCCCTGGACCCGGACGCGGTCGTCGGCGCCGATCAGGACGCCGCCGTCGAAGCGCGCCAGGTACGACGGCCGCGCGCCGAGGTCGAAGGTGCCGCCGTCCGGGTCGTGCAGGGTGCCGCCCTCGGCGTAGGTGACCTTCGGGGCCTGGCCGGTCGGCAGGTTGTCGAGCGACAACGGGCTCGGGTCCGGCGTGACGGCCGGCACCGGCGGCCGCGGCGGAGCGGCGGGGTCGTCGAGGACCTTGATGCCGACCGGTACGGCGACCGCGAGCACGACCGCGGCCATCGCCAGGGTGGCGCGCAGCCGGCGGCCGCGGCGGATCTCCCCGGCGCGGGCCAGGACGCCGTCGAGGGAGACGGCGGCCGCTTCCTTCCGGGTGAACCGCTCGGCCTCGTGGCTCAGCGCTTCGGTCAGGTCGTGCTCGGTGCTCATCGCGGTGCCTCCGTCCCGGAGTCGAGGTGCTGGCGCAGGGTGGCGAGAGCGCGGCTCGCCTGGGACTTCACGGTCCCGGTGGTGACGCCGAGCGCCTCCGCGGTCTCCTTCTCGGAGAGCTGCTCGTAGTACCGGAGCACGACGACCGCGCGCTGTCGCTCGGGCAGTCCGCGGACGGCTGCCCAGAGGGCGTCCCGGACGCCGTCGTACTGCTCGTCGTCCACCGGGACGACGTACGTGCTGGTGTCGGCGACGACCTCGCGGTGCCGCCAGAGCCGGCGCCAGCCCGAGGTGTGCTCGTTGACCAGGATCTTGCGGGCGTAGGCGTCGACGGACTGCGCCGCGGACACCCGGTCCCAGGACAGGTAGACCTTGGCGAGCGCGGTCTGCAGCAGGTCCTCGGCGGCGTGGGCGTCGCCGGTCAGCAGGTACGCCGTGGTCAGCAGCCTGCGTTGGCGGGCCGCCATCCAGGCCTCGAACTCGGGCCTGGCGTCGCGGGGTCGTCCGGTCACCCCCGCAGGCTCTCCGGTGAGCGTGGGCATCGTCCACCTCCTTCGCCCTCCTTGACGTCGTGTCGCCGAAAAAGGTTGCAGCCGGTACGGGACTTTCCGCGGGACCGGGTGAGAGGGTCGGACCAGGTTTCCGCGAGCGAGGAGTGAGCGCATGCAGCAGGTCCGTGCGGTGGTGGCGCGCAGCAAGGGCGCCCCGGTCGAGGTCGTCACGATCAACGTGCCGGACCCCGGGCCCGGCGAGGCGGTGGTGAAGATCCAGGCCTGCGGGGTCTGCCACACCGACCTGCACTACCGGGAGGGCGGGATCAACGACGACTTCCCGTTCCTGCTCGGCCACGAGGCCGCCGGGATCGTCGAGGCCGTCGGCCCGGACGTCACCGCGGTGGCGCCCGGTGACTTCGTGATCCTGAACTGGCGCGCGGTCTGCGGTGACTGCCGGGCCTGCAACCGCGGCGAGCCGCAGTACTGCTTCGCGACCTTCAACGCGACCCAGAAGATGACGCTGGAGGACGGCACCGAGCTGTCGCCGGCGCTCGGCATCGGTGCCTTCGCGGAGAAGACGCTGGTCGCCGCCGGCCAGTGCACCAAGGTCGACCCCGACGCCCGCCCGGCCGCGGTCGGCCTGCTCGGCTGCGGGGTGATGGCCGGCATCGGTGCGGCGATCAATACCGGTGGCGTGACCCGCGGCAAGAGCGTCGCGGTGATCGGCTGCGGCGGCGTCGGCGCCGCCGCGGTCGCGGGCTCGGCGCTGGCCGGGGCCGGGACGATCATCGCGGTGGACCTGGACGACCGGAAGCTGGAGTGGGCCCGGAACCTGGGCGCGACGCACACGGTCAACGCCGGGTCCGGTGACGTGGTCGCCGCGATCCAGGAGCTCACCGGCGGCTTCGGCGCGGACGTGGTGATCGAGGCGGTGGGCCGGCCGGAGACCTGGAAGCAGGCGTTCTACGCCCGCGACCTGGCGGGCACGGTCGTCCTGGTCGGGGTGCCGACCCCGGACATGAAGGTCCCGGACCTCCCGCTGATCGACGTCTTCGGGCGCGGCGGCGCGCTCAAGTCCAGCTGGTACGGCGACTGCCTGCCCTCGCGCGACTTCCCGGTGCTGGTCGACCTCTACCGGCAGGGCCGGCTCGACCTGGACGCGTTCGTGAGCGAGGAGATCGGCATCGACGACATCGAGGCCGCCTTCGAGAAGATGCACCACGGCGACGTGCTCCGGTCGGTCGTGGTCCTGTGACGGCGCGGGTGGACCACGGCGTCACCACCGGCACGTTCAGCCTGGACGGCCAGACCTTCGACGTCGACAACAACGTCTGGGTCCTCGGCGACGACGAGGAGTGCGTCGTCATCGACGCGCCGCACGACGTCGCCGGCATCCTGAAGGTGGTGGCCGGCCGGAAGGTCCGGGCGATCCTCTGCACGCACGCGCACGACGACCACGTCAGAGTGGCGCCCGCGCTGCGCGAGGAGGCCAATGACGGGCAGGGTGCGCCGATCCTGCTGCACCCCGACGACAAGCCGCTCTGGGAGCTCACCCACGCCGACGAGCTGTGGGACGTCGACCTCGCCGACGGTCAGGAGATCCACGTCGGCGGCACCACCCTGTCGGTGTTGCACACGCCCGGGCACGCCCCGGGGGCGGTCTGCTTCTACGCCGCCGAGCTCGGCTGCGTCTTCACCGGCGACACCCTGTTCCACGGGGGGCCGGGAGCGACGGGGCGCTCGTTCAGCGACGCCGACGTGATCGTGGAGTCGATCCGGGACCGGCTGTTCGCGCTCCCGCCCGAGACGATCGTGCACACCGGCCACGGCGAGGACACCACCATCGGGGACGAGCTGGCCCGCCTCGGCGCGGGATGACGGCTCCGCAAGGTCGGCTTTGACACGATGCGGCGGTGAAGTCGCCGAGCCATCCCGTCCGTGCCGCCCTGGTCGGGGGAGCGCTGCTCGCCGTGACCGCGGCCGTGGCGGTGACTGCGCCGACGCAGGCGCAGCGCCCCGAGCCGTCCGCCGGCCCGGCCACCGGCCCGCGCGCCGCCCTCGCCGCCTCGACGACCTCGGCACAGCGCGCGGCGCAGCTGGTGGCCGGGATGACCCTCGCCGAGAAGGCGGGCCAGGTGATCGTGGCCTCGTACGCCGGCACCAGGGCGCCGGTCGCGCTGGTCCGTGACCTCCACCTCGGCGGGGTCGTCCCGGTCGCGCACAACATCACCTCCCCGGCGCAGATCCGGGGCGTGAACCGGGCGGTCGCGAAGGTCGTCGAGGCCCGCGGCTACCCGGCCTTCCTCGGGGTGGACCAGGAGGGCGGCACCGTCAGCCGCCTCGGGGCACCGGTGACCGGCTTCGGCGCGTTCCTCGGGGCCGGCGCGGCCCGGCGACCGGACCTCACCCGGGCGGCCTACCGCGCGCTCGGCGAGGAGATGGTCGCGGCCGGTTTCACCGTCGTGCTCGCCCCGGTCGCCGACGTGACCGCCGGTGCGAGCGACCCCGCCATCGGCAGCCGGTCGGCCGGGTCGCGCCCGAAGGCGGTCGCGGTCCAGGTGGTCGCGGCCCAGCAGGGCCTCGCCGACGCGGGCGTGGTCGGCGTCCTCAAGCACTTCCCGGGCCACGGGTCGGTGCGCACCGACAGCCACCTGGCGCTGCCGGTCCAGCACAAGACGCTGGCCCGGCTGATGGCAGGCGACCTGGTGCCGTTCCGGCGGGCGATCGCGGCGGGCGCCGGCGCGGTGATGATCGGCCACCTCGACATCCGCGCGGTCGACCCGGGCGTGCCGGCCTCGGTGTCCCGCAAGGTGATCACCGGCCTGCTCCGCCACGACCTCGGCTTCGACGGGTTGGTGATGACCGACGCGCTCGGCATGCACGGGGTCGCGGACCGCTACCCGAGCCGGGTCGTCGGCTGGCGCACCCTGCTGGCCGGCAGCGACGTCGTGCTCATGCCCGCCGACGCCCGCGCGGCCCGCAACGGGATCGTCACCGCCGTCCGCCGCGGCCGGCTGCCGCAGGCGCGGCTCGACCAGGCGGCGACCCGGATGATCGCGGCGCTGCTCGACCAGCGCGACCGCGCCCGGCCGGCCCCGTTCGGCTCCGGCGCCGAGGCTGCCCGGCGGCTCGCGAGCGCCGCGCTGACCTCCGTCTCCGGTCCCTGCCGGGGGCGGGTCGTCCCGCGGGCGGTCCGTGTGACCGGGGCCCCGGCTGCGGTGGGCGCGTTCCGGCGGGCCGCCCGCGTCGAGGGACTGGGTCTCGGGACCGGCCCGAAGATCGCCCTCACCGTGCGGACGCCGGTCCCGGGCCGGGCGCGGGCCGCGGTCGTGGTCGCGCTGGACCGGCCGGGGGTGCTCGGCCGGAGCGTCGGGCGGGTGCGGCTGGCGTCGTACGGGCAGACGCCGGCGGCGATGCGTGCGGTGGTGCGGTTCCTGCTCGGCCGGGACCCGGCTCCGGGCCGGCTGCCGGTGACGGTGCGCGGAGTGCCGAGGCACGGCTGCTGACCTTTATCAACCAAATGGTTGACAAAGAGAGAACGGCGGGGGCATGGTTGTTCAACCGATGAGTTGAGCAAGGAGCAGGTACATGGGCCTTCCCGCACCGGACGACCGGCTGACCAAGGTCTTCGGCGCGCTCGCCGACCCGACCCGGCGCGACATCGTCGCCCGGCTCGCGGTCGCCGACGCGACGGTCGGCGAGCTCGGTGCGTCGTACGACGTCTCGCTGCAGGCGGTCTCCAAGCACCTCAAGGTGCTCGAGGACGCCGGCCTGGTGAGCCGTTCACGCGATGCCCAGCGCCGGCCCGTGCACCTGGAGGCGGAGGTCTTCGACCTGATGACGAAGTGGATCGAGCGCTACCGGCGGACCGCCGAGGAGCGATTCCAGCGCCTGGACGCCGTCCTGGCCACGATGGACGAGGAGTGAGAGCGATGAGCACGAACACGAGCACCAGCACGCACGAGACGACGATCGAAGCCCCCGAGGGCGTGCCCTGGATCGACCTGGTCCGCGAGTTCGACGCCCCGCCGGAGAAGGTCTTCCGCGCGCACGTCGACCCGGAGCTGCTGGCGCGCTGGCTGGGGCCGCGCGACCTGGAGATGACCGTCGAGGAGTGGGACGCGCGCACCGGCGGCCGGTGGGCGTACACGCACCGCCGCGGCGAGGACGCCTTCGAGTTCTACGGGTCCTTCCACGAGATCCGCGAGAACGAGCGGATCGTGCAGACGTTCACCTACGCCGGATTCCCGGACGGCGTGGCGCTGGAGATCGCCCGGTTCGAGGCGCTGCCCGGCGGGCGTACCCGGCTGGTCAACCGCAGCATCGGCTCGAGCGTCGAGGAGCGCGACGCGATGGTCGCCAGCGGCATGGAGCACGGGATCGTCGAGGGCTACGAGAAGCTCGACGAGCTTCTCGCCGGACCCTGACCCCAAAGAAGGGGACTAAACGCCCCTTTTTCCCAATAGTGACAAATCGGACATAAAGTACTACGCTCGATCCCGCGAACGAGGGAACGAGTGGGAACGGCAGGCGTGCGCGCCCGCGGGTTCGTCCCTCGCAGAGGGAGGAACCACCATGCAGAAGCTCGCCATCGCCGTCGTCCTGACGCTGGCCGGCACCTTCGCGGCCGCCGGCCCGGCGGCCGCCGCCTCGGAGCGGCAGGTGACCGTGAAGCCGATCAGCGTCCGCCACGTCGGCTCGGCCGTCGTGGTGAAGGGCCGGGTCACCGGTCCCGCCCACAAGGTCCGGGTCGAGCGCAAGGCCGGCAGCCGGTGGGTCCTGGTCCGCCGCGCCGCGGTCCGCAAGGGCACCTACCGTGCGACCGCCCCGGTGGTGGTCGGCACGACGTCGTACCGCGTGGGCACCTCCGGGCGGTACAGCGCCGCGCGCACCCTGACCGTGACCCGGTCGACCGGCAAGACCAAGCCGACCCCGACGCCGACCCCGACGCCGACGCCGACCCCGACGCCGACGCCGTCGTCCGACGCGTGCGGGACCCGGCCGGCCAAGGCCGACGGCACCCTGTGGTCGTGCAGCTTCGTCGACGACTTCGGCGGCACCTCCCTGGACCGCACCAAGTGGCTGCCGCAGACCAACTTCCGCACCGGCGTGGAGGGCGCCCAGGGAGCGGCGCAGACCTGCCACCTCGACGACCCCAGCACCGTCAACGTCGCCAACGGCGCGCTCAACCTGGTCGTGCGCAAGCTGGCCACCCCGGTGCTGTGCGGCGCGAGCAACCCGACCCTGGCCCAGTACGGCTCCGGGATGGTCTCCAGCTACCACATGTTCTCCCAGCAGTACGGCCGCTGGGAGGCGCGGATCAAGAACACCGCCACCACCGCGCCCGGCCTGCAGGAGTCGTTCTGGCTCTGGCCCGACGACCGGGTCGCGCCCACCACCGACCCGGCGTACTGGCCCTGGGCCGGCGAGATCGACATCTCCGAGACCTACTCGCAGTACCCGACGCTCTCGGTGCCGTTCCTGCACTACGCCGCCGACGCCGCCGGCAACCTGGTCGGCACCAACACCGCCTGGAACTGCACCGCCAACCGCGGGGTCTGGAACACCTACCGGCTCGAGTGGTCGGCCAAGCGCCTGGAGATCTTCGTCAACGGCAAGAGCTGCCTGGTCAACACCTCCGGGGACCCGGCCTTCCAGAAGCCCTACATCGCGGCCTTCACGGCGGCGCTCGGCGTCAACGGCAACACCTACACCGGCAAGGCGCCGGTCCCGGCCACGCTGAGCGTCGACTACCTCCGCGTCTGGAAGTAGGTCCCGGAGGCCGGGATCAGAACGGCTGGACCAGCAGGCAGGTGCCCTGGCCGGCGACCCGGGTGAGCACGATCGTGCCCTCGGCGTCACCGGTCGGCGCCAGTCGCTTGCGGAGCTCCTCGGGCACCACGTCGACGCCGCGCTTCTTGATGGTCAGCCGGCCGATGCCGCGCTCGCGCAGGGCGGCGCGCAGCTGCTTCTCCCGGTAGGGCAGCTCCTCGACGACCCGGTAGGACCGCGCGAACGGCGTCCGGAAGGCGTCGTCGGCGGTGACGTAGGCGATGTGCGGGTCGACCAGCCCGCCGCCGACGCCGGCGGCGACCGCGGTCACCAGCCCGGCCCGGATCACCGCGCCGTCCGGCTCGTAGAGGTAGTCGCCGACCGCGCGCACCTCCGCCCCGGGGTCGTCCTCCTCGGTCAGGGTGGCCAGGCCGCCGCTGCCGATGACCGTCGCCCGGCGTGCGACCGTGGCCAGCGCACCGGACCAGAGCGCGGCCTCCTTCACCTCGCCGTGGTCGCTGACCCACTCGGCCTCCACACCCGCGGGCACCAGGGCGTGCGGGATGCCTGGAGCGACCTTCACGCAGGAGGTGCGCCGGAGCAGGTCCTCGACGAACGGCCACGGCGGGGTCCAGTCGTCCACGACGAAGCTGCGGCCGCGCGCCGAGCGCCGTGCCGGGTCGGCGAAGGCGACGTCGAAGGGGGAGTGGTCGACCGTCGTGGCGTCCGCGACCGCGACCGCACCGCCGAGGTCCAGGGCTGCCAGGTTGGCCCGGGCCACCTCGACCCGGAGCGGGTCGAGGTCGACGCCGGCCGCGGTGATCCCGGCGCGGGCCGCGGCGACGAGGTCGCCGCCGATGCCGCAGCCGAGGTCGATGACCGAGGAGGTCCCGGCGGCCACGAGCCGGGCGGCGCGGTGCTCGGCCACCGGCTGCCGGGTCGCCTGCTCGAGCCCGTCGGGGGTGAAGTACATCCGGGCGGCCAGGTCGCCGAACTTGTCGGCGGCCCGCTCGCGCAGGCGGGCCTGGGTCAGTGCCGCGGCCACCTGCTCCGCGGTCCCGTGCCGGCGCAGCGACGCGCTGGCACGCAGCGGATCGGCGGGCGCGTCGGCGGCGCGGGCCAACAGCCGCTGGCCTTCGGGGGTGAGCAGCCACCGGAACGCGTCGAGGTCCACGGAGCCATCATCGCGGGTCGGGGTGGCGCCGACGGCACGGTGGGGGCCGCCGTTGGCACTCGATCGGGTCGAGTGCTAAGTTCGGTGCTGGCACTCTCCCCGTGAGTCTGCCAGCGCCTGCGTCCGAGGTACGACCCCCGCGACGGCGTGCCGACACCGCAGGCGGCAAACGTGAACCACCACCAACGAAGCGTGAAAGTGGAGGTCGACATCGTGTCGGTCAACATCAAGCCCCTCGAGGACCGGATCCTCGTGCAGCCGCTCGACGCCGAGCAGACCACGGCCTCTGGCCTGGTCATCCCGGACACCGCCAAGGAGAAGCCCCAGGAGGGCCTCGTCGTGGCGACCGGCCCGGGTCGGTTCAACGAGGACGGCGACGAGCGCATCCCGATGGACGTCGCCGTCGGCGACAAGGTCATCTACAGCAAGTACGGCGGCACCGAGGTCAAGTACGCCGGTTCGGAGTACCTGATCCTCTCCGCGCGCGACGTCCTCGCCGTCATTTCCTGAACCATCAGGTCGTGTGCCTGAGGACGCGCCACCGCGCGTTCTCAGGCACACAACTGCTTTCTAGGAGAAACAGTGCCCAAGATTCTTGAGTTCGACGAGAACGCGCGACGCGCTCTCGAGCGGGGCGTCGACGCCCTCGCCAACACCGTCAAGGTGACCCTCGGCCCCAAGGGCCGCTACGTCGTCCTCGACAAGAAGTGGGGCGCCCCCACGATCACCAACGACGGCGTCACCGTCGCTCGCGAGGTCGAGCTCGACGACCCGTTCGAGAACCTCGGCGCCCAGCTGACCAAGGAGGTCGCCACCAAGACGAACGACGTCGCCGGTGACGGCACCACCACCGCGACCGTGCTGGCCCAGGCGATGGTCCACGAGGGTCTGCGCGCGGTCGCGGCCGGCGTGAACCCGATGGGTCTCAAGCGCGGCATGGACGCCGCCGCCGCGGCGCTGTCCGACGCGCTGTCCGACGCGGCCCGCGAGGTCGACTCGGTCGAGGAGATGGCCGCGGTCGCGACCGTGTCCAGCCGCGACGAGGAGATCGGCGCGCTGCTCGCGCAGGCCTTCGACAAGGTCGGCAAGGACGGTGTCATCACCGTCGAGGAGTCCAACACCATGGGCACCGAGCTCGACTTCACCGAGGGCATGCAGTTCGACAAGGGCTACCTGTCGCCGTACTTCGTGACCGACCCGGAGTCGATGGAGGCCGTCCTCGACGACCCGTACATCCTGCTGCACCAGGGCAAGATCTCGGCGATCGCCGAGCTGCTCCCGCTGCTGGAGAAGGTCATCCAGGCCGGGAAGCCGCTGTTCATCCTGGCCGAGGACATCGAGGGCGAGGCCCTGTCCACCCTGGTCGTGAACAAGATCCGCGGCACGTTCAACGCCGTCGCGGTGAAGTCGCCGGCCTTCGGTGACCGCCGCAAGGCGATGATGCAGGACATCGCGGTCCTCACCGGCGCGCAGGTCGTCGCCCCCGAGGTCGGTCTCAAGCTCGACCAGGTCGGCCTCGACGTGCTCGGCACCGCCCGCCGCGTCGTGGTGACCAAGGACAACACCACGATCGTCGAGGGCGCCGGTGACGCCGCCGAGGTCGCCGGTCGGGTCAACCAGATCAAGGCCGAGATCGACGCCAGCGACTCCGACTGGGACCGCGAGAAGCTGCAGGAGCGGCTGGCCAAGCTGGCCGGCGGCGTCTGCGTCGTCAAGGTCGGCGCCGCCACCGAGGTGGAGCTCAAGGAGAAGAAGCACCGGATCGAGGACGCCGTCTCCGCGACGCGCGCCGCGATCGAGGAGGGCATCGTCCCCGGCGGTGGCTCCGCGATCATCCACGCCGCCGCGGTGCTCGACGACGACCTCGGCCTGACCGGCGACGAGGCGTTCGGCGTCCGGATCGTCCGCAAGGCCGTCGACGAGCCGCTCCGCTGGATCGCCGAGAACGGGGGCGAGAACGGCTACGTCATCGTCTCCAAGGTCCGCGAGGGCGGTCCCGGCACCGGCTACAACGCCGCCACCGGCGAGTACGGCGACCTGGTCGCCCAGGGCGTCCTGGACCCGGTCAAGGTCACCAAGTCGGCCCTGACCAACGCGACCTCGATCGCGGGCATGCTGCTCACGACCGAGACGCTGGTCGTCGACAAGCCCGTCGAGGAGGAGCCCGCCGCGGCCGGTCACGGCCACGGTCACGGCCACTGAGGCCGGCCTCCCCAGCACGAACAGCCGCTGCCGCACCGGACTCCCGGTGCGGCAGCGCTGCATTTCCGGGGGTTCTCCCGAGGCTTCTTCCGGGGCCGGCCCGACTGGGTCCGTTGGGTCCGTTTCGCCTTCGCGGCCCCGCGCCCGCTGTTAGATTCCGCGCGTGCCCTCGATGACCGACGCCCTGCAGCACGTGCGGGCCCTGATGCCCGCGCGCTTCGTCCCGGCCGTGGCCCGTCGCCGGGTGGGGAAGATCTACGACCGGCCCTGGTACCGCGAGTACAACGAGCTGGCGATGACCTTCCTGCTCGGGGAGTCCTCCCGAGCCGACGAGATCCCCGCGCTGGCCCGGGCCCACGCCGTGGCGGCCATCGAGCGGCGGTACATGCGGTACCACCCGCGGAAGACCATGCGGCAGGAGGTGCGCGGGGTCGAGTGGCTGACCACCCGCCGCGACACCAGCCGCCCGGTCGTCCTCAGCTTCATGCACCACCACCGCTTCGAGGGCGTGTTCGGGTCGCTGAAGCGGCACGGGGTCGAGGTCACCGTGCTCACCGCTCCCTGGGTGATCGACGACGAGCGCGCGCTGGCCCGCCAGCACATGAAGGTCGTCGCGAAGGGCGCGACCGTGCGCCCGGCGTCCGGCGGGACCGCGGCGCTGGTCGAGGAGATGAAGCCGGGCGTGATCATGGCGATGGCCCCGGACGTGGCCGGCCAGACGCCGGTCGAGTTCCTCGGTCGCCAGGTGATGGGGTCGTTCGGGTCGGCCCGGGTGGCGATGCTCGCCAACAGCCCGGTGGTCCTGGTGACCGCGCACCGCGACGGCGACGGCAGCTACCTGCAGGTGCACGAGCCGCTGGAGCCGTCCGACTTCGCCGACCCGGCCGACCTGCTCGCCGAGATCCTGCGGATCCACGGCGAGGCGGTGCTCGCCTGGCCGGAGGCCCTCGACGTGCCGCTGGAGCGCTTCGGCGCGATCGACTTCGAGCTCCCGGGCGTCCCGGCGTCGGCCTGAGGCGCGACCTAGCGTCCGACGGCCGTCAGCACCGCGCGGTCGACGTCGCCGAAGACGGTGCCGAAGAGCCGGATGCACCGGTCGGTCATCGCACCGGGGGAGACGTCGGGGTGGTCGAGCCACCAGTTCACCAGCGCGCGGAACATGCTCTCCCAGACGGCGTGCATCGCCGAGGTGTCGCCGCTGTCGTCGTTGCCGGCGAGCCTCATCAGCTCGGTCACGCCGTCCTCGCCGAGCGTGAACAGCCGGCGCTCGTAGGCGAGGTAGGCCTCCCGCCTCGGCCCCTCGGTCGGCGCCGTCGGGTCGAAGACGAGCCGCCAGATCCACGGCTGCGGCGCGAGTGCCTGGAACATGCCGTCCAGGGTGACGATCGCCCGGGCCAGGCCGACGGTCCCGGTGTGCGCGCTGCGCTCGAACTCGGTCCAGAGCACCGAGGCGGCGTGCTCCAGGCAGACCGCGTGCAGGCCGTCCTTGGAGCCGAAGTAGTTGTAGATCAGCGGTTTGGAGATCCCCGCGGCGGCGGCGATCCCGGCGACCGAGGTGGCGGCGTACCCGGCCTCGCCGAAGGCGCGGCAGGCGATCTCGACGATCTGCGCCTCGCGATCGGCGCGTGCGACGCCCTTGGTGCCCGCGGTCATGCGGACACCCTAGCGCGGGATATGAACCCGTGGTAACTTACCCGCGAGTCATATCTTGGAGGACGCCGTGCACGACCTGCTCGACCCGATGAAGAACCCGGTCACCTACGCGATCCCGTTCTTCGTCCTCACCATCCTGATCGAGCTCGCCGCGCTGAAGTGGCTCGACCACGACGACACCCTCCTCGGCCAGGAGCGGACCGGCTACCACGGCCCTGACGCCCGCACCAGCATCGGGATGGGGGCGCTCTCGCTCTTCTTCAGCCTGGCGCTGAAGGTCGGCTCGTTCTTCGTCTACACGGCGGTGTTCGTGCACCTCAGCCCGTTCGCGCTGCCCACGGACACCTGGTGGTACTGGGTGCTGCTGATCCTCGGCGTCGACCTCGCGTTCTACTGGTCGCACCGGTTCGTGCACCGGGTCAACGTCGGCTGGGCGGCGCACCAGGCGCACCACTCCAGCGAGTACATGAACTTCGCGACCGCGCTGCGGCAGAAGTGGAACCCGTGGTTCGAGTTCTTCTTCTGGCTCCCGCTGCCCTTCCTCGGCTTCGCGCCGTGGACCATCTACGTGGCGTTCGGCTTCAACCTGATCTACCAGTTCTTCACCCACACCGAGATGATCGGCAAGCTCTGGCGGCCGTTCGAGCTGGTGATGAACACGCCGTCGCACCACCGCGTCCACCACGGCTCCGACCCCGAGTACCTGGACAAGAACTACGCCGGCATCCTGATCGTCTGGGACCGGATGTTCGGCACCTTCGTCGAGGAGAAGCAGAAGCCGACGTACGGGCTGACCAAGCCGGTCGAGACCTACAACATGCTCAAGCTCCAGTACGGCGACTACGGCCAGATCATCCGCAACGTCCGGGCCGCCCGGACCTGGCGGGAACGGGCCGGCTACCTGTTCGGCCCCCCGGGCTGGGAGCCGCCGACCGCGTTGGGGCCGGCTTCACCCGCTCACCCCTGGCGCCAGCCGAGGAGCGGGACGAACCGGTAGCGCCCGTGCTCGCTGACCCGGTCGGCGCCGGCCGTGCGCACCACCAGCGTCATCGTCCCGCGCACGGGCAGCACCATCCGGGCGTCGTCGGCGAGCTGGTCCAGCAGCGCGGCCGGGATCTCGTCGGCCTCCGCCGACACCAGGATCCGGTCGTACGGCGCCCCGTCGGGCAGGCCGAGCACGCCCGGGTCCGCCGCCCGCACCGAGGCCCACGGGCAGCCGGCCCGGCGTACGTTCTCCCCGCCCCAGGCGGCCAGGTCGGGGAGCAGCTCGACCCCGAGGACCCGGCCGGTCGGGCCGACCAGCGCGGCCAGCAGCGCCGTCGTCCAGCCGGAGCCGGCGCCCACGTCGAGGACCCGCTGCCCGGACAGGACCTCCAGCAGGCGCAGCATGTCCGCCACCGTCCGCGGCTGCGAGTTGGTCTGGCCGTGCCCGATCGCGACCGGGGCGTCCACGCCTGCCCGGTCGCGGGACTCCCAGCGCAGGAAGCCGGTGCGCGGGACCGCGGCGAACGCCGCCGTGACAGCGTCCATGTCCCCGAGTCTCGCACGTGTGAGCCGTTGTTGACCTGCCCGTAACCGAGCCGCAGCCGACAGGCAACACGGCTTCGGCACGATCTGTGCATGTACTACCGGGTGAGGACGCGACTTGCGGACACGCCGGGTGCCCTCGCCAGGCTTGCGCAGCACTGCGGGGACGCCGGCGTGAACATTCTCGCGCTCCAGATCTACCCGGAGCTGGGCGCCGTGACCGACGACCTGGTCGTCGAGACGCCCGAGAGCTGGACCGCCGCGGCGGTCGTGGAACTCGTGGGTGGCGCGGGAGGAGACGAGGTGAGCGTCGTCCCCTGCGCCACCCACGACCTCGTCGACCAGCCGACGGCGTGGTTGCGCGCCGTGCAGCGGGTCCTGGACGAGCCGGAAGCGCTGCGGGCCGAGCTCACCGCGCTGCTCGGGGCGCGGGTGACCTGGTCCGCGACCGAGCAGGTCCGCGCCGCGGCGCTGACCGAGATCGCTGAGCGCGCCCGCGTCGCGGGGACACCGGCGCCGCCGCCGGCGTCGGCGGCCGGGTCCTCGGTGGTCGAGTACGAGGTCGAGGAGTCGACCGTGCTGGCCAGGATCGGCGTGCACGTCGTCGGAGCCGCCCGCCTGCACGCGTTCGTCGACGACGGGTTGGAGGCGAGCCTCGAGGTGGCACCCGCGTGGCGCCGTCTCGGGATCGGCCGGCAGCTGCTGCGCCAGGTCAGCGGGCTGGCGGCCGGGCGCGGCGCCGCCGAGCTGGTGCTCCTGGCCCCGCCGACCGAGGAGGGGGTCGTGCCCGTGCTGGCCGCTTCCGGGATGCGCGGCCGGATCCGGCTGACCCCCGAGGGGCTGAGTGTCCACGTCAGCCTCGCCGGCGTGCGTCCGATCACCCGTCTCGCGGCTTCCTAGCCGGTGGCGAGACCACCCCTCCGCATCTCTTAGACTGGAGCATGGCCTTCGAAGTCCCCGAGAAGTTCGCATCCCTCGGACTCACCTACGACGACGTCCTCCTCCTTCCCGGGTTCTCCGACCTCAATCCCAACGAGATCGACACGACCACCCGGCTGACCCGCGAGATCAGCATCCGGGTGCCGCTGATCAGCGCGGCGATGGACACGGTGACCGAGTCCCGGATGGCGATCGCGATGGCCCGCGAGGGCGGCATCGGCGTGCTGCACCGGAACCTCTCGACCGAGGACCAGGCCTACCAGGTCGACCTGGTGAAGCGGACCCAGACCGGGATGATCTCCAACCCGATCACCATCGGCCCGGACGCCACCCTCGAGGAGCTCGACCAGACCTGCGGCGAGTACCGCGTCTCCGGCCTTCCCGTGGTCGACCTCGACAACAGGCTGCTCGGCATCATCACCAACCGCGACCTGCGGTTCACCCCGGTCGCGGAGTGGGCCACCACCAAGGTCGACGAGGTGATGACCCCGATGCCGCTGATCACAGCGCCGGTCGGGATCAGCCGCGAGGACGCCACCGCGATCCTGCGCCAGCACAAGCGCGAACGGCTCCCGATCGTCGACGCCGAGGGCCGCCTGGCCGGGCTGATCACGGTCAAGGACTTCGTCAAGGGCGAGCAGTTCCCGAACGCCTCGCAGGACGGCGACGGCCGTCTCATGGTCGGCGCCGCGATCGGCTACTTCGGCGACGCCTGGGAGCGCGCCACCACGCTGATCGAGGCCGGGGTCGACGTGCTCGTCGCCGACACCGCCCACGGCCACGTCCGGATGCTGCTCGACATGGTGCAGCGGCTCAAGACCGACCCGGCCACCAAGCACGTCCAGGTGATCGGCGGCAACGTCGCCACCCGGGCCGGTGCGCAGGCGTTCGTCGACGCCGGTGCGGACGCCATCAAGGTCGGCGTCGGGCCGGGCTCGATCTGCACCACCCGGGTCGTCACCGGGGTGGGCGCCCCGCAGGTGAGCGCCGTCTACGAGGCGTCGCTGGCGGCCGGCCCGGCCGGCGTACCGGTCATCGCCGACGGCGGTCTCAAGCACTCCGGCGAGATCGCGAAGGCGATCGTGGCCGGTGCCGAGTCGGTCATGCTCGGCTCGCTGCTCGCCGGCTGCGAGGAGTCGCCCGGCGACCTCGTCTTCGTCAACGGCAAGCAGTTCAAGTCCTACCGCGGCATGGGTTCGCTCGGGGCGATGTCGAGCCGCGGCAAGAAGTCCTACTCCAAGGACCGCTACTTCCAGGCCGAGGTCACCAGCGACGACAAGATCGTGCCCGAGGGCATCGAGGGCCAGGTCGCGTACCGCGGCCCGCTCGCCGCGGTCGCGCACCAGCTCATCGGCGGCCTCAACCAGTCGATGTTCTACGTCGGTGCGCGGACGATCCCGGAGCTGAAGGAGAAGGGCCGGTTCACCCGCATCACCTCCGCCTCGCTCAAGGAGAGCCACCCGCACGACGTGCAGATGACGGTGGAAGCGCCCAATTACTCGGGCCACTAGGATCCCTCCGTGACTGAGATCGAGATCGGACGCGCCAAGCGCGGCCGTCGGGCCTATTCCTTCGACGACATCGCGATCGTTCCGAGCCGTCGTACCCGCGACCCGGAAGAGGTGTCGACGGCCTGGCAGATCGACGCCTACCGGTTCGACCTGCCGATCATGGCCGCGCCGATGGACTCCGTGATGTCGCCGGAGACCGCGATCGCGTTCGGTCAGCACGGCGGCCTCGGCGTGCTCAACCTCGAGGGTCTCTGGACCCGGTACGAGGAGCCGGCGACGCTGCTGGCGGAGATCTCCGGCCTCGACGACGACGCCGCGGTGCGCCGGATGCAGGAGGTGTACGCCGAGCCGATCAAGGCCGAGCTGATCACCGAGCGGCTGCGTCAGGTCCGCGAGGCCGGCGTGACCGTGGCCGGCGCCCTCTCGCCGCAGCGCACCAAGGAGTTCGCCAAGACCGTCGTGGACGCCGGTGTCGACATGTTCGTCATCCGCGGCACCACCGTCAGCGCGGAGCACGTCTCCGGCCAGGCCGAGCCGCTGAACCTCAAGGAGTTCATCTACGAGCTCGACGTACCGGTGATCGTCGGCGGGTGCGCGACCCACCAGGCCGCGCTGCACCTGATGCGGACCGGCGCTGCCGGCGTCCTGGTCGGGTTCGGCGGCGGCGCGGCGCACACCACGCACGCGGTGCTCGGCGTCTCGGTGCCGATGGCCAGCGCGGTCGCCGACGTGGCCGCGGCCCGCCGCGACTACATGGACGAGTCCGGCGGCCGCTACGTGCACGTGATCGCCGACGGCTCGATCGGCCGCAGCGGCGACATCGCGAAGGCGATCGCCTGCGGCGCCGACGCCGTGATGATCGGCTCGCCGCTGGCCCGCGCCACCGACGCCCCCGGCCACGGCTACCACTGGGGGGCGGAGGCCCACCACGCCGAGCTGCCCCGCGGAGAGCGCGTGCAGATCGGGACCGTCGGCACCCTGGCCGAGATCCTCTTCGGCCCCTCCCGCGTCGCCGACGGCACCATGAACCTCGTCGGCGCCCTCCGTCGCGCGATGGCGACCACCGGCTACACCGAGGTCAAAGAGTTCCAGCGCATCGAGGTCGTCGTCCAGTAGCTCGGCTCTGACAGACTGACCGCATGAGCCTGATCGCGGACCTCGGACCGGACTCGCGGGCGAAGGCGTTGGCCGCGATGGGGTCGGACGAGGTCGATGTGCTCGTGGTCGGCGGGGGCGTGGTCGGAGCCGGGGTGGCCCTGGACGCGGTCTCCCGGGGGCTCACCACCGCGCTGGTCGAGCAGCGCGACTTCGCCAGCGGCACCAGCAGCCGCTCCAGCAAGCTGGTGCACGGCGGCCTGCGCTACCTGGAGATGCTCGACTTCGGACTCGTCCGCGAAGCGCTGGAGGAGCGCGGCCTGCTGCTCACCCGGCTCGCCCCGCACCTGGTCCGCCCGGTCCCGTTCCTCTACCCGCTGCACCACACCTGGGAGCGCCCGTACGTCGGCGCCGGCCTGCTCCTGTACGACGGCCTGGCGATGGCCGGCAAGTACGACATGGGCGTCCCGAAGCACAAACACCTCTTCCGCCGCCAGGTCGCCCGGATGGCGCCGGACCTGCGCACCGACCGGCTCACCGGCGCGATCCGCTACTACGACTGCCAGGTCGACGACGCCCGCCTGGTCATGAACATCGCCCGCACGGCCGCCCAGTACGGCGCCCACGTGGCGTCGCGGACGAAGGTGACCGGCTTCCTGCGGGAGGGCGAGCGGGTCGTCGGCGTACGGGCGCGCGACCTGGAGAACGACGTCGAGCTGACCGTCCGCGCCAAGGTCGTCATCAACGCCGCCGGCGTGTGGACCGACGAGATCCAGGACCTGGTCGGCGGCCGCGGCGCACTGCGGGTCGAGGCCAGCAAGGGCATCCACCTGGTGGTGCCGCGCGACCGGATCCGCTCGGAGGCCGGCGTCATCACCAAGACCGAGAAGTCGGTGCTCTTCGTGATCCCGTGGGGGCGGCACTGGATCATCGGGACCACCGACACCCCGTGGGACCTCGACCTCGCGCACCCGGCCGCGTCCCGCGCCGACATCGACTACGTCCTCGGGCACGTGAACACGCTGCTCAAGGACCCGCTGGACCACGACGACGTCGAGGGCGTGTACGCCGGTCTCCGCCCGCTGCTCAAGGGCGAGGAGGAGGCCACCTCCAAGATCTCCCGCGAGCACACCGTGGTCGCGCCCGTCCCCGGGCTGGTGCTGATCGCGGGCGGCAAGCTGACGACGTACCGGGTGATGGCGAAGGACGCGGTCGACGTGGCCGCGGAGGCGCTCGACGGCGGGGTCCGGCCGAGCATCACCGACCGGGTGCCGCTGCTCGGCGCGCACGGCTTCGAGACCCGCACCAACCAGCGCGCCACCCTGGCGCGGACCTTCGGCCTGCACCTGGCCCGGGTCGACCACCTGCTCGGCCGTTACGGCGGCATGATCGACGAGGTCCTCGACCTGCTCACCGACCGGCCCGAGCTCGCCGAGCCGCTGATCCACGCCGAGGACTACCTCGCCGGCGAGGTCGTCTACGCGGTCACCCACGAGGGCGCCCGGCACCTGGACGACGTGCTGACCCGGCGTACCCGGATCTCGATCGAGACCTTCGACCGCGGCGTCCTCGCCGCGCCGCAGGTCGCCGAGCTGATGGCCGAGGCCCTCGGCTGGGACCAGGGCCGGATCGACGAGGAGGTCGACCACTACCTGCGCCGCGTCGAGGCGGAGCGGCAGTCGCAGGAGAAGCTGACCGACCAGGAGGCCGACGAGGCCCGGGTCCAGGCCCCCGAAGGACCGTGGGCCGTCTAAAAGGTCTCGCCCCGCGAGGCGGTCCCCGGTAGACACGTCCCATGACCTGCTTCGTCTCGCACACGACCGTCGACGCCCGCAACGCCTACGAGCTCTCCGCGTGGTGGAAGCAGCTCCTCGGCTACGAGGACCTGCCCGACGACCCGAACCTGCCCGGGCACGAGGAGTGCCTGATCCAGCGCCCCGACGGCGGCCACCAGATCCTGTTCATCGACACCCCGGACACCAAGTCCGTGAAGAACCGGCTGCACTTCGACCTCCGGCCGCACGAGCGCACCCGCGCCGAGGAGGTCGCGTGGGCGATCTCGATCGGCGCGACCGTCGTCGACGACCTGAGCGACCACTACGGCCCCGGCGTCGGCTGGGTCGTGATGGCGGACCCGGAGGGCAACGAGTTCTGCATCCTGCGCAGCCTGGCGGAGGTGGAGGCGACCCGCGCGGGGACCGAGGGCTGATCCACCCTCCGGTCCGATTCGCCCGGCCGCGCGTTCACCGGGCACCATGGAGCGCGTGAACTCCACGGCCGCCGTCACCCGCGTGGTCATCGCGGCCCTGGTGGGCTCGGTGCTCCTCGTCGGCTCCGTCGTGTTCGCGGTGCTGAAGTTCGGCGGCGGAGCGGTGGTGGGCGACACCGACCTGCCCGTGCTCGAACCCGCCCCGACCCTCGCGGCCACACCGCAGCCGGTCCGGCCGGCGACCGGTCAGGGCGCGTCCCGCTCGGGTGGCCGCACCGCCGTGGACCCGGCGTGGCTCGCCCGGGTCTCGACGGCGGCGGGCATCCCGTTGCCCGCGCTGCGCGCGTACGCCGACGCCCAGCTCCGGCTCGGCACCGAGCAGCCCGGCTGCCACCTCGGCTGGAACACGCTCGCCGGCCTCGGCTGGATCGAGTCGCACCACGGCACGATCGGCGGCCGCACCCTGCTGGCCGACGGGCGTTCGTCGTCGACGATCCTCGGCCCGGCGCTGGACGGTGCCGGTCCGGTCGCGGCGATCCGGTCGTCGGCCGCCTCGGCCCGCTGGCACGGGGACGCGACCTGGGAGCACGCGGTCGGTCCGCTGCAGTTCCTCGCCTCGACCTGGGACCGGTGGGGAGCCGACGGCGACGACGACGGGTCCGCCGACCCGCGCGACCTCGACGACGCCGCGCTCGCGGCCGGCCGCTACCTCTGCGCCGACGGGCACGACCTGGCCACCAGCGCCGGCTGGAACGCGGCCGTGCACTCCTACAACCACGACCTGGCCTACGTGGTGAACGTGGCCGACGCCGCGAACACCTACGCGAGCCGGGCGCGCTGACGCCGGAAGGCTCGGGCCGTCACCCGCGCGTGACGATCCGGTTCCTGAGCCTGCCGATGCCCTCGATCTCGGTCTCGACGACGTCGCCGTCGGCCAGGTAGGCCGGCGGGGTCATGCCGAGACCGACCCCGCCCGGCGTCCCGGTGAGGACGAGGTCGCCGGGGGAGAGCCGGGTGAAGGTGGAGACGTAGGAGACCAGTGCCGCCGCGTCGAAGACCAGCTCGCGGGTGCTCGACCGCTGGCGGACCTCGCCGTTGACCCGGCAGACGATCTCGAGGCCGGCCACCGGGTCGATCTCGCCGGCGGGCACGTACGTGTCGCTCACCGGGGTGGTGCGGTCCCAGGCCTTCCCCTGGAACCACTGCAGCGTGCGGCGCTGCCAGTCGCGCAGGGAGATGTCGTTGGCCACCGCGTAGCCGGCGATCGCCGCGGTCGCCTCGTCACGGTCGGCATGCCGGACCTCGGTCCCGATCACGACGGTCAGCTCGGCCTCCCAGTCGAGCTCGCAGCCGGCCGGGACGACGATGTCGTCGGTAGGGCCGGTCAGGGTGTCGGCGTACTTGGCGAAGAGCGTCGGGTACGCCGGGGTCTCCCGGCCGGTCTCGGCGATGTGGTCGGCGTAGTTCAGGCCGCAGCAGATCACCTTGGCGGGGGCCGGGCGGCGTACGGTGCTCACCGTTCTCAGGCCGGCCGGCGGAGGCGCTCGTCGGGGATGACGGCGACGCCGAGGATCTCGATCATCGCCTCGGGCTGCCAGAGCGCCGTGGTGCCGATGCCGGCCATCGCCGGGTACGCCGACCCGGCGAGCTCGCGCCAGACCGCGCCGATCTCGCTGCCGTGGGCCTGGTAGTCGGGGATGTCGGTGAGGAAGATCGTGATGCTCACCAGGTCGTCCGGGACACCGCCGGCCTCGGCCAGCGTGGTCAGCACGTTGCCGAACGCCTGCCGGAACTGCTCGACGATCCCGCCGGGAACGATCCTCATGTCCTGGTCGAGCGCGGTCTGGCCACCCAGGTAGAGCGTGTTCCCGGACAGCGTGCCGTGGGAGTACCCCCGCGGGACGGGCAGTGCGGCGGGGTTGATCGGGACCGGTGTCAGGTCGCCGCCGTTCGTCTGTGCAGCCATGGTCGTCCTCGCTCCGAAAGTATTGACAAGATCGTGACGGTCGTGACGATACTGGCACAACGGGCCCGGAGGGAAGGGCCCGCGGGAAGAGGGAGCAGCGATGGACGGGTACGTGCTGGAGGGTGACAACACGAGGTACGCGAACGAGCACGGGCTCGTCGTACCGGTCGTGACCCGCCGCGGGGAGGAGCCGGGTGACACCAGCCAGTCCGAGGGCGCCACCCGCGTCTCGGGCGTGAGCATCCAGCACACCCCCGCGACCAAGCTCTGGTTCGGGCAGGTGCACAACCTCGCCGGCTACCGCTCGGCACCGCACCACCACGGCGAGGCCGAGACCGGGGGATACGTCCTGTCCGGCAGGGCCCGGATCTACTTCGGCGAGAAGTTCGTCGACTACTACGACTTCGCCGAGGGCGACTGGGTCTTCGTGCCCCCGTTCATGCCGCACATCGAGTGCAACCTGGACCGCAACGACCCGCTGACCTGGATGACCTGCCGGACGCCGGAGAACATCGTGGTCAACCTGCCCGACCTCCCCGACGACCAGCTGCGCGACTGGAGCACCCGGCCGTGAGCGCCCCCGACCTGCCCGGCTCGCGGATCTTCACCGACGCGATCACCCTCGAGCCGGCGACGCCCGAGCTCTTCGACGTCGCGTTCACCGCCGTCACCCAGCCGTGCCCGTGGCCCAAGGCGTACGGCGGCGACCTGGTCGCGCCGGCCGTCGCCGCCGCGATGCGCACCGTCGAGGACGGCAAGGTGATGCACTCGATGCACTCCTACTTCATGCGGCCCGCCGAGATCGGCGCCGAGGTGCGCTACGAGGTCGAGCTGCTCCGCGACGGCCGCGGCTACAGCACCCGCCAGGTACGCGGCTACCAGAACGGAAAGCCGCTCTACGTCTGCCTGGTCGGCTTCGCGGCCGGCGAGGGCGGCGGCACGTTCGCGGCGGCTCCCGGCGACGAGCTCGCCGCGGTCCCCGACCCGGAGTCGCTGCCCAGCTCGGCGGCGTACCTGCACGACCGCACCGGCGGCACGATGACCGAGGAGTCCCGGGGCTACTGGTCGCACGGCCGGTCCTTCGACATGCGGCACGTCCCCGGTCCGGTCTACCTGACCGTCGAGGGCGGGGCCCGTCCGCACCAGGCGATCTGGGTCAAGCCCTTCGACGCGCTCCGGCCGGTCGCGGGTCTCACCGACACCCAGCGCGACCTCGCCGCGCTCGCCTACGTCTGCGACTACACGATCCTGGAGCCGGTGCTGCGGGTCCTCGACCTCGCCTGGGCCGACCAGGGCCTGGTCACCGCGAGCCTCGACCACGCGATGTGGTTGCACCGCGCTCCGGCCCCGGGCGACCTCGACGGCTGGCTCCTCTACGCCCAGGAGGCGGTCGCCGCCGACGACGGCCGCGGGGTCGGGCTCGGCCGGTTCTTCACCCCCGACCACCGTCACCTGGCCACCGTGGTCCAGGAAGGCATGATCCGCGAGCCCCGAGGAGGGCGGGCATGACTCTCCACCAGCACCTGGCCCCGAGCGCCCACGTCGACACCTTCGCGCGCGACAACCTGCCGCCGGCCGAGCTGTGGCCGACGATCGAGTTCACCACCCCGGAGCTCCAGTACCCCGACCGGCTCAACGCGGCCACCGAGATCATCGACGTACCGGCCGCGACCTGGCCGGACCGCCCGGCGCTGCGCACCCCGGACGGCGAGGTCTGGTCCTACGGCGAGCTCCTCACCCGGGCGAACCGGATCGCCCGCGTCCTCGTCGAGGACCTCGGCGTGGTCCCGGGGAACCGGGTGCTCCTCCGCTCACCGAACAACCCGGTCGCGGTCGCCGCGTGGCTCGCCGTCCTCAAGGCCGGCGGCATCCCGGTCGTCACCTTCGCGGCGCTCCGCGCCCGCGACCTGAGCCCGGTCGTGGAGAAGACCCGGCCGGTCGTCGCGCTGGTCGACCACCGCTTCGTCGACGACGTCGTGACCGTGGTCGAGTCCGTCGCTCCCGCGCTGGTCGTCGTCGCCTTCGGCGGCGACGGCGACGGCGACGACGACCTGCTGGTCCGCGCCGGCGCCAAGCCGAGCACGTTCACCAACGTCGCGACCTCGGCCGACGACGTGGCGCTCTTCTGCCCGACCTCCGGCACCACCGGGGTGCCGAAGATCTGCACCCACTTCCACCGCGACCTGCTGTCGATCGACCACACCTTCGGACGGCACGTGCTGGCGCTGACCCCGGAGGACGTCGTCGCCTGCAGCGCGCCGCTCGCGTTCACCTTCGGCCTCGGCATGCTGGTCGTCTTCCCGCTGCGGGCCGGCGCCTGCGCGCTGCTCACCGAGCAGACGACCCCCGGGCAGCTCGCGGACGCCGTCGCCGAGCACGGCGTGACGGTCCTGGCGACGGCGCCGACGGCGTACCGGGCGATCCTGACCGGCGGGAAGGCGGACGCGCTGCGCGGTCTGCGGATCGGGGTGAGCGCCGGCGAGCACATCCCGCAGCAGGTGTGGGAGCACCTGCGCGACGAGCTCGGCCTGGAGATCGTCGACGGCATCGGTGGCACCGAGCTGCTGCACATCTTCCTCTCGGCGCGCGTCGGCGAGATCCGCCCCGGGGCCACCGGCAGGCCGCTGCCGGGCTACCGGGCCGCGATCCTCGGCCCCACCGGCGCCGAGCTCCCGGCCGGGCAGGAGGGCCGGCTGGCGGTGATCGGGCCGGTCGGCTGCCGCTACCTCGCCGACGACCGGCAGAGCGCCTACGTGCAGAACGGCTGGAACGTCACCGGGGACACCTTCGTGCGCGACGAGGACGGCTACTACTACTACGAGGCCCGGACCGACAACATGATCGTCTCCTCGGGCTACAACATCGGCGGCCCCGAGGTCGAGGCGGCGCTCAACGAGCACCCCGACGTGGCCGAGTCCGCGGTGGTCGCGGCACCCGACGCCGAGCGCGGCTCGGTGGTCTGCGCGTTCGTGGTGCTTCGCGAGGGGGTGGCCGGCGACGACGCCAAGGCCACCGAGCTGCAGGACTTCGTGAAGCAGACCCTGGCGCCGTACAAGTACCCCCGGCAGGTGCGCTTCATCGAAGTGCTCCCGCGCAACGTCAGCGGAAAGCTGCAGCACAACCTGCTGCGCCGCCAGGTCAAGGAAGAAGCAGGCGCATGAGGATCGCGATCGTCGGCGGCGGACCCGGCGGGCTGTACTTCGCCGCCCTGATGAAGGGCCTCGACGCGGGTCACGAGATCACCGTCTGGGAACGGAACGCCCCGGACGACACCTTCGGGTTCGGGGTGGTGTTCTCCGACGAGACCCTCGGCAGCATCGAGGGCGCCGACCGGGTCGTGCACGAGGCGATGGAGAGCCGGTTCGCGCGCTGGACCGACATCGACGTCACCGTCACCGACGCCGACGGCACCGACCACCCGTTCACCGTCGGCGGCCAGGGGTTCGCGGCGATGAGCCGCAAGGAGCTGCTGCGGATCCTCCAGGAGCGCGTCGCCGAGCTCGGCGTCACCGTGCACTACCGGACCGAGGCGCCCGACCCCGACGAGCTGCGGGCGTCGTACGACCTGGTGCTGGCGGCCGACGGCCTGAACTCGGCGGTGCGCACCAAGTACGCCGACGCCTTCGGCCCGAGCCTGGACCGGCGGAACAACAAGTACATCTGGTTCGGCACCGACCTGGTCTTCGAGGCGTTCCAGTTCTTCGTCAAGCACACCCCGTTCGGCACGATGCAGATCCACGGCTACCCCTACTCCGAGGCGGGATCGACGTTCATCGTCGAGATGCACGAGGACGTCTGGCGCCGGGCCGGACTGGACGCGACCGAGCACCAGACCTTCGGTCCCGGGGTCTCCGACGAGTACGCCGTGGAGCGGATCGCCGAGCTGTTCGGCCCCGAGCTCGCGGGTCACCGGATCCTCACCAACAACTCGAAGTGGCTCAGCTTCCAGACCGTCCGCAACGAGCGCTGGCACGACGGCAACGTCGTGCTGCTCGGCGACGCCGCGCACACGGCGCACTTCTCGATCGGCTCGGGGACCAAGCTGGCGATGGAGGACGCGCTCGCCCTCGCCGCCTGCCTCCACGAGCACCCGTCGGTCGAGGCCGCCCTGGAGGCCTACCAGGTCGAGCGGAAGCCCGTCGTGGAGTCGACCCAGCGCGCGGCGCAGGCCTCACTGGAGTGGTTCGAGAACATCGGCATGTACGCCGACCAGGACCCGGCGCAGTTCGTCTTCAACCTGCTGACCCGGTCCCGCCGGATCACGTTCGAGAACCTCAAGGAGCGCGACCGCGACTTCGCGGGCCGGATGGAGGCCGAGTTCGCCCGGCACCAGGGATCGGACGAGGCGGGCTCCGATCCTGGGCCGGCGATGTTCCAGCCGGTCCGGATCGGGCCGCTGGAGCTGAGCAACCGGGTCGTCGTCTCCCCGATGGACATGTACTCCGCCGTCGACGGCCTGGCCGACGACTTCCACCTGGTCCACCTGGGCTCGAAGGCGCTCGGCGGCGCCGGCCTGGTGATGACCGAGATGATCTGCGTCTCGCCGGAGGGCCGGATCACGCCCGGGTGCACCGGACTGTGGAACGACGAGCAGCGCGAGGCGTACCGCAGGATCACGGCTTTCGTCCACGAGCGCTCGGGCGCCCGGATCGGCGCGCAGCTCGGTCACTCGGGCCGGAAGGGCTCCACCCAGCTGATGTGGGAGCAGATGGACGCGCCGCTCGCCGAGGGGAACTGGGAGGTCGTCGGTCCCTCGGCCCTGCCCTACGGGGAGGGCTGCCACCTGCCGCGGGAGATGACCCGCGCGGACATGGAGACGGTGCGCGAGGAGTTCGTCGCCGCCGCACGGCGGGCGGTCGAGGCCGGCTTCGACCTGGTCGAGCTCCACGCCGCGCACGGCTACCTGCTCTCCTCCTTCCTCTCCCCGGTGTCGAACAAGCGCGACGACTCCTACGGGGGCTCGCTGGCGAACCGGCTGCGCTACCCGCTGGAGGTCTTCGACGCCGTCCGGGCCGTCGTACCGGCGCGGCTCCCGGTGACCGTCCGGATCTCGGCGACCGACTGGGTGCCCGACGGCAACACCGAGGACGACGGCGTCGAGATCGCCCGGGCGTTCATCGAGCACGGCGCGGCGGCGATCGACGTCTCCTCCGGGCAGGTGACCCAGGACGAGAAGCCGGCCTTCGGGCGCTCGTACCAGACCCCGTTCGCGGACCGGATCCGTCACCTGGTGGCCGAGCCGGCCGGCGCCAAGGTGATCGCCGTCGGCGCGATCTCGTCGTACGACGACGTGAACTCGATCCTGCTCGCCGGCCGCGCCGACCTGTGCGCGCTGGCCCGCACCCACCTCTACGACCCGCAGTGGACCTTGCACGCCGCCGCCGAGCAGGACTACCGCGGTCCGGGCGCGACCTGGCCGAAGCCGTTCGAGGCCGGTCGCCGCAAGCCGCCGACCTCGCGGACCGACAAGATCCCGCCGCGGCTGTCGCTGCTCCGCGAGGGCGCCGGGCAGGACGTGCACCTGCGCTGGACGCCGGGCCGGGGATGACGGCCGTGGACGGGCACCCCGGGACCACGTTCCGCACCCAGGTCGAGTGGATCGACACCGACGCGGCCGGGATCTACCACAACAGCACGGTGGCCCGGTGGGTCGAGGCGGCCGAGGCCCGGCTGATGGCCGGGCCCGGGCTGCACGACTACTTCCGGTCCGCGCCGCGGGTGAGCTACCACGCCGACTTCGAGGCCCCGCTGTTCTTCGGCCAGGAGGTCACCGTGCACCTCGAGGTGACCGAGCTGGGGTCCTCGTCGATGACGTTCGGCTTCGAGGTGTGGGGCGAGGAGCACGGCGGCCGGCCCCGTCGCCGGGCCGCGCGCGGGTCCTACGTCACCGTGCACGTCGAGCAGGACCACGACCACCCGGACGGTGCGCGCAGCTCGCCGTGGCCGGCCGGGACGGTTGCCGCGCTGCAGGGGCAGGGTCGGGCACAATCTCCGGCGTGACTCCTGTGGACGAGAGCGTTGCGCCGGCGAACCGCCGCTCGCGCAACGTCCTGGTCACGTTCATCGGCGCGTTCGTCCGCAGCTTCGACAACTGGATGCCGATCGCGGGGACCATCGACCTGACCGGTCAGCTCGGCCTCGACAGCGCCAGCGTCCGGACCGCGATCTCCCGCCTGAAGAAGCGCGGCTGGCTGGAGGCGGAGAACCGCGCCGGCGTCCGCGGCTACCGGCTCACCGAGCACGCCCTCGAGGAGTTCGCCGAGGGCGACGAGGTCATCTGGCACGCGCGCGAACCCGCGCGGCTCGAGGACGGCTGGTGCGTGGTCACCTTCTCGATCCCCGAGTCCGCCCGGACGAAGCGGCACTTCCTGCGCCGGCACCTGACCGCGCTCGGCTTCGGCAACGTGAGCGCCGCCGTCTGGATCGCCCCGGCCCGGATGCAGGCCGCGGCGGGCAAGGCGATCGCGGAGCTCGGGCTGGCGGAGCACTGCGCCGTCTTCGTCGGCGACTACGCCGGTGGACAGGACCTGCGCGCGCTCCTGGTGGACGCCTGGGACCTCGACGAGCTCCAGCGGAGCTACCAGTCCTTCCTGGACGACCACGCGGCGGGGGAGCGCGAACGCCGCCCCGAGGAGATGGACGGCCGGGAGGCGTTCGTCACCTACCTCGGGATCCTGGACCGGTGGCGCAAGCTTCCGTACCGGGACCCCGGCCTGCCGCGGGAGGTCCTCCCGGCAGGCTGGAACGGCCCCGATGCCACCGCGCGCTTCGAGCGCCTGGTGGAGGCCCTCGAAGCGCCCGCGCTCGCCCACGCGGCCCGCTACTGGCCGGCGACCTAGACTGGACCGCAACCCCCTGTCCGCACCGGTCGGGGGCATTCCGCGTTGTCCCGTCCGCCACCAAGGAGCTCTTCTCGTGCGTCTCGCCGGCCTCGCCGATGCCGTCCTCGCCGAACCCACCCTCGCCCGGGCACTGGCCGACGCGCGCGGCAACCTGGTCCCGACCCTGGACCTGACCGGCCCGCCGGCGCTGCGGCCGTTCGTGGTCGCCGGGCTGGCGCGCACCGGCCGGACCGTGCTGGTCGTCACCGCGACCGTGCGCGAGGCCGAGGACCTGGTCGCCGAGCTGGTCGACGTCGTGCCCGAGGACGGGCTCGCCCTGTTCCCGGCCTGGGAGACGCTGCCGCACGAGCGGCTCAGCCCGCGCAGCGACACGGTCGGCCGCCGGCTGGCCGTGCTGCGCCGGCTGGTGCACCCGGGCGCGGACGCCAGCAACGGCCCGCTGAACGTGGTCGTCGCCCCGGTCCGGTCGGTGCTCCAGCCGCAGGTCAAGGGCCTGGCCGACCTGGTCCCGGTCGAGCTCGTCCCCGGCCAGCAGGTCGATCTCGACGACGTCGTCCGGTCGCTCGCCGACGCGGCGTACGCGCGGGTGGACCTGGTGGAGAAGCGTGGCGAGTTCGCCGTCCGCGGCGGCATCGTCGACGTCTTCCCGCCGACCGAGGAGCACCCGCTCCGGGTGGAGTTCTTCGGCGACGAGGTCGAGGAGATCCGCACCTTCGCCGTCGCCGACCAGCGCACCCTGGCGACAGTCGAACGGCTCTGGGCGCCGCCGTGCCGCGAGCTGCTGCTCACCGACGAGGTCCGCAAGCGGGCCGCCGCGCTCGGCGAGGCGCACCCGGAGCTGGCCGAGCTCACCGACAAGCTCGCCGAGGGCGTCGCGGTCGAGGGCATGGAGTCGCTGACCCCTGCGCTCGTCGACGAGATGGAGCTCCTGGTCGACCTGCTGCCGGCCGACACCCACGTGCTGCTGCTGGACCCGGAGCGGATCCGCACCCGGGCCCACGACCTGGTCGCGACCAGCGAGGAGTTCCTCGGCGCGAGCTGGGCCGCGGCGGCGTCCGGCGGGCGGGCCCCGATCGACCTGGGCGCGGCCTCGCTGCGCTCGCTGGCCGAGGTGCGCGAGGCCGTGCTGGCCCAGGGCAAGGCCTGGTGGGGGCTGGGTCCCTTCTCCGGGGGTCCCTTCGGCATCGAGGACGAGGACCTGCTCGCGGTCGGCGCGACCGCCGTCGAGCCGTACCGCGGCGACATCGAGGCCGCGGTGACGGACCTGCGGCGGCACCTCGCCGAGGGACGCCGCGTGGTGGTCCTGCAGCAGGGTCACGGCCTCGCCGAGCGGACCGTCGAGGTGCTCGCCGAGCACGACGTGCCGGCCCGCTTGGTCGACGTGCTCGCGGACCCGGTGCCCGGGGTGGTCGAGGTGGCCCTGGGCTGCCTGAACCAGGGCCTGGTCCTCGGCGACGTCGTGTTCCTCACCGGCGAGGACCTCTCCGGGCAGAAGGCCTCGACCCGGGACATGCGCAAGATGCCGACCCGGCGGAAGAAGCAGATCGACCCGCTGGAGCTCAAGCCCGGCGACTACGTGGTCCACGAGCAGCACGGCGTCGGCCGGTTCCTGGAGATGAAGCAGCGCGAGGTGCACGGCGCGATGCGCGAGTACCTGGTGCTCGAGTACGGCGCCAGCAAGAAGGGCCACCCGGCCGACAAGCTCTACGTCCCGGCCGACGCGCTCGACCAGGTGACCCGGTACGTCGGCGGCGAGCAGCCCAGCCTGGACCGGCTCGGCGGCGCCGACTGGGCCAAGCGCAAGGGCCGTGCCCGCAAGGCCGTCCGGCAGATCGCCGCCGAGCTGATCAAGCTGTACGCCGCCCGCCAGGCCACGAAGGGCCACGCCTTCGGCCCGGACACCCCGTGGCAGCGCGAGCTCGAGGACGCGTTCCCGTTCCACGAGACCCCGGACCAGCTGACCACCGTGGAGGAGGTCAAGGCCGACATGCGCCGGACGGTGCCGATGGACCGGCTGGTCTGCGGCGACGTCGGCTACGGCAAGACCGAGATCGCCGTCCGGGCGGCGTTCAAGGCGGTCCAGGACGGCAAGCAGGTCGCGGTGCTGGTGCCGACCACCCTGCTGGTCAACCAGCACTACTCGACGTTCGCCGAGCGGATGGGCGCGTTCCCGGTGGTGCTCAAGCCGCTGAGCCGGTTCCAGTCCGACAAGGAGGCCAAGGAGGTCATCGAGGGTCTGGCCGACGGCTCGGTCGACGTCGTGATCGGCACCCACCGGCTGCTGAACCCGGACATCAGGATGAAGGACCTGGGCCTGATCGTGGTCGACGAGGAGCAGCGCTTCGGCGTCGAGCACAAGGAGCTGATGAAGCGCATGCGGACCAGCGTGGACGTGCTCTCGATGAGCGCCACGCCGATCCCGCGGACCCTGGAGATGGCGATCACCGGCATCCGGGAGATGTCCACGATCACCACACCGCCGGAGGAGCGGCACCCGGTGCTCACCTACGTCGGCGCCTACGAGGACCGCCAGGTGATCGCGGCCATCCGCCGCGAGCTGCTGCGCGAGGGCCAGGTCTTCTTCATCCACAACCGGGTCACCTCGATCGAGAAGGCGGCCGCGCGGATCCGCGAGCTGGTGCCCGAGGCCCGGGTGGCGACCGCGCACGGCCAGATGGGCGAGCACCAGCTCGAGCAGGTGATGCTGGACTTCTGGGAGAAGCGCTCCGACGTCCTGGTGTGCACGACGATCGTCGAGTCCGGCATCGACGTCTCGAACGCGAACACGATGATCATCGAGCGGGCCGACACCCTCGGCCTCTCCCAGCTGCACCAGCTGCGCGGCCGGGTCGGCCGGAGCCGGGAGCGCGCCTACGCGTACTTCCTCTACCCGGCGGACAAGCCGCTGACCGAGACCGCCCACGAGCGGCTGGCCACCCTCGCCCAGCACTCCGACCTCGGCGGCGGCATGGCGATCGCGATGAAGGACCTGGAGATCCGCGGCGCCGGCAACCTGCTCGGCGGCGAGCAGTCCGGGCACATCGCCGACGTCGGCTTCGACCTCTACGTCCGCCTGGTCGGCGAGGCGGTCTCGGAGTTCCGCCAGGACGGCAGCGCCGTCGAGGAGCTGACCGAGGTCCGCATCGAGCTCCCGGTCGACGCGCACCTGCCGCACGACTTCGTACCGAGCGAGCGGCTGCGGCTGGAGATGTACAAGCGGCTCTCCGAGGTGCGCACCGACGCCGACGTGGCGGTGCTGCACGAAGAGCTGAACGACCGGTACGGCGCCCCGCCGGCGCCGGTGACCCGGCTGCTGGAGGTGGCCCGCTTCCGGGCCCGATGCCGCCGCGCCGGGATCTCCGAGGTGACCGTCGCCGGGAAGCACGTCCGGTTCGCTCCGGTCGAGATCCCCGACTCGCGCGCCGTCCGGCTGAACCGCGTCTACCCCGGCAGCCTTCTCAAGCCGGGTGTGCGTACGATGCTGGTGCCGCGTCCGCAGCCGACGACGTTCGGGGCCCCACCGCTCCGCGACGAAGAGCTGCTGGCGTGGGCGAGCCGGGTGATCGACGCCGTGATCGATCCCCCCGAGACACAGGAGAGCCCTTCGTGAAGGTCATGCGTCTGGTAACCGTCGGCGTCGCCGCCGCGGCTGTCGTCGGTCTGTCGGGTTGCTCGGAGACGGGGGGCCGGGCCGCCACGGTCGGGGACACCACGATCAGCACGTCCGACGTCGACTTCCTGACCCGGATGCAGTGCGACGCGCTCGACAACGCGGCGAAGGACCCGGCGCAGGCCCAGCAGGTGCAGACGGTGACGACGCGCCAGGTGCGGGCGGACATGGTCAACGCGCTGGTCCTCTCCGAGCTGAACGCGCAGATCGCCGAGGACAAGGGCGCCTCCTACGACCAGGCGACCTACCGCAAGGTGATGGACCAGTTCGAGCCGGCCGTCCAGGCCGTCCCGAAGGAGGACCAGGACCGGTTCCGGGACCTGGTCGGCGGCTTCTACCAGGGCCAGCTGCAGATGTACGCGCTGGCGCAGGAGGAGCTCGCCTCCCAGGGTGTGCAGCAGCCGAACGACGACGAGGTCTCCAACGCGATCGCCACCATCGAGGGCGACTTCCGCAAGGACGTCGACATCTCCGTCAACCCGGTCTACGGGCCGGACGCCGACGGCAACGCCGGCGCCGTGGACGCCTCCCTCTCCCGGCCGGTGTCCTCGTTCGCGAAGCAGGCGGCGTCCAAGCAGCCGAGTGCCGAGTGGATCGGGGCGCTGCCCGCGGGACAGCGCTGCGGCTGAGCGAGGGGGGTCCGGTGACCGGTCCCGACGCTGACCCAGGAACATCCGCGCTGGTCGAGCTGACCGAGGTGATGGCGCGGCTGCGGGTCGGCTGCGCCTGGAAGGCGGGCCAGACGCACACCTCGCTGGTGCGCTACCTCCTGGAGGAGACCTACGAGACCGTCGAGGCGATCGAGTCCGGCGACTCCGAGCACCTGCGCGAGGAGCTCGGCGACCTGCTGCTCCAGGTCTGGTTCCACGCCGAGATCGCCGCCGAGGAGGGCCGGTTCGGCATCGAGGACGTGGCCGCGGACCTGGTCGCGAAGATGCGCCGCCGCAACCCGCACGTCTTCGCGCCCGAGGAGGCGTCCGCCGACGCGGGCGACCCGGAGTCGATCAACGAGCAGTGGGAGCGGATCAAGGCCGCGGAGAAGCGCCGCGGCGGGATGATGGACGGAGTGCCGGAGGAGCTGCCCGCGCTGCTGCGGGCCGTGAAGGCCCTGGACCGGCTGGACCGTGCCGGCGGCGTCCCGGAGATCGACCCGGCGAGCGCGGACCTCGGCGTCCGGCTGCTGGCGCTGGCGGCCGAGGCCCGGGCGACCGGCACCGACCCGGAGCAGGCGCTGCGCGCCGCGGTCCGGTCGCTGGTCGGATCGGACCCGGGATGAACCGAGCGCGTCTCGGGCCCGTGCTGGCCGGCGTGCTCCTGGTGGTGACCGGACTGCTCCTCACCGCGTGCGGCACCCCCGACGACGAGACCACCCGCCCGACCCGGACGACCACGGCCTCCCCCGAGCTGCCGGCGGACCTGCCGACGCTCCCGGTCGGCGACGGGAAGGTGGCTCCGGGTGACCCGGTGCACCCGGAGGGCACGAACCTGGTGGTGAACGGACGCACGATCCGGCTGGCGCCGCTGCGCGCGGACAAGGTCGCGGTGGTCCCGGGCGGGATCTTCTTCCTCAACGACGGCGAGCTCTGGTTCACCGACCTCGACCAGGCGCGCTCGACCGGCTTCGACGACGTCACCGGCCCGGTCGCCTCCGCGGACGGCAGCCGGATCGGGTTCGTCGACCTCGGCCACGGCCCGATGGACGATCACGGCACCCGGCTCGCCCTGGCCGTCGCGTACGACGCCCGCACCGGCAAGGTCCTGCGGGCGACGTACGACGGCATGGGCGACCCGGCGACCGACGACCTGGCGGCCCGGTACGCGAAGAGCCCGCCCGCGGTGCTCGGCTTCGACGACAGCGCCATGATCGTGCGCGGGGTCGACGGCGTCCGCCGTATCCCCCTCGACGGCAACGACGCCTGACGGCCTCTCCGGGATCCCGCCGCGTCCGCCGGCCGGGTGCTGCCGGGGATCGCGGTCCGGCCCGGATAGGCTGGCCGGGCTCGTCCCGTGACCATCCCAGGAGCCCCGAATTGGCAGCCATCGAAGACGTCATCGCCCGCGAGATCCTCGACTCCCGCGGCAACCCCACCGTCGAGGTGGAGGTGATCCTCGACGACGACAGCTTCGGCCGGGCCGCGGTTCCGTCCGGTGCCTCGACCGGTGCGTTCGAGGCGGTCGAGCTGCGTGACGGCGGCGACCGGTACCTGGGCAAGGGCACCGAGAAGGCCGTCGCGGCCGTGGAGTCGCAGATCGCGCAGCGGATCATCGGCCTCGACGCCAGCGACCAGCGCCTCGTCGACCAGGAGATGCTCGACCTCGACGGCACCCCGAACAAGGCCAACCTGGGCGCCAACGCGATCCTCGGCGTCTCCCTGGCGGTCGCCTCCGCCGCGGCCAGCAGCGCCGGCCTGCCGCTCTACAAGTACGTCGGCGGCCCGAACGCGCACGTCCTGCCGGTGCCGATGATGAACATCCTCAACGGTGGCGCGCACGCCGACACCAACGTGGACATCCAGGAGTTCATGATCGCCCCGATCGGCGCCCCGACCTTCCGCGAGGCGCTGCGGATGGGTGCCGAGGTCTACCACTCGCTCAAGTCGGTGCTGAAGAAGCAGGGCCTGGCGACCGGCGTCGGCGACGAGGGCGGCTTCGCGCCCGACCTGAGCAGCAACCGCGCCGCGCTCGACCTGATCGCCGACGCGATCGGCCAGGCGGGCCTGACCCTGGGCACGGACGTGGTCCTGGCGCTCGACGTCGCGGCGAGCGAGTTCTGCACCGACGGCGCCTACACCTTCGAGGGCGCGTCCAAGAGCGCCGCCGAGATGACCGCCTACTACGCCGACCTGGTCGCGAGCTACCCGATCGTCTCGATCGAGGACCCGCTGGACGAGGACGACTGGGACGGCTGGAAGACCATCACCGACCAGCTCGGGACCAAGACCCAGCTCGTCGGCGACGACCTGTTCGTGACGAACGTGGAGCGCCTCCAGCGCGGCATCGACGGCGGCCAGGCGAACGCCCTGCTGGTCAAGGTCAACCAGATCGGCTCGCTCACCGAGACCCTGGACTCGGTCGCGCTCGCGACCCGCAGCGGCTACCGCTCGATGATGAGCCACCGGTCCGGCGAGACCGAGGACACCACGATCGCCGACCTCGCGGTCGCGACGAACTGCGGCCAGATCAAGACCGGCGCTCCGGCCCGGTCCGAGCGGGTGGCGAAGTACAACCAGCTGCTCCGCATCGAGTCCGAGCTCGGCGACGCCGCCCGCTACGCGGGTCGCGGCTCGTTCCCGCGCTACCAGGGCTGAGCCCGGGAGACCCAGAGGGAACCCGGAGAGCCATGGCCTCGGACCGTCGCAAGCCGCCGCGCGGGGGAGCACCCCGCAACACCCGCCCCGGACAACGGGGCGGGGCGGTGCGCACGCGACGGCCCGACCAGGTCGTGGCGCGGCCGCGGTTCACCAACCGGGCCGCGATCCTGCTCGTCGTCTTCGCCGTCCTGATGGTCTCCTACGCCTCCTCGATGCGCGCCTACCTGCAGCAGCGTGCGCACATCAACGACCTCAAGGTCCAGATCGCGCACTCCCAGGCGGAGATCGCCGCCGCCGAGCGGGAGAAGCGCCGCTGGAAGGACCCCTCGTACGTCGAGCAGCAGGCGCGCGGCCGCTTCGGCTGGGTCCTGCCGGGGGAGGTCGCCTACCAGGTGCTCGACGCGGACGGACGGCCGCTCACCGGTGACGACGAGCTCACCGACCCGGCCTCGGTCGCGCCGGAGAAGCCGACCGCGTGGTGGGTCAAGCTGCACGACTCGGTCGACGCGGCCGACCACCCGGAGAAGCTGGTGAAGCCGGTTCCGGCCGACCGGATCACGCCGAAGGACACCACCCCGTGAGTCCCATCGACGCCGCCGACGAGCGCGCGATCCACGCGCAGCTCGGCCGCGCGCCACGGTCGATCCACGCCGTCGGGCACCGGTGCCCCTGCGGCAACCCCGACGTGGTGACCACCGAGCCGCGGCTCGACAACGGGACCCCGTTCCCGACGACCTTCTACCTGACCTGCCCGCGCGCCTCCTCGCTGATCGGCACGCTGGAGGCGTCCGGCCTGATGAAGGAGATGAGCGACCGCCTCGCCGAGGACACCGAGCTGGCCGCCGCCTACCGGGCCGCGCACGAGGCCTACCTGGCCGCGCGTGGCGAGATCGAACGGCAGGCCGGGCACGACGTCCCGGAGATCGCCGGGATCTCGGCCGGCGGCATGCCGGACCGGGTGAAGTGCCTGCACGTCCTCGCCGGCCAGTCACTGGCTCAGGGACGCGGCGTGAACCCGCTCGGGGACGAGGTCCTCGACCAGCTGGGCGACTGGTGGGCCAAGGGCCCGTGCGTGACCCCGGAGTCCACCCCGGAGTCCACCCCGGGCGACGCATGACCCGGGTCGCGGCCTTCGACTGCGGGACCAACTCGCTGCGGCTGCTGATCGCCGACCTCGACCCCGGGACCGGGGAGCTGGTCGAGCACGTCCGGGAGATGCGGATCGTCCGCCTCGGCCAGGGCGTGGACCGCACCGGCCGGATCTCCGCGGAGTCGATGGAGCGTGCCCTCGGCGCGCTCGACGAGTACGCCATGCTCGTCACCGAGTACGAGCCGGACGTGATCCGGTTCTGCGCCACCTCCGCCGCCCGCGACGCGGAGAACGCCGCCGGGTTCGTCGACGCGGTGCGCAGCCGGATCGGCGTGGACGTCGAGGTGATCGGCGGCGACGAGGAGGCGCGGGCGTCGTACGAGGGGGCGACGCGGGTGCTGCACCAGGCGTCGGTCCCGGTCGAGGGCCCCTGCCTGGTGCTGGACATCGGCGGTGGCTCGACCGAGCTGATCCTCGGGTCGACCGACGGTGCCGTCGAGCTCGAGCACTCGCTGGACATCGGCTCGGTCCGGCTGACCGAGCGGCACCTGCACTCCGACCCGCCGACGGCAGCGGAGGTCGCGGCGCTGCGGGCCGACGTCGACGCGGTCCTGGACACCTGCCGGGTCGACCCCGGGCTCGCGCGCACCGTCGTCGGGGTGGCCGGCACGGTGACCACGGTGGCCGCCGGCGTCCTCGCGCTGCCGGCGTACGACCGGGACCGGGTCCACCTGGCCGCCCTCGACGTCGAGGAGGTCTACGCGACCGTCGACGAGCTGGTCGCCATGACCGTGGCCGAACGGCGCGCGCTGGGCTACATGCACCCGGGCCGGGCGGACGTGATCGGCGCCGGGGCGCTCATACTGGAGCGGGTGCTGCGTCGGACGGCCGTGTCGACGCTGGTCGTCTCCGAGTCCGACATCCTCGACGGGATCGCCTGGAGCACGGTGCGATGAGGACGCTGCTGGACACCGTCAGGAGCCTCCTGAGGCACCGCGGGCAGGACGTCGCCGCCGGGCTCACCTACTACTCGATGCTCGCCATCTTCCCGGCGCTGCTCGCGCTGCTGTCGCTGCTCGGCCTGGTCGGCGAGGCCGACGCCGTGGTGACCGCCGTGATCGACGTGCTCGAGCCGCTGGTCTCGCAGAACACGATCGACAACCTCGAACCGCTGCTGAACAGCATGGTCCGGTCCTCGGGAGCACCGCTCACCTTCGCCGTCGGTGTCATCGCGGCGCTGTGGTCGGCCTCGAGCTACGTGAGCTGCTTCGGCCGGGCGATGAACACCGTCCGCGAGGTCGAGGAGACCCGGCCGTTCTGGAAGCTCAAGCCGCTGATGCTGCTGATCACCGTGCTGTCGGTGGTGATGATCGCGCTGGCCCTGTTCATCATCGTGGCGTCCGGACCGATCGCCACGTCGCTGGCCGACGAGCTGGGCGTCGACCAGAACGTCGTCGACATCTACGAGATCGCCAAGTGGCCGGTGCTCGCGATGGTCGTGGTGCTCGTGGTCGCGCTGCTCTTCAAGGCGACCCCGAACGTGCGCACCGGCGCCTGGTACAAGCTGCTCTCGCTCGGCTCCTTCCTGGGACTGCTGGTCTGGGCGGCGGCCTCGACGGGCTTCGCGTTCTACGTCGCGAACTTCAACGCCTACAACCGCACCTACGGCTCGATCGCGGGCGTGATCATCGGCCTGGTCTGGCTCTGGATCACCAACCTGGCGCTGCTGTTCGGCGCTGAGCTGGATGCCGTCCGGGACCGGAACCGGCGCACGCGCGCGGCCGAGGACGAGGTCGTCGCGGAGCCGGGCGGGACCCCGGACGGCCCGCCGGTCGGGGCGCCCGACGAGGCGGCCGAGATGCCGGCCGAGGAGCTGCTCGCCCTGGTCGGCCCGCCGCCGACGGCCCGGGAGAGCCGCCGCCGGGAGAAGGTCGTCATGCGGGAGTCCTTCCCGCGCCGGCCCGGTGCGCCGCCGTACGGGCCGATCACCCAGCCGGTGCCCGACGAGGACTGATGACGCGGCTGCCGCACCCGCTCACCGGGGAGCTGTTCGCGAGCCCGGTGCCGCCCGGCACCGGCTGGCCGGAGGACCCGGCGCCGTCGGGGACGCCGGTGGCCGGCACGGCCGCGCAGGTCGCGGCGCTCGCCCGCACCGACGACCTCGCCGAGCTCGACGCCCGGGTCTCCGTGTGCGCGGCCTGCCCGCGGCTGGTGTCCTGGCGCGAGGACGTCGCCGTCACCAAGCGCGCCTCCTTCGCCGACCAGCCGTACTGGGGGCGGCCGATCGCGGGCTGGGGCGCCACCGACCCGGCGATCCTGATCGTCGGGCTCGCGCCGGCGGCGAACGGCGGCAACCGGACCGGGCGGGTCTTCACGGGTGACTCGTCCGGTGACTGGCTGTTCGCCTCGCTCTACCGGGTCGGCCTCGCCACCCAGGAGACGTCGGTGCACGCCGGCGACGGCCAGGCGCTGGTCGGGGCCCGGATGGTCGCGGCGGTGCGGTGCGCACCGCCGGAGAACAAGCCCACCCCCGCCGAGCGCGACACCTGTGCGCCCTGGCTGCACCGCGAGGTCGCCCTCGTCGCCCCGGGCCTGCGCGTCGTCGTCACCCTCGGTGCCTACGGCTGGGCGGCTGCGGTCGGGGCCCTGCGCGCCACCGGGTACGACGTCCCGCGCCCGCAACCGAAGTTCGGGCACGCCGTCGAGATCGTCCTCGCCGGCCCGCACGGACCGCTGACCCTGCTCGGCTGCTACCACCCCTCGCAGCACAACACCTTCACCGGACGGCTGACGCCGGAGATGCTGGACGCGGTGTTCGCGCGCGCCCGGGAACTGGCAGACCGCTCGGTGTGAGAGCTCAGGCCTGGACGTAGGCGCTGATCGGCGGCACCACCCCGTGCGCCTGCATCACCGCGAGGAGCTCGGGCGACGGCGACGACAGCAGGCCGTCCAGTGCCGCCACGTCCTCGACGTCCGCGGTGATCGCGGCGTTGTTGCTGCCGTCGGCGGCGAGGAAGTCCGTGACGTTGCTCCCGGTGGCGCCCTCGATGGCCGCGGCGCGTTCGCCGTGACCGGCGAGCCAGCGGTCCTTCTCCTCGATGGCATGAACGATGACGACTCTGGGCATGTCCCACTCCTTCGTGGTGCGTCTCCCCGGCTTCGACCGTACGCCCGCGTGATTCCTTCCGGGGGAGCGCGCTAGTCCGGGGGCAGCCCTCGCCGCTCCCCGGGTGGGTCGACGGGCCTCGCGGTGAGCTGGCGGGTGGCGGTCTGGTCGCGGAGGTAGGTGTAGCCGGCTGGTGATCGCCAGCGGTAGGAGCCGGGTCTCTGGATTTCGTAGTGCCAGCCGGCGTGGGTTTTGAGGCGGTGGTGGTGGCGGCAGAGGGCGGCGAGGTTCGAGGTCCGGGTCTGATCGGGACTGCCGTCGGGGTCGTAGGGCTCGATGTGGTCGAGGTCGCAGGCGCGGGCGTTGCGGGTGCAGTAGGGGAAGACGCAGGTGCGGTCTCGGAGGATCACTTGTTCGCGGAGCCGGTCGGAGGGCTGGTAGGCCGTGGTCGCGAGTTCTTCGTTGAGGTCGATCACCGGGCGGAGGGTGATCTGGGCGCCGGGGGCTTGGAGCCAGCCCTGGATCTGTTCCTGGGAGATCAGGTGGGGTCCGCGGTTCTCCAGGCGGCCGAAGGGTTCGCGGGGGTCGAGGTGGAGGTAGAGGGTGATGGGGCGGCGGGGGGCCGGTGGTTGAGGAAGGCGCTCTGCGCCCACCGGTGGTCGAGGAAGGCGCGCAGCGCCCACCGGTGGTTGAGGAAGGCGCCCTGCGCCCACCGGTGGTTGAGGAAGGCGCCCTGCGCCCACCGGTGGTTGAGGAAGGCGCGCAGCGCCTGTCTCGAAACCCCCGGGCAACACCATCTCGCCGCGGGCCAGGTTCCCCAGTGCTTCGGCGCGGCGGGCGTCCAGGGAGGCTTCCGAGCCCCATTCCTTGAGCTGGGCCGCGTCGGCCGAGAGGCGGGCGTCGAGGTCGAGGGCATCGACCAGGTCGAGCTCGCCGTGGATCAGGGAGGTGCCTTCGAAGGAGACCTGGTGGTGGTCCACGGCCACGTGGCGCTGATCAGCGCGACGTTCGGCGATCTCCCGGGCGGTCTGGGGCATGAACGTCGCGATCGCTGCGTCGACCAGCCGGTCGGTCTCCACGATCCCGATCCGGTGGGCGAAGCCTGCCACCTGCGCATCGACGTACGCTGCCGCGTCCATCGACAGGTGCAGGGTCTTGGAGGCGATCAGTCGCGCTCGCCATACCTTCAGGGTGCCGGTGGTGATGCGGTGCCAGACCCGGGGCAGCCGGTGGGCGATCTCCAAGGCTTCGGCGATCAGCGCGCGCCCGGAGCGGTCCGACATCCCGAGCGCGGCGGAGAACTCGGTGACGCAGAAGTTCGAGACCAGCGGCGCGCCCTCGCCCGCCAGCGGGACCGGGGTGTCACCCCAGGTCGCGGCGAAGTCCGGGTCGGTGACGGTGTGCTGGTTGGCCCACGACACCGCCTGCACGAGCAGGCCGACCTCGGCAGCATCAGCCTCGGCACGAAAACGACGCGCAGCGGTCAGTGCCGTTGCTGCGTCGAGGGTGCCGGTGGTCATGGGATGAATCTAGGGAACGGCACCGACAGTCTTGGTGTCGGAATTCGGCTTGCCCACAGGGGAATCGGGACGGCTTCGGGGACGGGCCCTGCCTTGCTCACGCCGGCTCGACGGGCACAGTTCGACGGCCACAGCTCGACGACCGGGGTCGGTGTCGTGGAAGACTTCCCCCATGCCGCTGCTCGCCATCACCGTCTTCGGCCACGACCGCCCTGGGATCATCGCCGAGACCACCGCCGCCCTCGCGGGCCTGGGTCTCAACATCGAGGACTCGACGATGACCCTGCTGCGCGGGCACTTCGCGATGATGCTCGTGACCGCGGGGGATGCCGACGGGGGGACCGTCGAGGAGTCCCTCGGCGGGCTGACCGCGGACGGGTCGCTGTCGGTCTCGGTGCGAGCGGTGCCGGCCGGGTCGAGCGCGCCGAGCGGGTCGTCGTACCTGTTGAGCGTGCACGGCGGTGACCGCCCAGGCATCGTCTCCAGCCTCGTCGGCGAGGTGGCCCGGGTTGGCGGCAACATCACCGACCTGACCACCCGCCTGGCCGGTGACCTGTACGTCCTCGCCGCCGAGGTCGACCTGCCGCCGGCGGCCGACGCCGGCGCCCTGACCGAGTCGCTGCGCGCGGTTGCGCAGGGGCTCGGCGTCGAGGTGTCCCTGCTTCCCCTGGAGAGCGACGACCTGTGACCGTGACCGACCTGGGGACCCTCGCCGGCCTCCCGGAGGGGCGGGTGCTCGACGTGGTGCGAGCCCCCGACCCGGTACTCGCGCGCGCGGGCGCGGCCGTCGACCCGACCGACCCGGAGATCGTCCAGCTCGCCGCCGACCTCGTCGCCACCATGCGGGTCTCGCCCGGCTGCGTGGGACTCGCGGCCCCGCAGGTCGGAGCGAGCGTGAAGGTCTTCTGCGTCGACGTCACCGAGCACCCGAAGGCGCGACTGAAGCACGGGACCTTCGTGCTCTGCAACGCCGAGGTCGTCAGCGCCTCCCGGAACGAGAAGGCCCGCGAGGGCTGCATGTCGGTGCCGGACTTCACCGGAGACGTGAAGCGCGCGACCCGGGTCGTCGTACGGGGGCAGGCGCCGCTCACCGGCGCCGAGGTGATCGTCGAGACCGACGCCTTCGAGGCGCGCGCCCTGCAGCACGAGATCGACCACTGCGACGGCCTGCTCTTCCTGGACCGCGCCGCAGGCGCGCACGCGATCCACCCGCGCAAGACCTACTTATGACCCTGGAGCGGCACCCAGCGCGGTACCGGCCCCGGTATCCCAATCGGCAGAGGAAGCGGTCTTAAAAACCGCACAGTGTGGGTTCGAGCCCCACCCGGGGCACCAGTACGTCGGCGGCGGCTGAACGGCGCGACCACCGCGGTCGACCCGCTTCAGATGGCCGGGACCACCGCTCCCGGGCGGGTGCTCTACCAGGGGACGCTCACCGGGATCCTGCGCCTCACCCAGGTGCTCTGAAGCCGGGTCGCCCCGGTCCGGCGGGGGCCGGGACCGGGACGACCGCACCCCTCCGCAAACACCGGCATCGCGGTTAGACTCGCGAACGGGTGCACCCGGGTGACCCAGAAGTCACCCAGAAGTGACCCGGGAAGTGATCCGGCGCCCCGAGGGAGGTGTGCGCATGCTGTTCCACATCAAGCAGACCCACGCTCCGGCGGACTGCCCCTACGGCCGCGGCGGTTCCCGGTCGCTCTTCGACGGCGACCACCCCGGGGTGAAGATCCACGGCTACTGGCTGGCGTTCCCCCAGCACACGACCTTCCTGGTGGTCGAGACAGACGACGTCGGTCACCTCCAGGAGTTCCTCAAGCCGGGAGCCGGGGTCGCGATGGCCGAGATCACGCCGGTGAGCGACCGACCGGTAGCGCCGAGCAGCTGAGCGCGCCTGGTTCGCGATGAGCACCCGGGGGAGCAGGCCGACGCTACTGAGCGTCGACGACGACCCGCAGGTCGCCGCCGCGATCGCGCGCGACCTCCGCCACCGGTACGGCAGCGACTTCCGCGTCGTCCGGGCCTCCTCCGGCGCCGAGGCCATGGAGGTGCTGGGCAAGCTCGAGCTCCGCGACGAGCCGGTCGCCCTGATCGCGACCGACCAGCGGATGCCCCGGATGACCGGGATCGAGCTGCTGGAGCGGGCCCGGGAGCACGCGCCGGGCGCGAAGATGCTCCTCCTCACCGCGTACGCCGACACCGACGTCGCCATCAGGGCGATCAACGACATCGGGCTCGACTACTACCTGCTCAAGCCGTGGGACCCGCCCGAGGACCGGCTCTTCCCGGTCATCGACGACCTGCTCGACGACTGGCGCCGCGAGAACCCCGAGCAGACCAGCGAGCTCCGGGTCGTAGGAGCGCGCTGGTCCGAGCGCAGCCACGAGATCAAGACGTTCCTGGCCCGCAACCACGTGCCGTACCTGTGGTGCGACGTGGAGCGCGACCCCGAGGCGGCGCGACTCGTCGAGGTCGCCCAGGCGGCGCCCGAGGACCTGCCGCTGGTGCTGGTCCCGGACCAGGACCCGCTGCTCGCACCGAACCTGCTCGAGCTCGCCGACGCGCTCGGGCTCCGCACCCGCGCCGAGCAGCCGCTCTACGACCTGTGCATCGTCGGCGGCGGCCCGGCCGGACTCGCGGCCGCCGTGTACGCCGCCTCCGAGGGCCTGAGCACGGTCGTCGTCGAGCGGGAGGCGCCGGGCGGGCAGGCCGGGCAGAGCGCGGCGATCGAGAACTACCTCGGCTTCCCGAAGGGCCTCACCGGCGACGACCTGACCCAGCGGGCGCTCGCGCAGGCATCCCGGTTCGGGGCCGAGATGGTGCTCGCCCGGGACGTCGCCGGCTTCGAGGTCCGCGGCCCGGTGCGGGCGGTGCTGCTCGAGGGCGGCGGGGAGATCGAGGCGCGGGCGGTGATCGTGGCCACCGGGGTGTCGTACCGGCGGCTCGACGCGGCCGGCCTGGACGAGCTGACCGGCCGCGGCGTCTACTACGGCGCGATGGCCAGCGAGGCCCAGCAGTACGCCGGCGAGGAGGTCTACGTGGTCGGCGGCGCGAACTCGGCCGGGCAGGCGGCCCTGAACCTCAGCCGGTTCGCGAAGCGGGTCGTCGTCCTGGTGCGCGGGCCCTCGCTCGCCGCCACGATGTCGCGCTACCTGGTCGAGCGGATCACGAACGCCCCGAACGTGGAGGTGCGCACCCGGACCGAGGTCGCCGCGGCGCACGGCGACGGTCACCTCGAGTCGCTCACGCTCTGCGCCCGTGACGGCGGCGCGACCGAGCAGGTGCCGACCTCGGCGCTCTTCGTCTTCATCGGTGCCGCGCCGCGGACCAACTGGCTCGGCAGCGAGGTGGTCCGCGACGACCACGGCTTCGTCGTGACCGGCCGCGACCTGGAGACGCAGGCCGCCCACCGCTGGCCGCTGGCCCGGCCGGTGTACCCGCTGGAGAGCAGCGTGCCCGGTGTGTTCGCCGCCGGCGACGTCCGGCTGGACTCCATGAAGCGGGTCGCCTCGGCGGTCGGCGAGGGCGGCATGGCCGTCTACGCCGTCCACCGCTACCTGGCCACGGTGTGAGCGCCGCCATGGATCTCGCCGACGTGCGGGCCATCCCCTTGTTCGACGGGCTCACCGACGAGCAGGTCGGACAGCTGCTCGAGCTGGGGGAGCCGGTCGAGATCGTGCCGGGCGCCGAGCTGTTCCACGAGGGCGAGCACGCCGACTTCTGGTGGGTGCTCGTCGACGGAAAGGTCGAGCTGGTCCGGCACGTCGGCAACGAGGACGTCGTCGTCGGGGCGATGGACCAGCCGGGGCGCTGGGCCGGCGGCTTCCAGGCGTGGGACGCCCAGGGCGTCTACCTGGCGACCGGGCGGGGCGCCCTGCCCGGCCGGCTGCTGCGGCTGCCCGCCGAGGCGCTGCGCGACCGGTTCACCGCCTGGTTCCCGTTCGGCGTCCACCTGGTCCAGGGGCTCTACGGCACCGCCCGCTCGATCGAGGCGACCGCCCGCCAGCGGGACGCGCTGGTCACGCTCGGCACGCTGGCCGCCGGGCTGGCCCACGAGATCAACAACCCGGCGGCGGCGGCGACCCGGGCGGTCGGCGAGATCACCGGCGTCTACGACCAGGTGCTCACCGCGCTGCGCGGAATGGCGGAGGAGGGCCTGACCGCCGCCGAGTTCCACGCCCTCGACGAGCTCCGGCGGTACCTGGACGGGGCCCGCGCACCCGGCGACCCGCTCGCGCTGGCCGAGGCCGAGGACGCGGTCGGGACCTGGCTGGAGGACCACGACGTCCCCGGCGCGTGGGACCTCGGCGCCGAGCTCGCCGCGGGCGGTGCGGACGTCGCCTGGTGCGAACGGGTGGCGGCCGCCGTACGGGAGGAGGCGCTGGCGCCGGCGATCTCCTGGGTGTCCGCGACGACCGCGATGAGCGCCCTCCTCGCCGAGGTGAAGGAAGCGACCCGGCGGGTCTCCGAGCTGGTCGCCTCGGTGCGGTCGTACTCCCAGACGGGACGCGCGTCGCGCCAGCTCGTCGACGTCACCGAGGGGATCGAGAGCAGCCTGGTGATGCTCGGGCACAAGCTGCGTGACGGCGTCGAGATCACCCGCGCGTACGCCGACCCGCTGCCCCGGGTGGACGCCTACCCGGGCGAGCTGAACCAGCTGTGGACGAACCTCATCGACAACGCCGTGGACGCGATGGACGGCGAGGGCAGCCTGCGGATCTGCACCCGCCACGTCGACGGTGCCGTCGTCGTCGAGTTCACCGACACCGGCCCCGGGATGCCCCCGGAGGTCGCGGCCCGGGCCTTCGAGGCCTTCTTCACCACCAAGGACGTCGGCAAGGGCACCGGGCTCGGCCTGGACATCGCCCGCCGGATCGTCGTCGAGCGCCACCACGGCACGATCGACATCGACTCCTCGCCGCAGGGGACCACGATGCGGGTGACGCTGCCAGTCGCCTGAGGCCCGGTGCGCGGGTCCCGGCGGGCCGGACGACGATCTGGAACCCCCTTCCTTACGGCCTGGATCGAAGAAAAGAAATTCGCCTCCGAACTCGTCCCGGAGTGGAGAACGAGGTCCGTAACGGACGAGGGTTGCGCCGAAAGCAGCCCTCCGGGAGGGAGGGCTGACACGAGGGAGGAGCACCACTCATGCAGGTATCCAGCTTGGTCCGACGGGCGGCTGTCGCGGGCGCGATCGTCGTCGGGATGACCGTCGTCGGCGCCGTACCGGCGCAGGCGACGACGTTCCGCCACGAGCACGGTCAGCACCACGAGCACGAGCACGGTCACGAGCACGAGCACGAGCACGGTCACGACCACGAGCACGGTCACGACCGCGACGACGACCACGGTCACGAGCACGGGCACGACCACGACGGTCACTGCCACGACCACGGCTCCAGCAGCTCCACGAACAACAGCTGAGCCCGGCGTGACGGAGGCCCGGACGCGCGCGCGTCCGGGCCTTCCTGCGTCTCCGGGTCTACCTTGATCGCCATGCCCGACTTCTTCGAGGCCTACGACGAGGTCCTCACTCCGCTCTTCACCGCCGGCAACCTGCTCGGCCTGGTCGCCGGGGCCGAGGAGGCCGGTCTGGTCTCCGGCCTGCGAGGCCCGCGGACCGCGGCCGACCTCGCGACGGCCACGGGTCAGGCCCCGGAGGTCGTCCAGGCGGTGTGCGACGCGCTGACCGCCACCGGGGTGGCCGTCCGGCACGGCGACACCTACGTGCTCACCGAGGCGTGGCAGGTGCTGACCGACCCGGCGGCCTTCGTCCCGCTCGCCACCGCGCTCGACGGCAACGCGGTCGAGGGCCGGCTGCTCCGCGGCCTCAGCCAGACCTACTGGACGATGCCGCGCGAGGACCGGCTCGTCTACGCGCGGTCGGTCTCGCCGGACCCCTTCTCCGACGGGCTGGTCGCGGCCTTCGCCGCGCAGATCGCCGCGGACGCGGACCGCGCGCCGATGCTCCGGGGTGGCCGGCTGCTCGAGCTCGGCTGCGGCGTCGCCGGCCGGGTCCTGACCACGCTGCGGGCGGCTCCGGCGCTCACCGCGGTCGGCGTCGAGCTCAGCGAGGACCTCGCGGACGAGGCCCGGCGCCGGGCCGCCGAGCTCGGGGTCGCCGACCGGTTCACCGTCGTGTGCGCCGACGCGGCCGACTTCCGCGACGAGGAGCCGTTCGACCACGGCTTCTGGAGCCAGTTCTTCTTCCCGGCGTCCGCACGGGCCGGCGCGCTCGCGGCCCTGCACGCCGTGCTCCGGCCGGGGGCGAGCTTCGACGCCCCGCTGGGGGCCGACCACGACGCGGTGGCGGCGGACCCGACCGGGCCGGCCGCGCAGGAGTACCGCATCGGCCGGGTCGTCCTCGGCGCGTGGGGCGTCCCGGACCGTACGCCGGAGACCCTGGTCGCCGAGATCGAGGCAGCCGGCTTCGTCGACGTCCACGTCGTCCCGCGCGCCGGCTCGCCCGCCGTACGGGCGGTCCGTCCTTGACGCCGGGCCTAGGCTGCCTGCACCAGCACGCCGGAGGTGAGTGATGAGCCCCAAGAGCCGTACCCGCAAGCGCCCGAAGGCCGATGCGCACCCGCGCACCTCCGGAAATCCGGCGAACCGGGCCCAGGAGGTCGCCCACGGCCGCCGCAGCCGGTACTCGCGGCCGATGATGATCCCGATCGTGGCCGGGGTCGCCCTGCTCGGGGCGGTCTACCAGGCCGTCTTCGCGATCCGCGTCCTCGTCGTCGCGGCCAAGCCGGGCACGGTCCACGGACTCACCTGGGACGTCTCGGACGCGACCTGGGTCGTGACCGGGATCCTCGCGGGCGTGCTCGCCGTCGCCTACCTCTGGGTCGCCCGCGGGCTGATGGCGCGCGACCGCCGCGCCCGCTCCACGATGCTGGCCCTCACCGGCATCAACATCGCCTTCGGCATCTTCGAGCTCCCGTACGGCGCCTTCGCGCTCATCCTCAGCGCGGCCTCGTTCTTCCTGCTGATCTCGTTCCCGGTCAAGGACTGGTTCGGGATCGCGCGCCGGCGCTCGGCCGCCTAGGCCTGATCCCTAGGCCCTCGCACCGGCCACCGCGGCGTCGAACTCCTCGCGCAGCCCGGTCCGGTCCGCGGCCCGCTCGACCGCGGCCAGCACGTCGGCGGGGACGTGGTCGAGCAGCAGCCGGACGTGCTCGGGATCGGTGAGGGCGGCGACCAGCAGCTCACCCAGGTCGCGGTCCGCGGCGTCGACCACCTCGACCACCTTCGCCCGTCCGGCGGCGTCCATGTCGGTGACGATGTCGAGCAGCGGCACCAGCGTGTCCGCGGCTGCGACGGCCTGGCCCAGCACGGCCGCCAGGGTGGCGTGGTCGAGGTCCGTGACGATCCCGGGCAGCAGCGCGACCCCGTCCGCGGGCAGCGCCCGGAGCAGCGGGACCAGGTCCACCCAGAGCCCGCCGGTGGCCGATGCGTGCACGATCTCGCGCAGCACCGCCGCGTCGTGGAACGCGGGCCGGGAGGCGATCAGCAACCGTCCCTCCGGCGTCATCGTGCCGACCACCGGCAGCAGGTTCTCCCAGATCCCGGCCGCGGAGACGGCCGCCACCAGGCGGGCCACCAGGTCCTCGTCGAGCTCGGCGACGACGTCGGCGATCGGGCCCCGGGTCGCGGGGGAGAGGTGGTCGAGGAGGTCGAGCGCCTCCGGCCAGAGGTCGTGCTCGGAGGCGCACGCGAGCACGCTCGGCAGCCGGTCCGGTGGCAGCAGCCCGACGGCGTGGTCGAGGGCCTCCTTGTGCTCGAGCACGAACGCGGTCCGCAGCATCGCCTCGTCGGAGAGCGCGCCCATCGCGGCGACGATCGCGTCGTCGGAGACGAAGGCGAGGAACCGGCCCATCGTCACGTGCTCGCCGCGGCGCCCGAGCTCGGCGGCGACCGGTTCGACCAGGGACGTCGGGACCCCGGCGATGATCCGGGCGACCCGGCGCGGGTCGAGCTCGACGGTGGCGTCGGCGAGGAAGTCGGGCGAGAGCCGCTTCGCGACGTCGATCGCCTTCCCCGGGTCGACGCTGGCCGCCGCACGCGCGCAGAGCAGCGGCCCGAAGACGCGCTCGGAGATGGAGGCGACCAGCGGTGACGGGAGCAGCTTGGCGGCCGCGCCGAGCCGGGACAGGGTCGCCGCCCCGGTGTCGAAGAGCGAGTCGGTGGCCTTCTCGCGCAGCGACCGGATCTCCTCGGGCGCGACGCCGTCCAGGTAGTCGAGCTCGCCCTCGGGCAGGCCGAGGAGCCGGCCGAGCTTGAGGATCTCGGCCTGGGTCTCGAGGGTGCGGCTCATCCGAACAGCACCTTCTTCACCGGGCCGCGGAGCAGCTTGGGGACGAACTCCAGCCCGCCGTCGGTCGCGTCGCGCAGGGCCGCGCTCTGCCGGGCGCGGGCGGCCTCGACGGCGTCGGCCAGGTGTGCCGCGTCGGCCTCGTCGAGGCCGGCCAGGCCGGGCGGCAGCGGTCCGCCGAGCTCGTCGGCGAGGCGGGCGTGCGCCGGGGTCATGCGGGACCTCCTGGGAGGGGAGAGGTGACGGTGCCGAACCTGCCACACCGGCACGCCGATGTCGCCCCTGTCCGCGGATCAGTCCTGCTGCACCGCTGGGTTCAGGTCGTCATCAGGGTGACCGCGAGGTCGGCGATCTTCCGCTTGAGCTCGGACCCGTCCCCACCGCCCTTGACCGCCCAGTCGTAGATGATCGCGTTCGCCCCGCCGGCCAGCGCCAGCGTCGCGAAGCGGAAGTCCCGCGCCTCGGTCTCGCCCCGCTGGATGGCCATCGCGCCCTCGGCGTTCACCAGGTCGACGAGCGCCTCGCGCTGCGCGAGGCGGCGTTCCTCGACCCGCGGACTGACGCCCATCACCTCGACGAAGGCGATCCGGGCGGCCCGCATGTCCTCGACCATCGGGGTCAGGTAGGCGAGCACGGTCCGGGGCAGCCGGATCCTCATCGGATCGTTCTCCGTCGCGGAGAGCTCGGCGAGCGCACCCTCCAGGGACTGCCGGTTGATCTCGTCGTAGACGTCGAGGAACGCGGCTTCCTTGTTGGCGTAGAGCAGGTAGAAGTGCCGGGTCGACACCTTGGCGTTGCTGCACAGGCGCTCGACCGACGTGGCCGAGTAGCCGACGGTCCCGAAGAGCTCCAGGCCGGTGTCGAGAAGCCGACGGCGACGCCCCGCGTCACGTTCGTCGGCCGACTGCCCGGCGTACCGGCGTGCGGTCTCAGGCATACGGTCCCCCTTCCGTAGGAGGCCATCCTAAGTCCGGGCGTCCGCAACCGGTCCGGACCGGTCCGACGGATTTTCCGAAAGTGCCCGGGACGGCGTCGGTCAGCCGCGGTCCTCCGGGCCGTTCGGCATGAACTGCGCGGCGATGTGCTCCCAGGCGTTGTCGATCAGCGTGACCAGGTCGATCCGCATCGCCTTGGCCACGTGCGGCTTCTCCAGCTCGCGGTCGATGAACCGCACGATGAACCGGCGCAGCTCGCCGTCGAGGCCCGTCAGCTTCTGCAGCACCGCGGCCCGGCGGGTGTCCGAGACGATCGTCATCTGCACCGCGTCCGGGTCGGGCGGGGTGATGTGCCACAGGATGGTGAGCGGCTCCACGAGCTCCATGGTCAGGCGCAGCGGGAGCACCAGGTCCGCGTCGAACCGGAGCATGTCGACGCCGAGATCGAGGTGGAAGGAGACCCGGACCGGCAGGTTCACCGAGTACCCGACGACGTCGGGCAGCGCGTCGCCGTACGCCGCCCCGAAGGTGCCGGACGCGGTCACCTTGGCGACCTTGCGACCCGGGCCGGCGCCGATCGGGCCGAGCCGGAAGTCCTCCCCGAGGACCCGGTTGATCGACTCCATCACCCGGTCGCGGTGCAGGACGAGGTTCATGAACCGCATCCCGAACTCGTCGTACCCGATCGCCACGGCCTCCTGGGGCTCGGAGGCCTCGGAGGACTCGGGCTGCGGTTCGGGCTCGGGAGGAAGCGCGGCTGCGTCGGTCACCGGTCGATCATGAGGCATGAATGGGACGTTCCGGGCCGCGGGCCCGCGGTTCGGTCCGAAAATCACCCGTTCGGGCGGCCGAAGTAACCCGAGAAGCTAGAACTCGTTTCAGTTCACATGAGGAAGCTCACTGCCGGCCTGGTCGCGTCCCTGCTCGCGCTCGTCGTGGTCGGGACCGCCGTCCCCGCCGCGTCGGCGGACACCGGGCCCGGTTCCGGCCCGACGCCGCAGCTGCGCCGCGACGGCCGGTTCATGGTGGACGAGCACGGCCGGATCGTGATCGTGCACGGACTGAACTTCGTCTGGAAGAAGGCGCCGTACGTGCCGCCGAACACCGCGGCCGGTTTCACCGCCGCCGACGCCGACTGGCTCTACGCGCACGGCTTCAACGGCGCCCGGATCGGGATGCTCTGGGCGGGCGTCACCCCGAACGCGCCCGGCGTCGCCGACACCTCCTACTTCGACAAGTGGGACCGGGTCATCGACCTGATGACGGCCAAGGGCATCTGGATCCAGCTCGACCAGCACCAGGACATGTGGCACGAGACCTACGGCGGCGAGGGCGTGCCCGGCTGGGCGGCCAAGCGGCCGGCGCTCTTCAACCTGCTGCCGTACACCAAGCTGCCGTTCCCGATGGGCTACTGGACGCCCGAGGTGTCGACGGTGTTCGACAACTTCTGGGCCAACAAGGGCGGCGTGCAGGACGGCTGGGTCGCCTTCTGGAAGCTCGTCGCCGAGCGCTACCGCAACCAGCCGTACTCGATGGGCTACGACCTGATGAACGAGCCCTGGGCCGGCCTCGAGGGACTCCTCTGCATCGCCGGCGGCTGCGCGCTCACCTACCAGACCGAGCTCCAGCCGGCGATGACCAGGGCGATGAAGGCGGTCCGGCAGGCCGACCCGCACAACATCGTCTGGTGGGAGCCGCAGCAGTTCGCGGCCGGCACCACGGTGCCGACGTACTACCAGCGCGTCGCCGACGAGCAGAACCTCGGCCTCTCCTGGCACAACTACTGCACCGCGGTCTTCCTGGAGAGCACCGGGATCCCGCTGGTCCCGACCAGCAGCTGCCGCCAGTTCACCACCGACCGGGAGAACAACGCCCTCCGGCAGTCGGCCACGATGGGCGCGGTCCCGCTGATGTCCGAGTGGGGCGCCACCGACAACATCGAGGCCGTCTCCATCGACGCGGACGTCGCGGACGAGAAGCAGATGGGCTGGATGTACTGGGCCTACAAGCGCTGGGACGACCCCACCACCGCGGACACCGCCCAGGGCCTGTTCACCGACGACGCCGACCTCAGCAGCACCAAGGACGCCAAGCTGCGCCAGCTCGTCCGCACCTACCCGCAGGCCACCGCGGGCCGCGACCTGACCTACGACTACGACCCGGCGACCGGGAAGTTCACGATGTCCTTCCACGCCGACCCGTCGATCGACGCGCCGACCAGGATCTTCGTCAGCCCGCTGACCGCGCCGCACGGGTACTCCGTGGTGACCTCGGCGGGCGCGGTCACCGAGAACGGCTCGTACGTCGACCTCGACGTCGACACCGACACGGTCGTGCACGTGACGATCACGCCGCTGCCCTGACCCCGGCCCGCCTGACACGCCGGGGAACCCCTGCCCTCCGCCGCCCGTTGTCCAGGTAGCGCCTCGTAGGATCGAGGCGTCAGCCTGGCACCACGGTGGTGCGCCAGGAGGCCTCCAAGGAGGAGACCACATGCAGAGCAGCAACCCGATCCTCACCCGCAGCGAGGGCTTCAACGGCCAGGGCGGTGAGCTCTACGCCGACTTCAACCCGGCCCTGCAGACCTCCGGGCTCGAAGGCCGGATGACCATCGACACCGTGGTGCAGAAGACCGCGATCACGCTCGGTGTCGTGGTCCTCACCGCCGCGGCGACCTGGGCGCTGACCGGCACCCTGGTCAACGACGTGGGTGACATCAACCAGGACGTCGCCACGCGTCTGTACGTCATCTCCGTCGTCGGCTCGCTCGCCGGCTTCGCGCTCAGCATGATGAACTCGTTCAAGCGCGTCGTGAACCCGGCCCTGGTGCTCGCCTACGCGGCGTTCCAGGGGATCGCGGTCGGCGCGCTCAGCAAGGTCCTCGACGCCACGATCGGGGCCGGTGACCACATCGTCGTCGGTGCCGTCGTCGGTACGTTCGCCGCCGTCGCAGGCACGCTCGCGGCGTACAAGGTGTTCGACATCCAGGTGGGCAGCCGCTTCCGCAAGTGGGTCACCATCATGATGTTCGGCTTCGTCGGCCTGACGCTGTTCGACTTCGTGCTCTCGTTGTTCCACGCCGACCTCGGGATCAACGGCTTCGGCGGTGTCGGGCTGCTGTTCAGCTTCCTCGGCCTCGGCCTCGGCGTCTTCATGCTGATCCTGGACTTCGACTACGTCGAGCGCGGCATCGCCGCCGGCCTGCCGGAGCAGGAGTCCTGGCGGGCGGCCTTCGGCCTGACCGTGACCATTGTCTGGATCTACATCGAGCTGCTGCGGATCCTCGCGATCCTGCGCGGTGACTGACCCCCCGAGGTCGCCGCAGCCCGCGGGAAGCTACGCCGGCAGCTCAGCGCCCGGTTCCTCGTCAGAGGGACCGGGCGTTTCGGCGTCCACGGGCGCGTTCCGGCGCCGGCGCATCAGGGTGACCCAGCGGCCACCGGTGCCGCGGGCGGAGCCGTCCACCTCGGTGCCGTCGAGCTCGGTGCCCGGCTGCTTGCTGGCCCGGACGGCGGCCTGGCTGATCGGGAGGACACCCTCGCCGCGCAGCGGCTCCGGGCCCAGGTCGGGTGCCGGCCCGAGGCCCAGCGCGGCCAGGGTGGAGGGGACCATCACGCTGACCATGGAGGCGTAGCCCGCCGCCGACGGGTGGAACCGGTCCGGCCCGAACAGCAGTGCCGGCGCGGCGTCGAACTCGGGGCCGAGGATCGAGCCCAGCGACACGGTCCGGCCGCCGGCCTCGACCACCGCGATCGTCTGGGCGGCGGCGAGCCGGCGCGACCAGCTGCGGGCGATCTGCCGCAACGGCTGGGGGATCGGCCGGATGGTGCCGAGGTCGGGGCAGGTGCCGACGACGACCGCGATGTCGGCGTCCTGCAGCCGCCGGACCGCCTCGCTGAGGTAGCGCACCGACTCCGAGGGCAGCATCTGGTGGGTGACGTCGTTGGCGCCGATGAGGATCAGGGCCACGTCGGGCTCACCGGGCAGCGCCCGGTCGACCTGGCCGGCCAGGTCGCTGGACATGGCGCCGGAGACGCAGAAGGCACCGAGGTGGACCCGGCGGTCGGCAGCGTCGGCGACGGCCGACCCGAGCAGGGCGCCGGGCGTCTCCTCGACGGTCGGGACGCCGTACCCGGCGGCGCTGGAGTCACCGAGGAGCGCGATCTTGATCGCGGGACCCGGCCGGCCCCGGCCGTACCAGCCGGTGGCGTCGGGCACCCGGCCCTCGAGGCGCCCGATCGCCTTGCGGGCGACCTTGGCCTCGGCCCGGAGCATCCCGTAGAAAGTGGCGCCGAGCACGGAGAGGCCCGCACCGCCGTACGTCGCCGCCGATGCCAGCTTCCGAGCCGCTGCTGCCTTCCCCACGAGTCGAGGTTATCGAGTGCCCGAGCTTGCTCCGGCCGGGGTCACTGGTTGGGGGCGAGGTGCACCCGCGTCCAGACGATCGGGTGGTCGGTGAGCCGCAGGTTCTTCGGCGTCCAGTCGTAGCCGTACCGGGTGAACCGGGCCGGGCCGGCGGCCAGCACCCAGTCGATGCCGGTGTCCCTGGCCGGCATCGAGCAGGCCATCGACGGGATGCTGTTCGGGGCCAGCATCAGCTTGCCGGCGGTGAGCGGGCAGAACGCCGGCGCGCGGTCGTTCATGTCGCCGGTGAGGAACACCGCGCGGCCGGTGGACCGCAGCTCGGCCACCTTGGCGCGCTCGACCGCGATCGCCTTGCGGCGGTTGGCGGTCTCGTCGCCGTACCCGACGCCGGACGCGGGGTTGTGGACGTTGATGAAGTAAGCCTCGCGGCCGCTCGCGCGGTGCCGCAGCAGGACCACCGGCATCTTCCGGATGTGCCCGTCGAAGTAGGGCACGTCGATCGTCGAGCCGCTGACGAGCTCCATCGTCGAGTTCCGCCAGATGATCGAGTTCTCCGGGTCGGCGGTGGTGCTGGTCGGGTAGATGCCGTAGGTGCTGCCGGCCGCGCTCAGGAAGGTGGCCCGCTGCGGCTTCTGGAACTCCTGCAGGCCGACCACGTCGACGCCGTACCGGGCCAGCAGGGCGACCTGCCGCGGGGTGCGGACGTCGTACGTCGCGTAGCGCGAGGAGTTCTTGGTGTGGCTCGCGCCGAGGGTGTTGAAGGTGGCGAGGACGAAGCCGTTGTTGTCGAACAGCGAGGTGCTCGGCACCGGCTTGCCGACGTAGGTGTTCAGCCAGCGGGTCGGGTTGTAGGTCGTCGCGCCGCTGTTGCTGGTGACCGCGAAGTAGAGCGAGCACATCCGGGCGATGCCGGCGTGGCCGACGACGCCGATCGGCTGTCCGGCCTGGATGACCTGGCCGTTGGTGACGGTCGCCTTCTGCATGAAGCCGTACCAGGTGACGAGCCGGCCGAAGCTGGTGACGACGCGGACCAGGTTCGGTCCGGCGGTGGGCGACGAGGTGACGACCGCGGTGCCCGCCGTGGCGGCGCGGACGGTGCTGCCGCAGCCGGCCTTGATCTCGGTGCCGGGGCGCTTGCCGGAGGTCCGCAGGTCGACGCCGCGGCCGCCGGCGACGGGGAACATGACGTTCGGCGCGTAGGCGGTGCGCTTCGAGGCCGGCGGGGTGCTGGCGTCCGCGCCGGCGTGGACGAGGGCGGGAACGGCGAGCGCGGCGAGCCCGGTGAGGGCGCACAGCAGGCGGACGGGTGCCCGGAGGTGGGATCGGGCGGGGCGGCTGCCGGGCATCGGGTTCTCCTGGTCGTCAGGGGCCGTGGGAAGCCGGCCCGCACCGGAAGTATGGATCAAAATCTGTGAAAATTTGAGTCCTGAGTGAAAAAAAGTGACTCGTGTGGCGTGTCGGTCCTTGCAAATCACAACGGTGTAATACTCACCGGACCCGATTTCGCCTGTTCTTCCCTTCGGCGCACGGCGCACTATCTTGAGCCGTATGGACTACGCGAACTCCCTGCTCGATCTGATCGGCAACACCCCGCTGGTCAGGCTCGGGCGCAGCCTGGACCGACCCGACGACAGCACCGGGGGACCCCTCGTGCTGGCCAAGGTCGAGTACCTCAACCCCGGCGGCTCGGTGAAGGACCGGATCGCCCGCCGGATGATCGACGCCGCCGAGGCCTCCGGCGCCCTCCAGCCGGGGGGCACCATCGTCGAGCCGACGTCCGGCAACACCGGGGTCGGTCTCGCCCTGGTCGCTCAGCAGCGCGGCTACAAGTGCGTCTTCGTCTGCCCGGACAAGGTCAGCGAGGACAAGCGCAACGTGCTCAAGGCGTACGGCGCCGAGGTGGTCGTCTGCCCGACGGCGGTCGCGCCGGAGCACCCGGACAGCTACTACAACGTCTCCGACCGGCTCTCCCAGCAGCCCGGGGCGTGGAAGCCGGACCAGTACTCCAACCCGAACAACCCCCGGTCGCACTACGAGGACACCGGCCCCGAGATCTGGCGGCAGACGGACGGGAAGATCACCCACTTCGTCGCCGGCATGGGCACCGGCGGCACGATCAGCGGCGTCGGCCGCTTCCTGAAGGAGCAGAACCCCGCCGTCCAGGTGATCGGCGCCGACCCGGCCGGGTCGGTATACTCCGGCGGCACCGGACGGCCGTACCTGGTCGAGGGCGTCGGCGAGGACTTCTGGCCCGAGACCTACGACGCCTCGGTCGCCGACCGCGTCATCGAGGTCTCCGACGCGGACTCGTTCGCCTTCACCCGGCGGCTGGCCCGCGAGGAGGGGCTGCTCGTCGGCGGGTCCTCCGGCATGGCCGCGTTCGCCGCCGCCAAGCTCGCCGCCGAGATCGCGGCCGACCCGGAGCAGAACGCCGAGGAGGCCGTCATCGTCGTGCTGCTCCCGGACTCCGGGCGCGGCTACCTGACCAAGGTCTTCAACGACGACTGGCTCGCCCAGTACGGCTTCCTGCAGGCGCAGGACGACCAGACCGTCGGGGAGGTGCTGCGCGGCAAGAGCGGTGAGCTCCCGGACCTGGTGCACACGCACCCCAACGAGACCGTCGCCGAGGCGATCAGCATCCTCAAGGAGTACGGCGTCTCGCAGATGCCGGTCGTCCGGGCCGAGCCGCCGGTGATGGCGGCCGAGGTCGCCGGATCCGTCTCCGAACGGGCCCTGCTCGAGTCGCTCTTCGCCGGCAAGGCCAAGCTGGCCGACCAGGTGGAGGCCCACATGAGCCCCGCTCTGCCCACGATCGGGGCGTCCGCCGGGGTCGCCGAGGCGATCTCCGCACTGGAGGACGCGGACGCGCTCCTGGTCCAGGACGACGGCCGTCCGGTGGGGGTGCTGACCCGCGCCGACTTGCTGACCTACATCGCGGCGTTCCGTTAGTCGTTCCCTTGATCCGTGGTCTAACCTGAGGTCACGGTCGCGTACTCCGTACCCCACATGGAAGCGACCGGGATCCGTTTGGGTGCAGCGCGAGTCTCTGATTCGCGCTCAACGGATCAGGTGGCGGGGTGATCCTGGGAGGGGTACCCCGCCACCACCCAATTTTCAGGACCCGCTTCTTTCCGACGCTCACCTCGGGCCGGCCAGGGGACGACCACATGGGCTATCGCACGATCGCCTCGCAGGGGGAGGCCGAGATCGAGGTCTCGCGCTCTCGCTTCCTCTGCCAGCTCGTGCGGGTCGAGGACGAGATGACTGCCCGCAGCGTCATCGAGGGCGCCCGGCGCGAGTTCTACGACGCCCGGCACCACTGCTCGGCGTTCATCCTCGGTCCGGAGAGCCGGATCGAGCGCTCCAACGACGACGGCGAGCCGCCCGGCACCGGGGGAGCGCCGATGCTCGAGGTGCTCCGCGGCGCCGGCGTCAGCGACATCGTCGCGGTGGTGACGCGCTGGTTCGGCGGCACCCTGCTCGGCACCGGCGGCCTGGCGCGGGCGTACTCCGACGCGGTCCGCGCCGCGCTCGCCGACAGCCACCTGGTCGAGCGGGTCCAGCAGGAGCTCTGCGACGTCACCGTGGACCTCGCGGCCGCCGGCCGGCTCGAGCACGAGCTGCGCTCGCGCGGGACCAAGGTGATGAACATCGAGTACACCGACGTCGCCACCCTCTCCCTCGCGGTCCCGTCGGTCGCGATGCCGATCGCCCAGGAGATCGTCGCCGAGCTCACCGAGGGCTCGGCCGCGCTGTTCCACCGCGGCCGGCAGTGGGTGGACGCGCCGATCAGCGGCTGACGGCGCCGCGCAGCCGGTCCAGCGTCTCCCGGACCACCTCGGCGGGGATCTTGAGGACCGCGCGGTCCCAGGTGAGCAGCCCGTTCAGCTCGTCCTCGACGTCGCTGACCTGGGTGTAGACGGTCGCGGCCAGGCCGGCGGCGATCGCCGGCTCGATCTGCTCGCGGTGCAGCGCGACGAACCCGGCCGCCAGCTCGGCCGGCGTCGCGCAGTGCAGGTAGCCGAACTCTTCGCTGCTCCAGTCGTGCTCGTCGGAGCGCAGGCTGTAGCCGCCGTACTCGGTGAGGGCCCGGACCCGCTGCTCGCGGCGCCACGGCCGCCACCAGGGCCGGGCCCGGGGCAACCGGAACGGCCGCAGGTAGGAGTGGTGGCTCTTCACGTCGCCGCCGCCCTGGTCGATCCAGCCGCTGACGTGGTTGACCGGTCGGGTCGGGTCGAGGGTGCGGACCAGGTCGGCGACGGCGTTCGCGTCGAACTGGCCCCAGGCCTCGTTGAACGGCGTCCAGACCGCGACGCAGGCGGTGCCGCGCAGCAGCGCCACGGTCTCGGCCACCTCCGCCAGGAACTCCGCGCGCGCGTCCGCGTCGCCGCGGAAGAACAGGTCGTAGCGGCGGTCCGAGAGACGCACCGGGTAGCGGGCCGGCAGGTTCGCGGTCAGCTCGCGGTACCGGCCGCCGCCGTTGACCATGTCCTGCCAGACGAGCATCCCGAGCCGGTCGCAGTGGTGGTACCAGCGCAGCGGCTCGATCTTCACGTGCTTGCGCAGCACGGTGAAGCCGAGGTCCTTCATCGCGCTGATGTCGTGCACCATCGCGGCGTCGCTCGGCGGCGTGAGCAGGCCGTCGGGCCAGTACCCCTGGTCGAGCACGCCGACGTGCTGGATCCGCTCGCCGTTGAGGGTGAAGTGCCGGGTGCCGTCCGGTGCGGTGCCGGTGCCGACCTCGCGCAGCGCGGCGTACGAGGCGACCCGGTCCTCACCGCAGGTGACCTCGAGGTCGTGGAGGTACGGGTCCGCCGGCGTCCACGGGCGCGGGTCCGGCAGGACGACGGTGATCGGCTCGCCGGGGAGGCCGGTGAACCTGCGGTCGAGAACCTGGACCGTCACTCGCACCGCTGGTGGAGGAAGGCGCTCCGCGCCTGTCTCGACACCCGCCACGCCGACCCTGACCGTCAACGTCCCCGCGGCCACGTCGGCGACCGCGTCCACGCTGGTCACGTGCACCGCCGGCACGACCTCGAGCCAGACGGTCTGCCAGATCCCGGACTGCGCGGTGTACCAGATCCGGCCGCGGTCCAGGCGCTGCTTGCCGCGGGCGTGCGGCCCGGTCTCGGAGAGGTCGCGGACCCGGACCTCGACGGTCCGAGGACCCTCGACCAGCGCCTCGGTGACGTCGAGCGTGAACGGCAGGTAGCCACCGGTGTGGCGGCCGACCTCGGTACCGCCCACCCAGACGGTGCAGGACTGGTCGACCGCGCCGAAGTGCAGCAGCACCCGGTCGCCAGGCCGGTGCGCGTCCGGCAGCGCGATCCCGGTACGCCGGTACCAGAGCCACTCGTCGGGCTGGAGCTGCCGGCCCACCCCGGACAGCGGCGCCTCGGGGGAGAACGGCACCACGATCTCGCCGTCCCAGGTCGCCGGCCGCTCCTCGGTGCCGAAGGCGTAGGACCAGCGTCCGTTGAGGCTGCGCCAGCTCCCGGCCGCGCGGGTCAGCCGGGGTCGGGGGTGCTCGGGGAGCGGATCGTCCGGGTCGAGGTCCCGGCCCCAGCGGGTCCACAGCTGCACGGAGGGAGGCTAGCCCAGATCACCGGCCCAGATCGCTGGCCCAGCTGGCTAGCCCAGCCGGACCTCGCGCTCGGTGCCGACGCCGGTCAGCTTCTCCGGGTTGCGGACCAGGTAGATCTCCGTGATCCGGCCGTTCTCGACCACGACGTTGCCGACCGCGTCGAGCTCGCCGTCGATCGACAGGAAGACCGCGGGAGCGCCGTTGACGGTCGCCCAGCGGATGTCGATCTCGCCCTCGGCGGGGACGACGGCCGACAGGAACCGGGCCACCTTGTCCGCGCCGTGGATCGGGCGCAGGGCCGCCTTCTTCAGGCCGCCGCCGTCGGTGTGCAGCACGACGTCGGGCGCGAGCACCTGCAGCAGCGGCTCGACCTGCCCGGTCGAGGCGGCGACCAGGAACTCGGCGATGATCTGCTCGCTGTTCTCCGGCACCTCCACCCGGGGCCGGCGGGCCTGGACGTGGTTGCGGGCCCGGGAGGCGAGCTGGCGGACCGCCGCGGGAGTGCGTTCGGTCGCGGCCGCGATCTCGTCGTACTCGAAGCCGAAGATCTCGCGGAGGACGAACACCGCACGCTCCAGCGGGGTCAGGGTCTCGAGCACGACGAGCATCGCGAACGACACCGAGTCGGCGAGCTCGACGTCCTCGGCCACGTCGGCCGCGGTGACCAGCGGCTCGGGAAGCCAGGTGCCGACGTACGTCTCGCGCTGCCGCTGCAGGGTGCGCAGCCGGTTCAGCGCCTGCCGGGTGACGACCCGGACGAGGTACGCGCGCGGGTCGCGCACCTCGTCCCACAGGACGTCCCGGCAGCGCAGCCACGACTCCTGGAGCACGTCCTCGGCGTCGGCGGTGCTGCCGAGCATCTCGTAGGCGACCGTGAACAGCAGTCCGCGGTGCCGCGCGAAGTCCGCGGCCGGGCCGTCGTCCGTGCTCATGCCGGCTTCAGGTCGCACGTCGCCTTGAAGCCCTGGCTGGTCAGGCCGAGCGCGCTGTTGAACCGCGACCTCTCGTTCTCGACGGCGATCATCATGGTCAGCTCCACGAAGCCATCCTCGCCGAGGTCGGCCCGCAGCGCCTCGGCCATCTCGTCGGTCACCGTCGGCGGCGTCACGGTCACCGCCTCGGCGTACTCCAGGACGCGGCGCTCGACCGGGGTGAAGACGTCGGAGTCGCGCCAGTACGGCACCTGCTCGAACTTGGAGGTGTCCTCGCCCTTGCTGTGCGCGGCGTAGTAGCCGAAGTCCATGCACCAGCTGCAGCCGATCAGGGAGGCGCTGGCCAGCTGGGCGAGGTTCTTCAGGTGCGGGTCCAGTCGGTCCCACTTCGCGACCCTGCCCTCGAACTGCATGACCGCGCGCAGGATCGGCTTGTGGTGCAGCAGCACCAGCGCGTTGTCGAGGACGTCGCCGTAGGTACGGCGCGAGTACCAGCCGACCAGCTTGGCGAACAGGCCGTCGTCCTCGGTCAGCGGGACCCGGACGGCGGCGCGGCGCTGCTCGGTGGTGGCGTAGGTGTCGGTGCTCATGGCGTTTCCTTCCGTGGGGGTTTCGCCATGAAGACACCGGGCGGGCCGCGGCTGTGACACGGGTGCGAGAGAAGTTCGCCTACGCTCGGGTCCGTGAGCACCCGGACCACGTGGTCGCCCTGGCGCGGCGTGCTCGCCTTCGGCTTCGTCAGCCTGTTCGCCGACATGGTCTACGAGGGCATGCGCTCGATCGCCGGCCCCTACCTCGGCGAGCTCGGCGCCTCGGCGGCCGCCGTCGGCCTCATCACCGGCGCCGGCGAGGCCGCCGCGCTGATCCTGCGGCTGGTGGCCGGGACGGTCGCCGACCGCACCCAGAAGCACTGGACGCTCACCATCGTCGGCTACGGGCTCACCGCCGTCTGCGTCCCGCTGCTCGCCTTCGCCCCGGCACTCGGCGCGGCCGGGCTGGCCTACGCCACCGTGCTGATCCTGGCCGAGCGCACCGGCAAGGCGCTGCGCAGCCCGTCGAAGTCCGTGCTGCTGGCCTCGGCGGCTCGGTCGATCGGCCGCGGCAAGGGGTTCGGCGTGCACAAGGCGCTGGACCAGGTGGGCTCCTTCGCCGGGCCGCTCGTGGTCGCCGGCGTCGCAGCCGTCGCCAGCGTGCAGGCCGGGTTGGCCGTGCTGGTGGTCCCGGGTGCGATCGCGATGGCGCTGCTGTTCGTCCTGCGCCGCCACCTCGACACCACCGACCTCCCGGAGCAGCCGGTGCCGGCGGCGGTCACCGGCCGGGTCCCGCTGCCGCGGCGGTTCCACGCGTTCGCGGTCGCGGTCGGGCTGACCACCGCGGGACTGCTCACCTTCGGCCTGTTCGGCTACCACCTGACCGAGTCCGGACTGGTCTCCGCGCCGCTGGTGCCGGTCGTCTACGCGGGCGCGATGGCGGTCGCAGCAGTCGCCGCGCTCGTCACCGGGTCGGCCTTCGACCGGTTCGGGGGCGGCACCCTGGTCGTGCTCCCGGCGCTGGTCGCGCCGGTGCCGGCGCTGGTCTTCGGTGACCGGCTCGGCGTCGCCCTGGCCGGCATCGCGCTGTGGGGTGCGGCGACGGGCATCCAGGACTCGACCGTCAAGGCGCTCGTCGCCGACCTGGTCCCGCACCGGCACCTCGGGACGGCGTACGGCGTCTTCGCGGCCTACCAGGGGGTCGCGGCGCTCCTCGGCGGCACCCTCGCCGGCCTGCTGTACGCGCACCACCGCGAGGCGCTCGCCCTCGGGACCGCGGTCGCGATGGCGCTGGCCTACCTGCCGCTGTGGTGGGCGCTCCGGTCACCCGAGGACTGAGCCGCGCTACCCGACCGCGAGCCGGACCGCGACGAGCAGCATCGTCGCTGCGACGAGGAGCTCCAGGACCTGCCACGCCCGTGTGCTGGTCAGGAGCGGGGCGAGCAGCCGGGCGCCGTACCCGAGACCGCTGAACCAGGCGATGCTCGCCAGGCACGCGCCCGCGGCGAACCACCACTGCGCGCCGGCGACGTCCTGGGCGGCAGCGTGGGCGGTGGCGATCGAGCCGAGGAGGAGGACGGTGTCGAGGTAGACGTGCGGGTTCAGCCAGGTGAGCGCGACCGCCCGGAGCACGACCGACCGGCGGCTCTCGGTGGCACCCGGGCCGGTCGCGGCCGGTCCGAGCGACTCCGGCCGGAGCGCCCGTCGCAGGGACGCGACGGCGTACCCGACCAGGAAGGCGACGCCGAACCAGCGGACCACGTCGATCACCCAGCCGGCACGGGCGACGAGCGTGCCGATCCCGGCGACGCCGGCGAGGACGAGCACGACGTCGGAGACGGCGCAGACCGCCACGACCGGGCCGACGTAGGAACGCGCCAACCCCTGGCGGAGCACGTAGGCGTTCTGCGCCCCGATGGCGACGATGAGGGTCAGGCCGGTGAGGAAGCCGGCGACGGCGGAGTCGGTCACGCCGTCGAACGTAGGCCGGACCCGTGGTGAAGGCCAGCAAATGTTTCTACAGATCGTGAAGCAATGCTTCACTGGCTCCGTGCGCTTCGACCCGGACCACCTCGAGACCCTGCTCGCGATCACCGAGGAAGGAACCTTCGAGGCCGCGGCTCGCCGGCTGCACGTCACGCCGAGCGCCGTCAGCCAGCGGGTGCGGGCGCTGGAGGGCGCCGCCGGCCGGGTGCTGGTCCGGCGTACGACGCCCGTGACCGTGACCGGAGCGGGGGAGCCGCTGCTCAGGCTCGGCCGCCAGCTCCGGCTCCTCGCCGCCGAGACCTCCGCGGCGCTCGACGGGACCGGGACCGCAGACCTGCCGGTCGCGGTGAACGCGGACTCCCTGGTGTCGTGGTTCCGACCGGTGCTCAGCGCCGTCGCCGAGCGCGGGGCGACCGCGCTCCGGCTCTTCGTCGAGGACCAGGGCTACTCCCACGACCTGCTGCGCCGCGGCGAGGTGGTCGCCGCGGTGACCGACGACCCGCGTCCGGTCCAGGGCTGCGTCGTCGAGCCGCTGGGCTCGCTCCGGTACGCCGCGGCCGCGACACCGGCGCTGGTCGAGCGCCACCGCGCCGGCCGGGGCGTCGACTGGTCCGCCCTCCCGATGGTCGTCTTCAACGAGAAGGACCACCTCCAGGACGACCTGCTGGCGGCACGCGGAGCGTCCCGTCCGCCGGTGGTGCACCGGGTGCCGAGCGCGGCCGATTTCCACGAGGCGATCCGGCGCGGGCTCGGCTGGGGCATGCTGCTCGACAGCCAGGCCCAGCCCGACCTCGCGGCCGACCTCGCGGCTGGCCTGCTCGTCCGGCTGCCGGGAGCCCGGCCGGTGGACGTGCCGCTGCACTGGCAGCGCTGGCGACTGGACAGCCCGGTCCTCGGGCTGCTCAGCGACGACGTGCGCCGGGCCGCGACCGCGTTGCGGCGGCCGCGGCCCTCCCCGGCCGGTGCCGGGATGCGCTCGTCTACTTCTTGAACAGGCTCTCCGGGACCCGGACCACCTGGCCGGCGTGCGGGATGCCCAGGAACGACGCGATGCTCCACGCCGAGGCGAACAGCCGGCCCTGGTCGAGCAGCAGGCCGGTCGGCATGGTCACCGCGGCGTGCGTGCGGTGCCCGTTCTTGATCCGGGTGATGCGGCCGACGTCGGCCGGGTCGAAGCCCGGAGGCGGCGGACCCTCGGGGGCGCCGTACAGGACCTCGGAGAAGTAGATCGTCCCGTCGGGGCGGGCGGCGACGCCGGTCGGCGCGGTCATGCCCTTCCAGATCCGCTGGACCTTGCCGGTGTGGGCGTTGAGCTTGTAGATCCGCCCGGCGCCGGGAGCCTCGGCGCCCAGCGTGCTGACGTACACGCTGTTGCCGAGCACCTGGACGCCGGTCGGGACCGGGTCGCAGCCCTTGGTGCCCGGGTTGGCGTTCGCGCCCGGGCCCTTGCAGGCAGGCACGTCCTTGACCGTCGGGGGCACGAAGAAGGTCGAGATGTGACCGGTGCGCGGGTTCACGCGCAGGACGTCGTTCGCGCCGCCGTCGGCGACGAAAAGGCCGAACCTCGTCGAGTACGTCATCGCGAACGGGTTCGACAGCGCGTCGACCGGCTGACCCTTGACGAACTGCACCTGGCCGTCGGGGTTGTGCTTGCGCTCGTAGTGCAGCAGGTTGGCGATCACCTTGACGTGCTTGCCGCGGTAGTCCATCCGGAGCACCCGGCTCGGGCCGTACTTGCCGCCGGACGGGGCTCCCTCCTCGTTGGGGCCGCCGATGACGGCGAAGACGTTCTTAGCGCTCGCGGCCACGCCGGCGACGCCCGGCACGCCCGTGAGGATCGCGTGGACGCCCCCGTCGGGCCTCACGCGGGTGACTTCGCCGGACTCGCTCTCCGCGACGACGAACCCGGGACGGGCGACGGCCTTCTGCAGGCCGAACGGCATGTCGAGCCCCTGCGCGACGACGCGCGCGGACCCGGCCGCGGGCCTTGCCGTCGACGTGGACGGTACGGCGGTGAGCGCCGCTGCCGTGCCCAGCGCTACCAGCGACGCCAGGGCCGCTCTCCTCGGTGACACCATCTGCACTCCTCAAAGGTGGTCAGTCGGACCTCTCGTCCTAACACGGATCCGGCGGGCGGCTCCCGACCGGTCTAGGGCGGGTGGCGGACCGGCGAATGCAGTCGGCGGGATGCGGGAACGGTCAGGGACCGACCAGAAAGGCACCACCGTGAAGAAGATGCTTCTGCTCCTGGCCCTGATGCTGAGCGCGGTGCTCGCGGCGCTCACGCTGGCCGCCGTACCGGCGGCGAACGCCGCGCCGGGTCTCCGGCTCTCGCTGGCCTCGCTCTCGGTCGACCAGCTCCGGGTCCGGGCGGTCTGTCCGGTCGACCCGCCGCAGACGCTCTTCCTGAGCAGCGACCAGGGCCTGATCGCTTCCGGGCCGGTGACCTGCACGGCCTGAGGACGCGCCAGGGCGCGTCCTCAGGCACACGACCGGAGGCGCCGACCCCTCGCCCTGACCGCGCGGATGCGTCATGCTGGCGGGCATCGAGAACGTTCTCGAGGTGGGGGTTCGGTTGAGGACTTGTGGCACTTGCGGCACGGTGGCGCAGGACGATCTTGCCGGCTTCTGCTTCGCCTGCGGTGGGCGGCTGGCCGAAGACCCGGCCTGCGCGTCCTGCGGATCGGCGTTGCCGGCCGGCGCGCGGTTCTGCCCGTACTGCGGGAACAGCCACGGGGCCGCGGGCGCCGCGACCCCGGCGGCGGCCGCGGCACAGCCGGTACGCCCGGGAGCCGCCCGCAAGATCACCAGCGTTCTCTTCGGCGACCTGGTCGGTTTCACCACGCTCTCCGAGAGCCGGGACGCGGAGGAGGTCCGCGAGCTGCTGACCGAGTACTTCGACGAGTGCCGGGCGGTGATCAGCCGGTACGGCGGAGAGCTGGAGAAGTTCATCGGCGACGCGGTGATGGCGGTCTGGGGGATCCCGGTGACCCGCGAGGACGACGCCGAACGCGCCGTCCGGGCGGGCCTGGAACTGGTCGGGCGGGTGTCGGCACTCGGTGACCGGATCGGGATGCACGGTCTGGCGCTGCGGGTGGGCATCACCACAGCGGAGGTCGCGGTCACGCTGGGTGCGACCGGTCAGGGCATGGTGGCCGGCGACCCGGTGAACACCGCGGCCCGGATCCAGTCGACGGCGGCACCGGGCGAGGTCTGGGTGGACGAGACCACCCGGGCGTTCTCGGCGTCCTCGATCAGCTACGCGGACGCGGGCTCGCACGCGATGAAGGGCAAGGCCGAGCCGGTCCCGCTGTGGAAGGTGCGTGCGGTCGTCGCCGGTGTCGGCGGAGACCGGCGTGACGACGGCCTGGAGGCCCCGCTGGTCGGCCGTGACGGCGAGCTGCGGCTGGTCAAGGAGTTCTTCCACCGGGTCCAGGAGACCCTGCGCCCCGGCCTGCTGGTCGTGGACGGGGAGGCCGGGGTCGGCAAGACCCGGTTGGGCTGGGAGTTCGAGAAGTACGTGGACGGGTTCCAGGCCCGCGTTCTCTGGCACCGCGGTCGCTGTCTGTCCTACGGCGAAGGCGTGGCGTACTACGCGCTGGCCGAAGCCGTCCGAGGACGGCTGGCGGTGCTCGCCGGTGCCGTCGTCGCCGTCGGCGAGGCGGCGGCTGACAACCGGCAGCTGCTCGAGCGGGGTCTGGCGGCCTGCGTGCCCGTCGAGACCGAGCGCGCCTGGCTGGAGCCCCGGCTCGCGGTGCTGCTCGGGCTCGACGCCGGCAGCTCGTTCCCGCGGGAGGACCTGTTCGCGGCCTGGACGGCGTTCTTCAAGTACGTCGGTCTCTGGAACGCCGACGAGCCGCAACCGGTCGTGCTCGTCATCGACGACGCCCAGTACGCCGACGACGGTCTGCTGGCCTTCCTGGAGCACCTGCTCGCCGCCGCGGACTTCCCGGTCTTCGTGCTGGCGCTGGCGCGGCCCGAGCTGCTGGCCGACCACCCCGCGCTGGTCAGCAACCGACGCCTGACCGCGGTTCACCTGGAGCCGCTGACGTCGGTGGAGATGGTGCGCCTGCTCGACGCGATGATCGTCGGGGTGCCGGAGACGATCCGCGACGAGCTGGTCGCCCGCTCCGAGGGGATCCCGCTCTACGCCATCGAGACGGTGCGTGCGCTCGCCGACCTGGACCTGGTGCAGGCCCGGGATGGCCACTACGTGCTCGCCGACCCCGACGCGGTCGACCTGGGTGCGCTGACCGCGCCGGCGAGCCTGCAGGCGCTGATCGCCGCGCGTCTGGACACCCTGCCGGCCGACGAGCGGAAGGTCGTCGATCGCGCGAGCGTGCTCGGTATCGCCTTCTCCGCCGACGGCCTGGCTGCGTTGTGCGCGGACGTCCCGGACCTCGAGCTGGCGATCTCCGGGCTGGTCCGGCGCGAAGTGATCCGCCGCGACACCGACCGGCTCAGCGCGGACTACGGCGACTACCGGTTCGTCCAGGGCGTGGTCCGGCAGGTCGCCTACGGCATGCTGTCCCGGCGTGACCGGAAGGCGACCCACCTGACGGTCGCCCGGACGCTCGAGGCCGAGCTCGACGCCCGGAACGACGCCTACGAGCTGGCCCCGATCATCGCCCAGCACTACCTGGACGCCCTGGACGCGGTCCCGGCGGATGCGGACGTGGCGGACCTGACCCGGGCGGCCTCCGACCACCTCGAGCGCGCCGCGGACCGCGCCGCCTCCCTGGGCGCCCCGCGGGAAGCGGCGGCGCACCTGGCCCAGGCGCTGGCCCGCTCCGCGGCCGAGCGTCGGCTGACGATCCAGAGCAAGCTGTCCCGCCAGCTCCGGTTGGCCGGGGACCACGACGGTGCGATCGAGCACGCCACCCAGGCCCTGAAGGGCTTCGAGGCGAACGGGGACGTGCTCGCCGCCGCAGGTCCGGCCGAAGACCTCGCGCGTGCCATCGTCTACGGCGAGAGCGCCGACTACGACCGGGCGAGGTCGGTGATCGCCGACCTCCTCGAACGGATCCCCGACCAGCCGGGGACCCGGCACGCCCGGGTCGACCTGTTGAACACTGCCTTCTCGGTCGCGCTGGTGTCGGGCGATGCCGAGAGCTGTTCCCGTCTCGCCTGGGAGAGCCTGGCCATCGCGGAGCTCATCGGCGACCCGCGGCTGATCGCCGTCACCCTGGGCGCGGTGGCGATCGCCATCACGAACCGGTTGCCGTACACCGCCTCGCTCATCTTCGAGCACACCGCCGAGCTGGCCGGCGAGAACCGCGCCCTGCGGGCACGGAGCCTGGCCCTGCTCAACGCGGCCGACCTGTTCTGCTTCCAGGACATCGCTGCGGCGATCCGCAACGCCCGGGAGGCCGTGGCGGCGTCGACCGAGCTCGGAGAGCCGGATGTCCTCACCTATGCCCAGCTGAACCTGTGCCTGGCGCTGCAGCTCGCCGGGGAGTGGGACGAGGCCGTCGAGATCGCCGGCCTCGAAGACCTTCTTCGCTTCACCTCGGTCACCGGCGATGTCCGGCTCCGGGCGCTGACCCTGGCCCGCGGTGAGGAGATGGCACCGATCGAGGAGCTGTTCGGGCAGGACCCCGCTGCGGTCGACGACCCGCCGTCGCGGGCGTACTACACCTTGGGCCGGGCTCTCGATGCGGCCGTCGCCGGATTGCCCGAGGCCACCTCGCTGGCGCTCGAATCGGTGCGGCTCTCGCACGCGGCGTACGCGACGCTCGGCGACTTCTGGCCGTTCCTGGTGTTCGCCTCCGACATCGTCCTCGAGCAGGGGGAGGTCGGCATGCTGGCCGATCTGCTCCCGTTCGTCGACCTCGCCACCGGCCCCGTGCCGACCGGGGTCGCCGCCCAGCGCGCCCGCCTGGAGGCCGTTCTGGGGGAGCACCGCTCGGTGGCCGCCGACCAGATCGAGCAGAACTTCACCGAGGCGCTCGCGGGGATGCGGACCTGGGGGTCGGCCCTGTACGAGGCGCACACCTGCGTCGACTACGGCCGCTGGCTGGAGCGGCAGGGACGCCGGGACGAGGCGGCACCGCTGCTGGCGCGGGCCCGGGAGGTCTACGAGGGGATCGGTGCCCGGCACTGGCTCGCCGCGCTCGACCAGCCGTCCGCCGGCTAGGCCGGCTCACCGTCGGGTTCAGGTGCGGAGGAGCGCGTCCACGAGGGTGTCGGCCAGCCAGGCGCGAACGCGCTCGCGGTCGTAGCCGAGGACGGTGGTCATCAGCGTGTAGACCTCGGTGCTGCCGATCGCCCACGCCGTCGCCGTCGTCTCCTCGTGCGAGCGCCGCAGCCGGTCCGGAGGCAGCGTGCGCAGCGCGAAGTCGAAGGTCTCCCGTCGGAGCAGGTGAGCGTTGCGCCAGTACGTCGCCGCGGTCGCGTCGACCGCGGCGGACTCGCTCTGGGCTCGCTGGATCGGGGCCAGGCGCTCCTGGACGTCGCAGATCATCCCGGCGAACAACCGGACCTTCGCCACCGGATCGGTCTCAGCCATGAAGGCGGCGAAGGGTGGTCGCTCCTGGACCAGGCCGTCGTCGGTGTCGCCGGCCACGGCCACGTCGACCACCTGGTGCATCAGCTCGGCCTTGCTGCCGGCGGCCTTGTAGACCGACTGCAGGGCGACGCCGGCTTCCTGGGCGATCTGGCTGACCGTCGTCGCGGTGTAGCCCTTCTCGGCGAACAGCCTGGTCGCGGCCTCGACGACCTTGACGCGGGTCTCCTCGCGCTCGGACTCGGCACGTTCGCGGCGTCGCGTCGCGTCGTAGGAACGCTTCGGGTCGGGGGTTGACACCGGCACCTCCTTTTAGATTAGAGTGATGCTATTCGCAGAATGTCGTTCTAGTCTAATCAGGAGGCGGTCATGAACCCGATCGACGCGCTCGAGCGCAGCTGGAACGACGGCGCGACCATCATCGCCCGGCTGACGGCCGAGGACCTGAACCGGCCGACCGTGTGCGCCGGGTGGGACGTGAAGCAGCTGCTCAACCACACGATGGGCGAGTGCCAGATGATGACGATGGTCAACCACGGGGAGACGGCGGGCAACGACCGCGGCGACCTGGTCGGCGACGGGGACGGTCTCGGCGAGACCTGGGTCCGCCTCGGCGAGGAGAACGTCGCCTCCTGGCGGGCATCCGGCCTCGACGGCGAGCGGACCTACTTCTACGGGACCTTCCCGGCGGGTGCGTCGGCGGTGATCAACCTGGGCGAGGTCCTGGTGCACAGCTGGGACCTGGCGCGGGGGATCGGAGCCCACTTGGAGCTCGACCCTGAGCAGGCCGCCCTCGTCCACGGTCTCTACGCCGCCATCCCGCTCGAGGGGATGCGCAAGGGCGGCATTCTCGCCGCCGAGGTCCCGGTCCCGGTCGAGGTGCCGGTGGCAGAGCGGATGCTCGGCCTGCTCGGTCGGCAGCCATGACCTCGGCCGCCGTCCTCCGGGCGGCAGACGCCGTCGCCCTGACCTCGGAGCGTCACACCCTGCGACTCCTGCTGGACTCCTCGGACACCGGCGGAGCAGTCAGCACGCACCGGGTCCTGCTACGGGCGGGCGCCGAGGGCGCCGCGCCGCACCGGCACCTCACGACGACCGAGCTGTTCTACGTGCTCTCCGGAGCGGTCGACCTGCTGGCCGGAGCGGATGTGCTGCACGCGATCGAGGGCGACCTCGTGGTGGTGCCCCCGGGAGTCGACCACGCGTTCGGTGCGACTGCGCGTGCGGACGGCGAGCTGCTGGTCCTGGTCACGCCCGGGATCGAGCGCTTCGACTTCTTCCGCGCGGTCCACGAGGTGGCCACGGGCAGGGCGGACCGGTCGGTCCTGGCCGGATCCGACGAGCGCTACGACAACCACGCGGCGAGCGCGCTCGCCCTCGACGGGTGGCGGTCCAGCCGACCCGGTGACGCACGAGGAGACCAGTCATGACGGAGCACCAGACGATGAACACGGTCGTGCACGCGGCGGTCCGGCGCGACCTCGGCCGTTTCGACCAGGCGCTTGCCGCCTTCCCTGCGGACTCGCGGTCACGGGCCGATCAGCTGAAGCGGGCCTGGGACAACTTCGAGGAGGAGCTGTACTACCACCACACCTACGAAGAGACCCTGTTCTGGCCGGCGCTCCAGGAGGTGGGCGCGGATCTGTCGCTCGTCCAGGACCTCGACGGTGAGCACGACGCGATGCGGGAGGCCCTCGAGGCGGCGAGTGACGTGATGGCGAGATTCCACCAGTGCCCGTCCGCGGACGAGGCCGACCGTGCCCGGAAGGCGGTCGCCCACCTGAGCGACGTCCTGCTCGACCACCTCGCCCACGAGGAACGCGACCTGGAGCCGATCTCGGCCAGGTACCACGACTCGGCACCGATGAAGGCTGCGCTGAAGAAGGTGCAGAAGGCGCACCAGGGCAGGATGGGCAACTTCTTCGCCTGGCTCCAGGACGGCGCCACCGCCGACGACAGAGCCGGACTCCGCAAGCAGGTCCCAGGACCGGTGGTCTTCGCGATCACCGCCGTCGCCGGTCGCCACTACCGCCGCGACATCGCCTCCGTCTGGGGCTGATCCGCGAGAATGGCGTCATGGGTGTGGACGTGTGCGTGCAGGTGACCATCGACCGGCCGGTCGGCGTGGTCGCGGCGTACGCGGGCGATCCCGGCAACGCCCCCGGTCGCGGTCGGGTCGCAGATGGACTTCGTGGCGCAGTTCCTCGGGCGACGGCTGGCCTACACCTACGAGGTGGTCGAGCTGGAACCCGCCCGACTCCTGGTGATGCGCCTGAGCACGCGCAGTAGCGCGTCCTCAGGCACACGACGCGATCAGCGCGTGACGTTCGGCGGCGTGCCGAGCTGCTGCACCTGCATCGGCCACCCGCACCCCACGGCGATCTTCGCCGCCCAGTAGCGCGCCTGCTCGTCGTCCGGCACGTCGACCACGGAGAAACCTCCGAAGTGCTCCTTGGTCTCGGCGTACGGGCCGTCGGTGAACCTGGGCTGGCCGCCGTTCGGGTCGACGCTGAACACCGCGGACGTGCCGTCCAGGCCCCCGCCGAAAACCCACACGCCCGCTGCGATGGCCTCGTCGATCACGGGGTCGACGGACCTCGCGCTGTCCAGGATCTGCTCCTCGGTCAGGTCCGGGACCCACTCGGCGTTGAAGCTGATCAGGTACTGGGGCATGGCTCCTCCTCGGTCGGGACGGCCCGGTGCGGCCATCCTTCACCTTCGCTACGAACGGGGACAGGCCCGTACGACACCTTCGGCGCAGCGATTGAACCCGGTCGTGTGCCTGAGCACGCGCAGTAGCGCGTCCTCAGGCACACGAGGCGATCAGCGCGGGACCTTGACGCCCGTCGCGCTGTGGCACCGGTACCCGAGCGGGTTCTTGATCAGGTACTGCTGGTGGTAGTCCTCGGCGTAGTAGTACGTCGGGGCCGGCTTGATCTCGGTGGTGATCGTGCCGTAGCCGCGCTTGGCCAGCTCGGGCTGGTAGCGCTCGGTGACTTCCTTCGCGACCTGGGCCTGCTCCGAGGAGTTGGTGTAGATCGCGGAGCGGTACTGGGTGCCGACGTCGTTGCCCTGGCGCATGCCCTGGGTCGGGTCGTGCACCTCGTAGAACGCGGCGACCAGCTCGGCGTAGCCGACCTTCGCCGGGTCGAAGACGATCCGGACGGCCTCGGTGTGGCCGGTGCGGCCGGAGCAGACCTCTTCGTAGTCCGGGTTCGGCGTCGTACCGCCGGCGTAGCCGACCGAGGTCGACCACACGCCCGGAATCTGCCAGAAGATCTCCTCGGCACCCCAGAAGCAGCCGAGCCCGAACAGAGCCACTTCGTAGCCCGCGGGGATCTCGTCGGTGACGAGCGGCGCGTCCAGCACCTTGTGCTTCTCCGCCAGCTTGAACGTGCGTGACGTCCGGCCCGGCAACGCGTTCTCCGGCTCGACGATCTGGGACTTGTACTTGCTGAACAGCATGCGTACTCCTTCGTCTCGCGTGCACCGGTCACAACAGCGGGGGAGCGGCTGGTGTTCCCCGGTGAGGCCCAGTCTGCCCCGCGGGCACAGCCGGTTCGAGGTCAGGAGGTGACGAGGCGGTGACGGCCGCCGACCTCAGCCGTGGTGCGTCGCGCACCAGGCGTCGCGCTGTGCCGGGTTGGCCGCGAAGACGACCCGGATCAGCTGCGCCTGCGTCGCGGCGTACTCCTCGATCTCCCTCTCGACCAGCGGCTTGAGGATCGCCGGGGCGTTGACCAGGGCCTCGGCGTGCCGCCAGACCATCTCCCGCCAGCCGCGCATGATCAGGCCGACGAGCAGCTCGTCGACCGGGCCGACGTCGAGCTTGTTGAACATCGGGTCGAAGCGCGCGGTCTCCTCGTCGAAGACCGGGTGGTAGAGCGAGTCGAGGCGCTGGTTGTAGGCGTTGTGGTCCGGCTTGTGGCTCTTCCCGTTCGCGTCGACCAGCCCGACCTGCGCGAGCACGCGCGGGAAGTCGTTGTTGATGTGCGCGTTCATGTTCATCATGAAGTCGCCGAGACCGGACATGGTGCGGTCCTGGGTGGCCCGGAGCGCGAGCCGCCAGGCGTGCGGCACGTCCTGGGGCCGGCCGGAGTTCCAGGCGTCGAGGGTGTCGAAGTACATGTGCGCGAACACCGCGTCGATCTGGGTGAGCCACTTCCGGTCGGCGAAGTAGCCGTTGTCCGCCGCCGCCTTCACGTTCTCGGTCACCCGCAGGTAGGCGAGGGAGAAGATCGCGTCGTGGCTGCAGGACGCGGCCAACGGGGTCAGCCGCTGCTTCATCTCGGCGATCACGTCGACGATGCACTGCGGGTCGCCACTCGCGCAGACCGGCCCGGCGTACGGCTTGTACTGCGCGGGCAGCGCCGCCAGCAGCCCGATCACCGGGTCGACCAGGGTGGGCGAGAGCAGCGGGGCGAGCAGGTTGGTCACCGGATCCGCGGGCGCCGGGTCCACGGCGTGTGCCGGCGTGCTGGTCAGGCCGAGTCCGAGGGTGGCGGCGACGGCGGCGGCGAGGGCACGGGCGAGGCGGGTGCGCATGTGCTGCCCAACGAAGGCCTGGGGAGATTGGCTACGTGGTATCAGATTGATACCGTGCGGTCATGGCCATGACGCTACGTATCGACGACGAGCTGGAGCGGGCGCTGAACGACCTCGCAGCCAGGGAGGGCACCTCCAAGCAGGAGGTGATCAAGCGCGCCGTGATCGACCGTCGTGACCGAACGGTCCGTCGCGAGCTGGTCGACCGGATCGCGAGCGAGGCCCTCGTCGACTACGCGGAGGCCCTGGACCGGCTGGGCCAGGCGTGACGGATGTCGAGCACCTCGGAGTCGAAGACCTGCTTCTGCTCACCAAGATGCTCGGGGCCGGCCCGGTGCGCGACGTCGGGCTCCTGGACGCGGCGGCCGCGCGAGCCCGTTCAACGGTGTTCGGCCAGGACGCCTACCCCACGATCGAGCTCAAGGCTGCCGCGCTCATGCATTCTCTCTGCGGAAACCAGGCCCTCGTCGACGGGAACAAGCGGCTAGCGCTGCTGGCGACGGTCACCTTCCTGCGGGTCAACGGCTGCCGATTCGGGCTTTCGCAGGACGAAGCGTTCGACCTCGTCGGGGCGACCGCCGCAGGTCGGCTCGACGTGCCGGAGATCGCCGCTGCCCTGAGCGACTAGGCTCGCTGGCGTGAGCCAGGAGCACAGGAGCAAGGCCGGGTTCGAGACGCGTGCGATCCATGCGGGCTACGAGCCGGACGAGATGACCGGGGCCGTGATCCCACCGATCTACGCCACCAGCACCTACAAGCAGGACGGGGTCGGGGGCCTGCGCGGCGGGTACGAGTACAGCCGCTCGGCGAACCCGACCCGGACCGCGCTCGAAGGGGCGCTCGCCGCCGTCGAGGAGGGGGAGCGCGGGTTCGCCTTCGCCAGCGGCCTGGCGGCCGAGGACACCCTGCTGCGCGCGCTGACCCGGCCCGGCGACCACGCGGTCATCCCCGACGACGCGTACGGCGGCACGTTCCGCCTCTTCGACAAGGTCGCGAAGGTCTGGGGACTCGACCACAGCCCGGCGCCGGTCTCCGACGTCGACGCGGTCCGGGCCGCGATCCAGCCGGGCACCACCAAGGTCGTGTGGGTGGAGACCCCGACCAACCCGCTGCTCAACATCGGCGACATCGAGGCGCTCGCCGGGGTCGCTCACGACGCCGGCGCGCTGCTCGTCGTGGACAACACCTTCGCTTCGCCGTACCTGCAGCAGCCGCTCACGCTCGGTGCCGACGTGGTCGTGCACTCGACCACCAAGTACGTCGGCGGCCACTCCGACGTGGTCGGCGGCGCGCTCGTCGTCCGCGACCTGGAGCTCGCCGACGCGATCACGTTCCACCAGAACGCGATGGGTGCGGTCGCGGGACCGTTCGACAGCTTCCTGACCCATCGCGGCCTGAAGACCCTCGGCGTCCGGATGGACCGGCACTCCGACAACGCCGAGAAGGTCGTCGAGTTCCTGCTCGCGCACCCGCAGGTCGCCGAAGTCATCTACCCCGGCCTCGAGCAGCACCCCGGGCACACGGTCGCCAGCAAGCAGATGAAGCGGTACGGCGGGATCGTGTCGTTCCGCGTCGTCGGCGGCGAGGAGCACGCGCTCGAAGTCTGCGACCGGGCCGAGGTCTTCACCCTCGGGGAGTCGCTCGGCGGAGTCGAGTCGCTGATCGAGCACCCCGGCAGGATGACCCACGCGAGCGTCGCCGGCACCGACCTGGAGGTCCCCGCGGACCTGATCCGGCTGAGCGTGGGCATCGAGACCGCGGACGACCTCGTCGCCGATCTCGCCCGCGCGCTGGAGCCCGGCCGGTGAGCGGGTCGGCCGAGGAGACCGGGGCCGCCCTCGGGCCGGGCCACGAGCCGGACGTCCGGTTCAGCCTCGCCAACGAGCGCACCCTGCTCGCATACCAGCGGACCACGATCGGCCTGGTCGCCGCCGGGGTCGGCGTCGTCAAGCTGCTCGACGACGAGGTCCTGACCTACGTCCTCGGGGCGCTCTTCATCGTGTGCGCCGCGATCGCGGGCGTGGGCGGTCACCGCCGGTACGTCGAGGCCGACCACGCGATCCGGGAGGGCCGCTCCCTGGGCCCGGGCCGCACCTCGGTGGCGCTCTCGGTCGGGCTGCTGCTCTGCGTGGTGGTCGGCGCGCTCTACGTGGTCACGTCCGCGGGATGACCGCGACGACCCGCCCGCTCCCGCCGTACCTGCTCTGCGTGGACTTCGGGTCCACCTTCACCAAGGCGGTCCTCGTCGACACGGTGCGCGCCGTCGTCGCCGCGACCGCGCAGCACCGCACCACGATCCCCGACGCATTCGAGGTGGGCGACGTCCTCGACGGGTACGACGCCTGCCGGGCCGACCTCCTCGCCCGGGTGCCCGCGGCCGCGGCCGCCCCCGCGGTGGCCTGCTCCTCGGCCGGTGGTGGTCTGCGGATCGGCGTGGTCGGCAACGAGGAGCTGGTCACCGCCGAGGCCGGCCGCCGGGTCGCGCTGTCCAGCGGCGGCAAGGTCGTCACGGTCCTCGCCGGCGGCCTCGACGACGAACGCCTGGCCGCGTTGCGCGTCGCCGAGCCGGACGTGGTCCTGCTCGTGGGCGGGACCGACGGCGGCAACGCCGAGCCGTTGCTGGCCGACGCCGCCGTCCTCGCCGGGGCGGCCTGGTCCGGACCCGTGGTGGTCGCCGGCGACGTCGAGGCCCGCGACGCGGTGACCGCGCTGCTCGTCGCGGCGGGCACCCCGCACGTCCTCGCCGACAACGTGGTGCCGCGGATCGGGGAGCTCGCACCGGACTCGGCGCGCACCGCGATCCGGGCGGTCTTCCTGGAGCACGTGATCGGCGGCAAGCACCTCAGTGCGCGGCCCGACTTCGCGGCGATGGTGCTCGGGCCGACGCCGGACCTGGTCCTGCTCGGCGTCGAGCTGCTCGCCGGCGCGCACGGCAGCGACACCCCCGGCTCGGGGGTGGTGGTCGTCGACGTCGGCGGCGCCACCACCGACGTCTACTCCGTGGTGGTGCCCGACCCCGAGGAGGGGACGCTGTCGCGGGAGGTCGTCGCGACGAGCCCGGTCGGCCGCACCGTCGAGGGTGACCTGGGCATGCGCTGGAGCGCGGTGACCACGGTGGCCGCGGCGACCGCCGCCGGGTTCGACTTCGGGTTCGACCTCGCGCTTACCCCCGAGGAGCTGGCCGCGGGCGCGGTCCGGCGTACCGAGGACCCGGGCCTGCTCGCCGGTACGCCGGAGGGGACCGCCCTGGACCGCGCGCTCGCGTCCGCCGCCGTCGCGGTCGCCGTACGACGCCACGCCGGTCGCTCCCGGGTGGTGCTCGCCGCCGACGGCCGCGTCGTCGAGCGCTCCGGGAAGAACCTCCGCGCGGTCGACCTGCTGGTCGGCTCCGGCGGGGTGCTCCGGTCCTCGGACCCCGGCGGTGCCCGGGCCGTGCTCGCCGCGGCCACCGGCCACGACGCCGAGGGCTGGCAGGTGCCGGAGGCGCCGGTGGTGGTCGTCGACGAGCACTCGGTCCTGGCCGCGGCCGGGCTGGTCGCACTGAGCGGCGGCGACGAGGCGGCTGCTTCGGTGGCCCGTGACCTGATCTGCAATAGCGTGTCCGGCATGGCACACGGGAGGAGCACGTCGTGACGCAACCACCTGTTGAGGGCACCGGGGGCGGGGAGGTCCACGACGCCGCGCGGCACGAGGAGGAGAAGCTGCGCGAGCGGCTCGCCCAGCAGTTCGCGCACCAGTGGGAGCAGGTGCGCGAGGCCCGGCGTCAGGCGGAATCGGTGGAGCCGGTGATCGAGACCGGGCCGTCGAACTTCTCCCGGGCCCAGGTGCCGTGGGGCTACGACCTGGCGGCCGCGTGGGCGTGGCGCTTCCTGGTCATCGTCGCGGCGGGCTTCGTCGTGCTGAAGTTCATCGACTTCTTCTCGGTGGTCGTCTTCCCGGTCGTGATCGCCCTCTTCCTGGCTGCGCTCGCGGCACCGCTGGTCCGGCTGATGCAGCGCGCCGGGATCCCGCGCAAGCTCGCCGCCCTGCTCGTCGTGATCGCCGGGATCGCCGTGGTCGCGCTCGCGATCACCTTCGTCACCCAGCAGGTCTCCAGCCAGGCGGGCGAGCTGTCGTCCCAGGTCGCCGGAGGACTCGGCGAGATCAAGGACTGGCTGCAGACCGGGCCGCTGCACCTGACCGACTCGCAGATCAACGACTGGATCGAGAAGCTCCAGGACTTCGTGAAGAACCGCGGCGGCGACATCGCCGGGCAGGCCACCGAGCTCGGGGTGACGGTCACCCACATCCTGGCCGGCTTCTTCATCGTCCTGTTCGCGACGTACTTCTTCCTCGCCGACGGCCACATGATCTGGGCCTGGATGGTCCGGATCTTCCCGCGGGCCGCCCGCACCCGGGCCGACTCCTCGGGACGCGTCGCCTGGACCTCGCTGGTCCAGTTCGTCCGTGCGACGGTCCTGGTCGCGGCCACCGACGCGATCGGCATCGCGATCATCGCGGCGATCCTCAAGGTGCCGCTCGTGACCGCGATCGGCCTGCTCGTCTTCCTGGGCGCGTTCGTGCCGATGATCGGTGCGTTCGTCTCCGGCACCGTCGCGGTCCTGGTGGCGCTGGTCGCGCACGGGCCGATCGTGGCGTTGCTGATGTTCGGTGGCGTGATCCTGGTCCAGCAGATCGAGGCGCACGTGCTGCAGCCGTTCCTGATGGGCCGGTTCGTGTCCGTCCACCCGCTCGCCGTCATCCTCTCGATCGCCGGCGGTGTCCTGGTCGCGGGCATCCCGGGTGCCCTGGTCGCGGTGCCGATCGCGGCCGCGCTCAACGCGGTCGTGCAGCACCTGGCCACCTACACCGACATCGGAGAGTCGGCCGAGCACGCGTCCGCGGACGATCCACCCCGGGAGACGGACGCCCAGATCCAGGCCGAGGTCGCGGGGGAGCCGGAGTGAACGCCATCGACCCGGCCCTGACGCTGCCCGAGATCGAGGTGGCCGCCGAGCTGCTCCGCGGTGTCGCGATCACCACGCCGATGGAGGAGTCGCGCTGGCTGTCGTCGGTGGTCGACGGCAAGGTGATGCTCAAGTGCGAGAACCTCCAGCGCACCGGGTCGTTCAAGATCCGGGGCGCCTACGTCCGGATGTCCCGGCTCTCCCCTGAGGAGCGGGCCCGTGGGGTCGTCGCCGCCTCCGCCGGCAACCACGCGCAGGGGGTGGCCCTGGCGGCGAAGATGCTCGGCATCCGCGCGACCGTCTTCATGCCCGAGGGCGCCCCGATCCCCAAGCTCAACGCCACCCGCGGATACGGCGCCGACGTGGTCTTCCACGGGTCGATCCTCGACGAGGCGCTCACCCGCGCGATCCAGTACGCCGAGGAGACCGGCGCGGTCCTGATCCACCCGTTCGACCACACCGACATCGTCGTCGGCCAGGCCACCTGCGGCCTGGAGATCCTCGACCAGGCCCCCGACGCGCGCACCGTGCTGGTGCCGACCGGCGGCGGTGGCTTCCTGGCCGGGATCGCGCTGGCCATCAAGCAGCGCCGGCCCGACGTCCGGGTCGTCGGGGTGCAGGCCGAGGGCGCGGCGGCGTACCCGGGCTCGCTGGCGGCCGGCGAGCCGGTCCCGCTTCCGTCGATGAGCACGATGGCCGACGGCATCGCGGTCGCCTGTCCGGGCGTGGTCCCGTTCGCGGCGATCTCGCACCTGGTCGACGAGGTCGTCACCGTCTCGGAGGAGTCGATCTCCCGGGCCCTGGTGCTCCTGCTCGAACGGGCCAAGGTCGTGGTGGAACCGGCCGGCGCGGTCGCCGTGGCCGCGGTCCTGGACCGCCCCGAGGTGGTCGTGGAACCGGCGGTGGCGGTGCTCTCCGGCGGCAACGTCGACCCGTTGCTGCTCTCCAAGCTGATCCGCCACGGCCTGGCGTCCGCGGGCCGCTACCTCAACGTCGCGGTGCGGATCCCGGACCGGCCGGGTGGCCTGGCGCGGCTGCTCGGCGAGCTCGCGGACCTCCGCGCGAACGTCCTCGACGTGGTGCACGAGCGCACCTCCGGCACCCTCCACCTCGACGAGGTCGAGGTGCACGTCCAGATGGAGACGCGCGGCCCCGAACATGCGGAAGCCGTGATCGCGCGGCTGCGCGAGCACGGCTACCGGGTCAGCCAGGCGGAGTCCTGAGGTCGGGGCGTCGCGGCTACCTCACCGCGTCCCGGATCAGCCGTCGTACGGCTTGGCGGCGCGGATCTCCACCCGGATCTCCTTGCCGTTCGGCGCCGGGTAGGAGACCTTGTCGCCCACCTTCTTGCCGTTGATCGCCTCGCCGAGCGGCGACTGCGGGGAGAAGACCTCGACGTCGTCACCGGCCATCTCGCGGGCACCCAGCAGGAACGGGGTCTCGTCCTCGTCGTCGCCGACGAAGCGGATCGTCACGATCATGCCGGGCTCGACCACGCCGTCGTCGGCCGGCGTCTCGCCGACCCGGGCGTTCTTCAGCATCTCGGTCAGCTGGGCGATGCGGCCGTCGAGCTTGCCGAGCTCCTCACGGGCGGCGTGGTAGCCGCCGTTCTCCTTGAGGTCGCCCTCGTCGCGAGCCTGGCTGACCTTCTCGACGACGGCGGCCCGACCCGGGCCGCGCAGCTCTTCGAGCTCGGCGGTCAGGGCGTCGAACTTCGCCTGCGTGAGCCACACGCCTTCGCGCTCGTCTGCCTGCGTCATGGGTACAACTCCTGTGCTGTCTCGCGGGTGTCGTCCACCGGAGCCGGTGGCCCGATGCTCGGTACCCACCAGGGGGACGGGGAAACAACCAGCCTAGCAACGGGGCCCCGTGTGCGCTCCCGGCTCGGGCCAGGAACCGCTCAGGAGGAGGTCGTGGTGCAGCGGACCAGCTCGACGGTCGTGGCGCGCCGCTCGGTCCGCAGCGGGATCCAGTGGCCCTGCTGCTCCTGCAGGTCCGCGACGGTCAGGTTGAGCTCGCCGACGATGGTGTGGTCGGCCGCGGTCGCCCGGACCAGGCAGGTGCCGCGGACCTGGTCGTCGCGGACCTGCGGGACGACCTTGACCTTCACCTCGTGGGTTCCGGTGACGTCGTACGCCGTCAGCTCGGCGTCGAGGGCGGGGCTGCTGTGGAACCACGCGGCCCACGCCAGCCAGGCGAGGAAGGCGACCGCGAGCAGCGTCGAGGCGACGATCACCGCGAGGCGCCGGCCGGGTTTCGCGGCGCCGTACCGCTCCTGGAGAAGATCGCTCACGGTGGCAATCCTATGATCGTGTCCATGTCTCCGAACGGGCAGTCCGCCGCCGGCCTCCGACTCATGCACGTCCACGCCCATCCCGACGACGAGTCGAGCAAGGGTGCGGCGTCCACCGCGCGCTACGTCGCGGAGGGTGTCGACGTGCACGTGGTCACCTGCACCGGTGGCGAGCGCGGGTCGGTGCTGAACCCGAAGATGGACCGGCCGGACGTGCTGGCCAACATCACCGAGATCCGGCGCGCGGAGATGGAGGCCGCCCGCGAGATCCTGGGCGTGACCCAGGACTGGCTCGGATTCATCGACTCCGGCTGGCCGGAGGGCGACCCGAAGCCGCCGCTGCCGGAGGGCTGCTTCGCGCTGGTGCCGCTGGAGGAGTCGACCGAGCGGCTGGTCCGGCTGATCCGTTCCTTCCGCCCGCACGTGCTCACGACGTACGACGAGAACGGCGGCTACCCGCACCCGGACCACATCCGCTGCCACGAGGTCTCGATGGCGGCCTTCGAGGCTGCCGCGGACCCGGAGCGGTTCCCGGAGGCGGGGGAGCCCTGGCAGGTCCTCAAGGTCTACTACCAGCACGGCTTCAACCGGCCGCGCACGGTCGCGTTGCACGAGGCGATGCTGGCCCGTGGCCTGGAGTCCCCGCTGACCGAGCGCCTCGAGCAGTGGAAGCCGGACCCGAAGCACGACGCCCGGATCACCACCCGGGTCGAGTGCGGCGAGTACTTCCCGGTCCGGGACCGGGCGCTGATCGCGCACGCCACCCAGATCGACCCGGACGGCTTCTTCTTCCAGATCCCGATGGACCTGCAGCAGGAGATCTGGCCGACCGAGGACTTCGAGCTGGTGAAGAGCCACGTGGATGCCGCGCTGCCGGAGGACGACCTGTTCGCCGGGATCCGCGGCGTGGTCGAGGGCGCTTCCCGGCCGGATCCGGCTGCCTGAGAGACTGGCCGCATGAACACCTTCGTGATCGCGCTGGCGGGCCTCGTCGGAAGTGCCGACCCGGCTCCGGCGGCGGACGACGTGAAGGCCGGCTGGGGCGCGTTCGGGATCTTCCTGCTGATGGCCGCGGCGGTCGCCCTGCTGGGCTGGAGCCTGGTCCGTCACCTCAAGAAGACCAAGGCGAACGCCGCTGCCGGCGTCTTCGGTCCCGAGGACGCCGCCAAGCTCTCCGACGGCTCGCACGACGACCTGGCCTGACGCGACGGCCTGACGTGACGGCCGCGCGCCCGGCTCAGGCGAGGGACAGGAAGAGCTTCTCCATCTTCTTGACGTCGAGCTCGTCGGCGGTGCCTTCCTTGAGGCAGTGCTCGAGGCCGTTCGCGACGATCGCGAACCCGGCGCGGTCGAGCGCCTTGGAGACCGCAGCCAGCTGGGTCACGACGTCCTCGCACTCGCGCCCCTCCTCCAGCATCCGCACGACGCCGGCCAGCTGACCCTGGGCGCGCTTGATCCGGTTGATGACGGGCTTCATCTCGCCGGGGTCGAGCTGCATCACTTCTCCTCGGCGGCGATCGCGGCCGCGACGTCGAGCTCGCGCGCGCCCTGGATGACCTGGTCGAGCGCGGTGGCCGGCAGCGCGCCGGCCTGGTTGAAGACGAGCACGCCCTGCTTGAAGACCATCAGGGTCGGGATCGAGCTGACCTGGGCGGCGGCGGCGAGCTCCTGCTCGGCCTCGGTGTCGACGGACCCGAAGACGATGTCCGGGTTGGCCTCGGAGGCTGCTTCGTAGACCGGGGCGAACTGCCGGCACGGGCCGCACCAGGAGGCCCAGAAGTCCACGAAGACGATCTCGTTCTCCGTGACGGTCTGCTCGAGGTTCTCGGCGGTCAGGTCGGTGGTGGGCACGTGCGTTCTCCTTCGCGGGTCGGGCTCAAAATACCCCAGGGGGTGTCTTTCGTGCTCAACGCCGAGAGCCGCGGAAGTATTTCGCCGCCCGGGACGAGCGCCGGCTCAGTCCTGCTGGAACTCCATCGCGTCCATGCTCCAGTAGCCGCGGAGGTTCGTGATCAGGCCGGCGTCGTCGACCTTGTAGCAGAAGATTCCGCGCACCTTGCTGGACAGCCCGTTGTCGAAGCGGCTGTGCAGGGTGAGGATGTGGCCGACCTCGTTCGGCGAGCTCGACGCGAAGGTCTCCTCGCACTCGACGCGGAGGTCGTTCGGGCCGATGTTGGTGTCGTAGAACTCCTCGACGGCGGCCTTGCCCCGGACGCCGTTGCCGTCGGGGTTGGTGATCGCCTTGCCGATCGGGTCCTCGATCACGACGTCGTCGGCCATCAGGGCGAGCCAGCCGGCGCGGTCGTGCGACTGCACGGCCTTCCAGGACGCGTGCGACGCGGCGAGGGCGGGGGTGAGGTCGGCCTGCTCGGACATGGGGTCTCCGTTTCGTCGTCGCCGGGAGCGCTCCGGCGACGCCAGGATAGAACATGTTCTAGTCCTGGGGAACGGGTCCGGTGCGGCTCATCCCGCCTTCCGGTTCAGCTCCTCGACGGCGGGGACCAGCCCGCCGAGGTCGGCGAAGTCGATCGCGACCAGGGTGACCGCCCGGCCGCGCTCGCTGCCGCAGGCGGTCGCGCGGGTGACCAGGAAGTCGGTCCCGTTGGCCCGCGCGGCGGCCGCCCTCGACGCGGGGGAGACCCAGTTGTTGAGCAGGAACAGCGGCGCGTCCGGCCGGCCGCGGTTCGTCCGGCAGGAGGTGCTCCGCTCGAGGCTCCTGACCGTCGGGTAGTTGTACGGGACCTCCTGGACCAGCCCGTCGTCGTACACGTTGGGGATGCGGGGGCCGAGGTCGCCGTTCTCCAGGCCGAGGACGACACGCCGCCCCGAGGTGACCAGCGAGCGCAGCGTCGGCGGGTCCTCCGGGTCGATCCGGGCGAGGTACGGCGCCAGCCCCTGCAGCGGGGCGAGCAGCCGCCGGGCCGGGAGCTCGTCCTGGACGACGATCTCGAGGAGCTCGCCCGGGTTCTTCCGCAGGAAGTCCCGCCACAGGTCGACGACGTCGGTCAGCTTCACGGCGCCGAGCTCGCAGAACTCGTGGCAGAGGTACACCTCGCGCGGGGCGGTCACCGGCGGCCGTCCGGCCCGCTGGCGGATCCGCAGGGCGCGCCGGGTCGCCCCCGAGCTGATCGCCTTGACCGCGGTCTGCCGGAGGCCCGCGTCGCGGTCGGTGTAGACGACCGGGCGGCCGCCGACCTGACGGACCGTCCCGAGCCAGGCGTCGACGAGGAAGCCGCGGACGCCGTGGTCGAGCTGCCAGGCGATGCCCTGGGTCTGCGAGGCGTAGCTGAACCCGTCGTCGGTCGCGGCCATCGAGTTGTGGGTGGTGGCGACGACGAGCTCGTCGAGCCGCCGGTCGCAGAGGTCGGGGGAGCCGGCGCAGGAGAGCGGCCGGTCGCCGGACCCGTGCGAGCGGTGCCGGGTCACGGCGTACCCGGCGCCGGCCGCGATCAGGGCGCCGACGACCACGGCGGCGACGATGCGCCAGCGGCGGTCGGACGGGACGGGCGGGCCGGCCATTCCCACACCCTAGGGCCCGGTGGCGTCAGTCCTGGGACTCCAGCGCGTGCTGGGCCGCCGCGATCACCTGGGTGAGGGTCCCGTGCAGAGCCTGCAGCTCGTCGATGCTCATCCCGAGGCGCTCGACGATCGCCGGCGGGACCTTCAGGGCCTGCTCGCGCAGTGCGCGGCCCTTCGGGGTGAGCGAGACCGCGAGGCTGCGCTCGTCGTTGGTGTCGCGGCGGCGGACCACCAGGTCGAGCGCCTCCAGCCGCTTGAGCAGCGGGGAGAGCGTGGCCGGGTCGAGCTGGAGCATCCCGGCGAGCTGCTTGACGCTGACCGGCTCGGCGCCCCAGAGCGCGAGCATGACCAGGTACTGCGGGTGGGTGAGGCCCATCGGGGCGAGCACCGGCTTGTAGACCGAGACGACCGAGCGGGCGGCGACGGAGAGCGCGAAGCAGACCTGCTCCTCGAGCGCGAGCGGATTTGAGATGGGGGCGGCCATGTGGTTAGGCTACCAATAGTTAGTACACAAACCATTTGCTCACCAATCAAAGGAGCTGCCATGAGCCGGGAGCGGGTACTGGTCACGCCGGACTGGGTCGAGGCGAACCTCGACGCGCCGGGTGTGGTCCTGGTGGAGGTCGACGAGGACGCCGACGCGTACGGACGCGGACACATCGCCGGAGCCGTCGGGCTCGACTGGCGAGCCGACCTCCAGCACCCGGTGCGGCGCGACTTCGTCGACCGGGCCGGTTTCGAGCGGCTGCTCTCCGAGCGCGGCATCGCGAACGACGACACCGTCGTCCTGTACGGCGGCAACAACAACTGGTTCGCCGCCTACGCCTACTGGTACTTCAAGATCTACGGCCACGCCGACGTCCGGCTCCTCGACGGCGGGCGGAAGCGCTGGGAGCTCGAGGGGCGGGCCCTGGCCGCCGACGAGGTGACCCGGCCCGTGACGTCGTACGTCGCCCAGGACGCCGACCCCGCGCTCCGCGCGTACCGCGACGACGTGGTCCGGGGGATCGGCAGCGTCGGGATCCTCGACGTCCGCTCGCCGGCCGAGTTCTCCGGCGAGATCCTCGCCCCCGCCGCGTTCCCCCAGGAGCAGCCCTACGTCCCTGGGCACGTCCCGACGGCGGCCAACGTCCCATGGTCGCAGGCCGCGACCGACGACGGCTCGTTCCGCGGCGACGACGAGCTGCGCGCGCTCTACACGGCGGCCGGGGTCGACCTCGACGCGGGCGAGACGATCGTCTACTGCCGGATCGGGGAGCGCAGCGCCCATACCTGGTTCGTCCTGCACGAGCTCCTCGGCGTGCAGAACGTGCGCAACTACGACGGCTCGTGGGTCGAGTACGGCTCGCTGGTCGGGGTCCCGGTCGAGCGATGAGCGCCGAGGTCAGGCCCCGTCCGCGTCACCTGATCGACCCGGCCGCCCTCGGCCGGCCGCGCCCGGACCTGGCCGCGGAGAAGGCCCGGCTGGAGCGCGTCCAGCGGTGGGTGATGTCGACGCTGACCGTGACGACCGTGCTGCACCTCTCGGCCGGGCTGCTCCTGGCGGCGGTCCTGATGGACGCCGACCGGGGATCGGCCCGGTACGGGCTGGTCGCCATCGCCGGCGTCCTCGGGGTCGGGTCGGTCGCGGCCGGGCTGGCGATCCACCGCCGTCCGCTGCGCTCGCCGTGGTTGCTGCTCGGCATGCTGCCGGTCGCCGTGGGGATCGTGCTGCTGGCGCGGTGAGCTAGGAAGCCATCCGCAGCGGCACGACCTCGTCCAGGCGGGCCTGCAGGCCCGGGAGGCGGTCGACGAGACCGGCGAACCTGTGCCGGGCGATCACCAGGACGACGACCGCCGAGGTGGTCACCACGGTCGCGGTCCGCGGCCGGCCGGTGAGCAGCGAGATCTCCCCGACGAAGTCGCCCGGCCCGAGGGTGGCGACCTTCCGGCCACGCTTGTCCACCTCGACCGACCCGGTGACGATCACGACCAGCTCCTGGCCGTGCGCCCCCTCGGTGGTCAGCCGCCGGCCGGGCGGCAGCCACATCTCGTCGGCGATCGCGCCGATCTCGCGGATCTCGGCCGACGTACAGCCCTCGAACAGCGGCAGCCGGCGGATCAGGGCCAGCTTCGGGTCGCGTCGGAACTTCATGCTGCACACCTCCGTACCCCCGTGGACGTCTGTTGCCCCGAGCATCACGTGGCCGTGTGACGGGAACGTGTCCTGGAAGTCACGCCCAGGTCGCCATCCGTGCACGCGCGGCGATCCGCGGAGTCGCGCGGGCTCCAGATTTCTGGGGCCGCCACCGCCAGGGTTCTGGCACACGAAGTCCCCGGTCGGTCGGGATGGTCGGTGCCGCCGTACGACGGCAGTCTTCGGTGCGTTCCCGAACGTCATCGAAGAGAAGGAGGACGAGAGATGCGCGAGCGACTCTCGAACAAGGGCCGGGTGCTCGGGGCCCTGGCCCTGGCTGCGGCCGCGGTGGGCGCCGCCACCACCGGACAGGCCGACGCAAGGCCGGTCGACAAGGTCGTCGGCGAGGCGGGCGGCCAGCCGGTCGGCGCTCAGCTCGCCGCCGCCCGCGCGGCGACCGCGCGCTACCACGACGTCGACGTCGCGGTGGCCGACGGCTACGTCCCGGTGTCGGACTGCGTCTCCAGTCCGGACGGCGCTATGGGCATCCACTACATGAACCCGGCCCGCGCGGGAGCACCGTTGGACGTCCGCAAGCCGGCGTTCCTGCTCTACGAACCGACCCGCGCCGGGCTCCGGTTGGTCGGGGTCGAGTACTTCCAGGCCGACGCCGACCAGGACGTCAGCACCGACGGAGACCGGCCCGCGCTTCTCGGCGAGGAGTTCGACGGCCCGATGCCGGGTCACGGCCCGGGCGCTCCGGTGCACTACGACCTGCACGTGTGGGTGTGGGCGAACAACCCGTCGGGCATGTTCGCGGAGTACAACCCGAAGGTCTCCTGCTGAGGGCATCGGGCCCTGGGTTCCTGTTGCATTTATGCAACGATCGCCTAGGATGCTCACGTGGACCTTGCGGAGCGCATCTCGACCCTGCGTCGCCTGAACGGGTTGAGCGCGCGCCAGCTGGCCGCGCTGGTCGCGGTCGCGCCGACGACGGTGACCCGGATCGAGGCCGGGGCGGTGAGTCCGTCGTTCGACCTGGCGCAGGAGATCCTGATGGTCCTGGGGGAGCCCATCGGATTCACCGGGGTCGCTGATGCTGCTGCGATCGCGGCCGCCAGGCTGGCGCTCGACCCGGCGCTCTGGATCGCGGTGACCACGCAGGTCAACGCGTGGCAGCAGCGATGGGCGCGCATCGGTCTGGTCGACGCGTCGGGGCGAGCGGTGTCGGGCAAGGAACCTGATCTTCTTTTCCGTGCCGGACGCGCCGCCCGGCTCACGCGTCGCGCCGGTGCCTTGGACTTCCTGCCCGGGCCGACCGCGTACGAGGTCGCGCGCACACTCGGCATGGCCGGCATCGGCTACGCGCTGACGGGCGACGCCGGCGCGAACCTGTACCGGTCCAGCGCGGGGGAGGCCTGGCCGGTGCTCTACGTCGAGGACGTCGGGCGAGCGGCCGCGGCCGCCGGTCTCGTGCCGAAGTCCCCGGGCTCGTTCGGGACGCGGGTCACGTTGATCCCGTTCGACGGCGTGAGCGAGCTGGGCCGGGCCGACATCGACGGCGTCGTCGCCGCCGCGCGCGATCAGGTGATCCTGGATGCGTACGGCGGCATCGACAGGATGGTTGAGCAGGCCGACATTCTCGTGGGACGTCGGGTGGCGTGACCCTGCACAGAACTCCGCGGTCAGAAGTCGAGTGGAGTCGCCGAGCGATCATCAACGTGGTCGAGGTGCTCGACACGCATGCCGAGTCGTTGACCTTGGTCGGTGCTCATGCGGTGCTGCTGCGGACGATGGACCTGGACGTGCCGAGAATGCCGACCGGTGACGGGGATCTGGGGGTCACTCCGGGCCTGGTCGGCGACCAGCCCAGCATCGACGACCTGCTGGTAGCGGCTGGCTACGAGCACCGGACCACCGCTCGACCGGGGCTGTGGGGTCGGGAGCCGTACGACGCGCCGGATGGGACTCGCTCCTTCCGGGAGAAGATAGACCTGCTGGCTCCCCACGGACTCTCCGGCACGGCCAGCCGCAGCAAACGCGGCGTCCCAGCGCTCCGACCCGCCCACGGAAAGCTCGCGGTCGGCAACGCCTTGGGCCTCGAGCTCGCCGCGTTCAACCGCTCCCGCATGACGATCTCCGACCTCGCAGACCCGCGTCTGTCCGTGGAGATCCACGTCGCCGAGCTCCCGGCGCTCATCCTGGCCAAGGCTTCCAAGATCGGCGAACGGCTCGGTGAGCCACGCAAGGGTTCGGTACGTGACAAGGATTTCGGAGACGTGTGGCGCCTCACTGCGGTTGCCGACCCGGGGGAGACGGCACGCGTCATCGCCGAGTTCCTCGACCACCCTGAGGTCGGGGGCCACGTCCGCCAGAGCGTTGCGTGGTGCGCTGCGGTGCTCCGGGACCCGGTGAGCCGGGAGCGGGCCAAGTCCACGTTCGACACCTTTGTCGACCCCGTCGAGATCGAACGCGTCTTCGACAGGTGGCGCGACGTACTCCTGGACTGACCCCGGCCGGCTGCCCAGGGGTGCGGGACCATGGACTGGTGAACCGACTCGCGTCCGCGACCAGCCCCTACCTGCTCCAGCACGCCGACAATCCCGTCGACTGGTGGGAGTGGGGACCCGAAGCCTTCGCCGAGGCCCGGCGGCGCGACGTCCCGGTGCTGCTGAGCGTCGGGTACGCCGCCTGCCACTGGTGCCACGTGATGGCGCACGAGTCGTTCGAGGACCAGGCCACCGCCGACTACCTCAACGAGCACTACGTGAGCATCAAGGTCGACCGCGAGGAGCGGCCGGACGTGGACGCGGTCTACATGCAGGCCACCGTGGCGACGACCGGCCACGGCGGCTGGCCGATGACCTGCGTGCTCGACCACGAGGGCCGGCCGTTCTTCGCCGGGACCTACTTCCCGGACCGGCCGCGCCATGGACAGCCGAGCTTCACCCAGCTGCTGCAGGCGATCACCGACGCCTGGGTCGAGCGCCGTGACGACGTCATCGCGACGTCGGTGAACATCGCCGCGCACGTGGCCGCGAACGCCTCGCTGGCCGACACCGAGCCGATCGGCGCCGGAGTGCTCGACGCCGCGGCCGCCCGCCTGGCCGTCGAGTACGACGCCGCGAACGGCGGCTTCGGCGGCGCCCCGAAGTTCCCGCCATCCATGCTGCTGGAGTTCCTGCTCCGGCAGGGCGGCGAGGACCCCCTCCGGATCGCCCGCGGGACGCTGACGTCGATGGCCCGTGGCGGGATCTACGACCAGCTCGGCGGCGGCTTCGCGCGCTACTCGGTCGACGCCCGCTGGGTGGTGCCGCACTTCGAGAAGATGCTCTACGACAACGCGCTGCTGCTGGCGGCGTACACGTCGTGGCACGCGCTGGAGGGGAACGAGCTCGCCCGTCGGATCGCCGTCGAGACCGCGGACTTCCTGCTCGCCGAGCTCGGCACCGCCGAGGGCGGGTTCGCATCGGCGCTGGACGCCGACTCCGAGGGAGCGGAGGGCACGTTCTACGTGTGGACGCCGGCGCAGCTGGCCGAGGTGCTCGGTCCCGAGGACGGCGCCTGGGCGGCGGCGCTGCTCGCGGTGACCGAGAACGGCACGTTCGAGCACGGGTCCTCGGTGCTCCAGCTGCGGGCCGATCCCGACGACGCCGCCCGCTGGGCCGGGGTGCGGGATCGCCTGCTCGCCGCCCGGGCGCTGCGGGAACGGCCCGCCCGCGACGACAAGGTCGTGGCCGCCTGGAACGGGCTCGCGGTGGCGGCACTGGCGCGTGCCGCCGGGGTCCTCGACGAGCCGCGGTTCCTCGACGCGGCTCTCGCCGCCGGGACACTGCTGGTCGACCTCCACCTGGTCGACGGCCGGCTGCGCCGGGTGTCGCGTGACGGGGCCGTCGGTCCGCACGCGGGCGTCCTGGAGGACTACGGCTGTGTCGCGGACGCGTTCTGCGCGCTGGCCGAGGCGACCGGCGACGGGGTCTGGCTGGACCGCGCCGGGGCGCTCCTCGACGTGGCGCTGGACCGGTTCGCCGCCGGCGACGGCGGCTTCCACGACACCGCGGACGACGCCGAGGCACTGATCGCCCGGCCCCGCGACCCTTCTGACAACGCCAGCCCGTCCGGGCACTCCGCGGTCACGACCGCGCTGGTCCGGTACGCCGCGCTCACCGGGTCGGGCCGCCACCGGGATGCCGCCGAGGCGGCGCTGGCCTCGGTCCGCGGGCTCGCCGAGAAAGCCCCGCGGTTCGCCGGCTGGTCGCTCGCCGCGGCCCGGGCCGCCCTCGACGGCCCGCTGGAGATCGTCGTCGTGACCGAGCCGGGCGACCCTGCCGGTGCCGGGCTCGCCGCGACCGCCCGGTCGGTCCTCGGGGCGGTCGTCCTCGTGGTCGACCCGGAGCACGCCGCCTCGTCGTCGGTCCCGCTGCTCGAAGGCCGGGGGCTGGTCGACGGCCGCGCCGCGGCGTACGTGTGCCGGGGGATGGTCTGCGAGCGACCGGTCACCGAGGTCGGCGCGTTGCGCGCGGCGATCGGGCTGCCCGCGGGGCCATGATGGCCCCATGAGGTGTTCGGCATGAGGATGGCTCTCGACACCGAGTCGCGCCGCTTCTACGACGGCGGTGTGGACGCGTTCGAGGACCAGCCGGAGATCCCGCCGAACCCGGGGTCGGACGCTCAGGTCGAGCTCGTCCGGATCACCACCGCCGACGGCGGCGAGCAGTGGGCGATGATGCGCCGGATCGCCTACCGCGACCGGCACCTCGGCGAGCTGCTGGTGCCGCGCGCGACCCAGTCGTTCCGCACCGACCTGACCTCGGTCCCCGCGCTGTTCACCTGGCTGGTCCCGAAGACCGGGCGGCACCTGCCGGCCACGCTGGTCCACGACGGGCTGGTGCACCCGGCGGACGACGTCACCTACGTCTCGACCGAGGGGCACGTGGTGCTGCGGGCGGAGGCGGACCGGGTGCTGCGCGACGCGCTCGCCGACACCGGCACCGGAGTGGTCCGCCGCTGGCTGGTCTGGTCGGCGGTGACGGCCCTGACCATGGTCAGCGGGGCCGGCACCGGTTGGTCGGTCGCCCGCACCTGGCGCTACCGGCTGAGCGTCCTCGGCACGTTCCTCGTGGTCGGCGTGCTCGGCGTCCTCGCCAGCCTGGACCTGTTCGACGTCGACGCCGGGCCCGTGCCCGAACTGCCGTGGATGGGGGACCGGTCCTGGCCGGTCGAGGTGGCCGGCGGCCTGGCCGGCGCGATCGTGGTCCCGCTGGTGCTGGCGCTGCTGTGGGGCCGGTTCCGGATCGCCGGCGCGGTCGTTGGCGTCGCCCTGGCCGTGATGCTGCACGTCACCGTTGCCCTGATCGGGCTGACCCTGCTCTACCAGGGGCTGGAGCGACTGGCCGGACGGTGGCCGACGGTGGCGATCGCGCTCGGCGCCGTCGTGGTCGGCGGCGCCTTCGGCTACCTGGTCGGCCTGGTCACCTGAGCCGGTACGTCGCCAGCGAGGCGGCCACGTAGTGGCAGATGAACGCGGCGATCGTGAAGACGTGGAAGATCTCGTGGAACCCGAACCAGGTCGGTGACGGGTTCGGCCACTTCAGGCCGTAGACCAGCCCGCCGACGGTGTAGAGCGCGCCGCCGACCGCGATCAGCGTGATCACCGCGGCTCCGCCGGACGCGAAGTCGTCGGCGTAGAAGATCGCCGCCCAGCCGAGCGCGACGTACAGCGGGGTGTAGAGCCAGCGCGGCGCGTCGATCCAGAAGACCCGGAAGAGCATCCCGAGGATCGCTCCGGTCCACACCATCGCGAGCATCACGACCTGCGCGCTGCCGTCGAGCAGGATCAGCGCGAACGGCGTGTAGGAACCGGCGATGAGCAGGAAGATGTTCGCGTGGTCGAAGCGGCGCAGGAAGGCCCACGTCCGGGGCGACCAGGTGCCGCGGTGGTAGATGCCGCTCACCGTGAACAGCAGGATCGCGGTGCCGGCGAACGCGGCCGAGCCGATCTTGGTGGCCGCCGTCGGCGACAGGCTGATCAGCACGATGCCGGCGGCGAGGGCCAGCGGCGACGTCGCGGCGTGGATCCAGCCGCGCAGCCTCGGCTTCGCCGCGTTCATCTTCTCGTGCAGCGCGAGGGCGGCTTCGTGCGCCGCGTGGGCCGCGTGGCCGGCGTGCGTCGCCTTCTCGGGCATCGGGACGTGCGCTGTCATGGCGACAGGTTACGTGACCGTAGGTAGACACGCCCGGGGAACCGGAGGACGCGCGACTCGCCGCGGTGCCCGTCGGTCGCTGGTCCGGCGGCGGTAACCTGAGCCGGTGGCCGACTGGAAGCGAGGACTGCGCAGGGTGCTCTACCCGGCGTACGAGGCGCGCATGGTGCGTCGTCTCCCCGCGGACAGGATCCCTCAGCACGTCGGGGTGATGCTGGACGGCAACCGGCGCTGGGCCAAGGCGGTCGGTGCCGACACCGCCGACGGGTACCGGGCCGGCGCGGCCAACATCGAGCCGCTGCTGGAGTGGTGCGAGGAGGTCGGCGTCCAGGTCGTCACCCTCTGGCTGCTCTCCACCGACAACCTCAACCGGCCCGCCGAGCAGCTCCGCGAGCTCCTCGGCGTGATCGAGGGAGCGGTGTCCACGCTGGCCGAGGAGCGCCGCTGGCGGCTGCACCCGGTGGGCGCCCTGGACCTGCTCCCGGCCGAGACCGCCGAGCGGCTGAAGGCGGCCGAGGAGGCCACCCGCGACGTCGACGGGCTGCTGGTCAACATCGCCGTCGGGTACGGCGGCCGCCGCGAGATCGCCGACGCGGTCCGATCGCTGCTGCACGAGCAGGCCGCGCAGGGCCGGACCATCGAGGAGCTCGCCGAGGTCATCGACGTCGAGCACATCGCCGAGCACCTCTACACCAAGGGGCAGCCCGACCCGGACCTGGTGATCCGGACCTCCGGCGAGCAGCGGCTCGGCGGGTTCCTGCTCTGGCAGAGCGCGCAGAGCGAGTTCTACTTCTGCGAGGCCTACTGGCCGGACTTCCGCCGCGTGGACTTCCTCCGCGCCGTCCGCGCGTACGCCGAGCGCGAGCGCCGCTACGGCGCCTGAGCGCGCACGGGACCTGATCCGATCTGACCAGGACCTCCGTCCCGTTCATCCAGACGTAACCCGCGCACGGGCGTGTCGCCCCGGATCGGCTCGCCGGCGGTCTTACCTTCCTGGTATCGGTCAGCAACGGTTGCGGGCCGAGCCGGAAGGCGGGTTCGTGAGAGATCACGGAACACGGAGGCAGCACTCGAGCCTCTCCCTGCTCCGGTCCGAGCACAACTGCTAGGGCCGGGGCGCCGAGTGCGCGTGCCGGTCCGTGAGGGGAAGAATCCGTGGCAACTGCGAAGCGCCCCAGTCGTGGCACCTCCAGCAAGGCCCCCCGCACCGGCACGAGCTCGGCCGAGGCCGCGCGTCGTACCTACGTCCTCGACACCTCGGTCCTGCTCGCCGATCCCGGCGCGCTGAAGAGGTTCGACGAGCACGAGGTCGTGCTGCCGGTCGTGGTGATCACCGAGCTGGAGGGCAAGCGCCACCATCCCGAGCTGGGCTACTTCGCCCGGTCGGCGCTGCGGATGCTCGACGAGCTCAGGGTCTCGGCGGGTCGTCTCGACCAGCCGGTCCCGATCGGCGAGCTCGGCGGCACGCTGCGGGTGGAGCTGAACCACATCTCCCCGGAATCGCTGCCGTCCGGCTTCCGGCTCGGCGACAACGACACCCGGATCCTCGCGGTCGCGAAGAACCTCGCCGACGAGGGCCACCAGGTCACCCTGGTCTCCAAGGACCTGCCGCTGCGGATCAAGGCGTCGGCCGTGGGCCTGGACGCCGCGGAGTACCGCGGCGAGCAGATCCACGAGTCCGACGCCGGCTGGACCGGCATGACCGAGCTCGACGTCGCCGCCGCCGACCTCGACGAGCTGTACGACGACAACGTGATCGACCTCGACGACGCCCGCGAGCTGCCGTGCCACACCGGCCTGGTGCTGATGTCGGAGCGGGGCAGCGCGCTCGGCCGGGTCGGCGCCGACAAGCGGGTCCACCTGGTCCGCGGCGACCGGGAGGCCTTCGGGATCCACGGCCGGTCCGCCGAGCAGCGGGTCGCGCTGGACCTGCTGCTCGACCCGGAGGTCGGGATCGTGTCGCTGGGTGGGCGAGCGGGGACGGGGAAGTCCGCGCTCGCCCTCTGTGCCGGTCTCGAGGCCGTGATGGAGCGCCGGCAGCACAAGAAGGTGGTGGTCTTCCGGCCGCTGTTCGCGGTCGGCGGCCAGGAGCTCGGCTACCTGCCGGGCAGCGAGTCCGAGAAGATGTCGCCGTGGGGCCAGGCGGTCTTCGACACCCTGGGGGCGATCACGACGACCGACGTGGTCGACGAGATCCTCGACCGCGGGATGCTCGAGGTGCTGCCGCTCACCCACATCCGCGGCCGTTCGCTGCACGACGCGTTCGTGATCGTCGACGAGGCGCAGTCGCTGGAGCGCAACGTGCTGCTCACGGTGCTCTCCCGGATGGGAGCGAACTCGAAGGTCGTGCTGACCCACGACGTCGCGCAGCGGGACAACCTCCGGGTCGGCCGGCACGACGGGGTCGTGGCCGTGGTCGAGCGGCTCAAGGGGCACCCGCTGTTCGCCCACGTCACGCTGACCCGCTCGGAGCGGTCGCCGATCGCGGCGCTGGTGACCGAGATGCTGGAGAACGTGACGATGTAGCGCACCGGGCCCGGGTGCGGCGGGGGCCGCGCCCGGGCCCGTTCAAAATGCGGACAAAACGGCACCTCTTTCGTCACACCCGCACCACCCGTCATACCCCGCCCCAAGTTCGCGGACAGTTCGCGCGTTCAACTTGCAACCACCTGGGAGGTGGGAGAGGGTGGGGGCTTCTTCCCCGGCCCGGTGACTCGTTGCCAGTCCCCGGCGTCGCATGACGGTCCCCTGTCGTCGACCCCGAGAGATCTGACTTGCCTGAGAAGTACGTTCCGAAGCACCGGAACGCACCCCCCAAGCGTGTTCGCACCGGAGCCAAGAAGGTCGTCTACGCCTCGGGTGCGGCCCTGTTCGCGACCGGTGTCTCCGTCTCCGCCGGCATGGCGGCGACCGGTGCTCCGTCCACCGACGGCGCCCTCGTCAACCTGTCCGCCGGGAAGACCCAGCTCACCCGGGCCGACCTCGCCGACCGCGAGCAGTCCGCGTCCCGCTCGACCGCCGACCGCCGCGGAGCCACCGACGCGCTGAAGACCGCCGCGCTCTCCGACGACCCCGGCGCCGCGGTCACCAAGACCGAGGACCTCACCAAGGCCGACCCGAAGACGCTGGCCCGCGCGCTGATGCCCGAGTACGGCCTGGCGACCTCCGAGTTCGACTGCGTGGACAACATCTGGGAGCACGAGTCCCGCTGGAACGTCCACGCCGACAACCCGACCTCCTCGGCCTACGGAATCCCGCAGGCGCTGCCCGGCTCGAAGATGTCCTCGGCCGGCCCCGACTGGGAGAACAACGCCGAGACCCAGATCCGGTGGGGCCTGGAGTACATCGCCAAGCGCTACGGCACCGCCTGCTCGGCGTGGTCGTTCAAGCAGTCCCACGGCTGGTACTGAGGTTCCGAGCCCTTCGGGACGGTGGCCGCCCGCCCTCCTCAGGAACCGGACGGGCGCGTCATGCCCTCCACGTCGAGGGCCGCGTCCAGCTGCTCGAGGGTGAGCACCCCGCGGTCGACGTACCCCATCGCGAGCACCTGCTCCCGGATCGTCCTGCCCTCGCGCAGCGACTCCTTCGCGACCTTCGCCGCCTCCTCGTAGCCGAGGTAGCGGTTCAGCGGCGTCACCACCGACGGTGAGGACTCGGCGTACCGGCGCATCCGGTCGGCGTCCGCGGTGATCCCGTCGACGCAGCGGGTGGCGAGCAGAGTCGACGACGTCGCGAGGATGCGGACCGACTCCAGCAGGTTCCGGGCGATCACCGGCATCATCACGTTGAGCTCGAAGTTCCCGGCCGCCCCGGCCGTCGTGATGGCGACGTCGTTGCCGATCACCTGGGCGCAGACCATCAGGGTCGCCTCCGGGAGGACCGGGTTGACCTTGCCCGGCATGATGCTCGACCCCGGCTGCAGGTCGGGCAGGTGGATCTCCGCCAGGCCGGTGGTCGGGCCCGAGGACATCCAGCGCAGGTCGTTGCAGATCTTGGTGAGCCCGACCGCGTAGGTCTTCAGCACCCCGCTCAGCTCGACCAGCGAGTCCCGGGTGCCCTGGGCCTCGAAGTGGTTGCGGGCCTCGGTGAACGGCTGGCCGGTGAGCGCGGAGAGCTCCTCGATCACGGCCGCGGCGAAGCCGGGCGGGGTGTTGATGCCGGTCCCGACGGCGGTCCCGCCGAGCGGCAGCTCGCGCACCCGGGGGAGGACGCCGGTGAGGCGCTCGGCGGCGAGACGGACGGTCGCGGCGTACCCACCGAACTCCTGGCCGAGCATCACCGGGGTGGCGTCCATCAGGTGGGTGCGGCCCGACTTCACCAGCCCGCCGAACTCCTCGGCCTTCCGCTCGAACGCGGCCGCGAGGGTCCCCAGCGCCGGGAGGAGGTCGTCGGTGACCGCCACGGCCGCGGCGACGTGGATCGAGGTGGGGAAGGTGTCGTTGCTGGACTGGCTGGCGTTGACGTGGTCGTTCGGGTGCACCTCGGCGCCGGCCCGCGCCGCCAGCTCCGCGATCACCTCGTTGGCGTTCATGTTCGAGCTCGTCCCCGAGCCGGTCTGGAAGACGTCGATCGGGAACTGGTCGTCGTGCTCGCCGGCGACCACCGACGCCGCCGCCGCGCGGATCGCCGCGGCCTGCTCGCCGGTGATGACGCCGAGCCGCTCGTTCACCGTCGCGGCCGCGCTCTTGATCGCCGCCAGCGCGTGCACGTGCCGCGGCTCCAGGGCGGCGCCGGAGATCGGGAAGTTCTCGATCGCCCGCTGCGTCTGCGCCCGCCACAGCGCGTCGGCGGGGACACGGACCTCGCCGAGGGAGTCGTGCTCGATCCGGAAATCGGTCATGGTGCGAGGCTACTGCTGTCCCGCGCGACCCTCACTTCTCGCGCGAGCGCACCCGCAGGCCGGAGGCGTCACCGAGCGCGGTGAGCGGCACGCTGACCGCGCCGCTCGGGTCGGTGAAGAAGTCGTTGCCCTTGTCGTCGACCACGATGAACGCCGGGAAGTCCTCGACCTCGATCTTCCAGACCGCTTCCATCCCGAGCTCGGGGTACTCGAGGACCTCCTGGCTCTTGATGCAGTCCTGCGCCAGCCGCGCGGCCGGACCGCCGATCGAGCCGAGGTAGAAGCCGCCGTACGCGTCGCACGCCTCGGTGACCTGCTTGGAGCGGTTGCCCTTGGCGAGCATCACCATCGAGCCGCCGGCGGCCTGGAAGGACTTCACGTAGGAGTCCATCCGGCCCGCGGTGGTCGGGCCGAACGAGCCGGACGCCATGCCTTCCGGGGTCTTGGCCGGGCCGGCGTAGTAGACCGGGTGGTTCTTCAGGTAGTCCGGCATCTCCTCGCCGGCGTCCAGCCGCTCCTGGATCTTGGCGTGCGCGATGTCGCGCGCGACCACGAGCGGACCGGTCAGGGAGAGCCGGGTCTTCACCGGGTACTGGGAGAGCTGGCCGAGGATCTCGCTCATCGGCCGGTTGAGGTCGACGTTCACGACCTCGCCGCCGCTGATGTCCTCGGCGACGCCGGCGTCCGGCATGTAGTGCGCCGGGTCCATCTCGAGCTGCTCCAGGAAGACGCCCTCGGGGGTGATCTTGCCGAGCGCCTGGCGGTCGGCGGAGCAGGAGACCGCGATCGCGACGGGGCAGGACGCGCCGTGGCGCGGCAGCCGGACCACGCGGACGTCGTGGCAGAAGTACTTGCCGCCGAACTGGGCGCCGATGCCGAAGGACTGGGTCAGCTTGAAGACCTCCTCCTCCAGCTCGACGTCGCGGAAACCGTGGGCGCTCATCGAGCCCTCGGTCGGCAGGTTGTCGAGGTAGTGCGCCGAGGCGTACTTGGCGGTCTTCAGCGCGAACTCGGCGCTGGTGCCGCCGATGACGACCGCCAGGTGGTACGGCGGGCAGGCGGCCGTGCCGAGCGAGCGGATCTTCTCGTCGAGGAACTCCAGCAGCCGCTTCGGGTTCAGGACCGCCTTGGTCTCCTGGAACAGGAACGACTTGTTGGCCGAGCCGCCGCCCTTGGCCATGAAGAGGAACTTGTACTCAGGCTTCCCGGACGTCTGCGGCGTCGAGTAGATCTCGATCTGCGCCGGCAGGTTGGTGCCGGTGTTCTTCTCCTCGTACGTCGTCAGCGGAGCCAGCTGGGAGTACCGGAGGTTGAGCTTGGTGTAGGCGTCGTACACGCCGCGGCTGATCGCCTCGCCGTCGTCGGAGCCGGTGAGCACGCCCTCGGACTTCTTGCCCATCACGATCGCGGTGCCGGTGTCCTGGCACATCGGCAGCACGCCGCCGGCCGAGATGTTCACGTTCTTGAGCAGGTCGAGCGCGACGAAACGGTCGTTCCCGCTGGCCTCGGGGTCGTCGATGATCTTGCGCAGCTGCGCCAGGTGGGCCGGTCGCAGGTAGTGGGAGATGTCGTGCATCGCCTCGGCGGTGAGCCGCTGGATCGCCTCGGGCTCGACCCGCAGGAACGTCTGGCCGTCCGCCTCGAAGGTCGAGACGCCCTCGGTGGTGATCAGCCGGTAGGGGGTGTCGTCCTTGCCGGTGGGGAGGAGGTCGGAGTAGCGGAATTCAGGCTCAGTGCTCACGGTGGACAAGCGTAATCCCGCGGACCGGGGCCGCTCAGCGCGGTCCACCCCCCAGCCACACGCGGCCGGCGCGTCCGTCGTCGGCGAGCAGCAGCACCCGGGTGCCGTCCCCGGCGACGGTGAGGGTCGAGTCGCCGTTGGTGGGCGGCCGCAGCGGGATGCGTACCGCGCGCCAGCCGTCCTTCCCGCGGTCGACCCAGAGGCCGAAACGGCGGCCGTCGCTGACCGCCGCGAGGGTGCCGCCGTCGTCGGTCGCGAGGCCCGAGACGAACGGGGCGCCGCCTCCGCTGCCGGCGAGCCGTCCGAACGCGGGACCGGCCCGCCACTGCCCGTGCGTCCGGGTCCAGGCGCCGAACCGGTCGTCGCGCAGGCCGACGGCGACCACGCCGCCCGGCACCGGGACCACGCGCTCCAGGTCGGCGAAGCCCGCGGTCGCGGCGGGGACGTCCTGCCGCTGCCAGCGCAGCCCGTCGGCCGAGGACCAGGCGAGCGGCACCGGCGAGATCCGGCCCGGCGGCTGCCGGCGACCGACGACGGTCCAGCCGTCGGCGTCGTGGGCCTGGCCGAGCGCGGCGGTACCGCCCCCGGCGTCGCTGGAGAGGGCCGGGTCGTCGTCGACGAGCCGGAACGCGGTGGCGTCGGGGGAGACCCAGACAGCGGCGCCGCTGCGCCGGTTGCCCGCGATCAGCCAGTCGTCGTCCCCGGCCGCGACCCGGTTCACGCTCACCGCGGCCGGTCCGCCGAAGAGCTCGAAGCCGGCGCGGACGTCGACCAGGGTGCCGTCGGGGCGGAGGTACCAGGAGCTGGTCCGCGGTAGCGCGTGCGCGCCGCCGGACTTGGCTCCCACCGCGGCGACCTGCGCGCCGCGGCAGGCCACGGTGGAGAGCACCGACTTCTTCGCGTAGAGGTCCGTCGCTGCCGTCGGGACCACGGTCCAGCGGCTCCCGTCGGTGCTCGTCCAGAGGGCGGGCCGACTGCTGCCGTCGCCGCCGAGGACCCCGCCGGCGACGTACCAGCGGCCGCACCAGGTCGCGTCGCGGACCGCGAGCCTCCCGGCCGGACCGGGTGGGACCGGGAGCGTGACCTCGTTCCACGAGGCGGGCAGGTCGGCCGGGGCGGACGGCGCGTCGTCGCAGGCCGCCAGCAGCCCGGCGGTCGAGGCCACCAGGAGCAGCGCGGCGAGGACGCGGGCGCGCACGACCCGGCCTAGGTCGACCGCGCCCGGACCCAGACGAACAGCGCCCGTCCGGAGAAGAAGCCGGCGACGATCCCGAAGAGCGACGCGATCGCGGGGGAGGCGCCGAGACCGGCGACGGCCCAGCTCACCGGGCCGTAGACCAGCGCGAACACCACGACCGCGCCGAAGGCGGCCAGGGCGACGACGCCGGCCGTGCGGAGGCGGTCCTCGGGCTCGTCCACCGCACGATCATGTCAGGCCGTCGTCGTTCCCGCCGTCAGGTTCTCGCCGGTTCCCGGGTCGAAGAGGTGGATCTCGCGGGAGTCGACCCAGATCTCGGCGTCCTCGCCCTTGCTGATCCCGCTGTTCGCGTCCAGCGACACCACCAGCTGGGTGCGCATCGCCTCGCCGTCGAGCTCGCGCTCCAGCTGGTCGAGCTGCTCGGCGACCTCCGGCGGCGCCTCGAACGGGATGTAGGCGTAGGCCTCGTGGCCGAGCCACTCGACGACGTCGACGTGGGCGCTGAAGGTGGACCCGCGGCGCCTGGTCTCCTCGTCGACCACCTGGGCGTCCTCGAAGTGCTCGGGGCGGATCCCGGCGATGAGCAGGCCGCGGCCCTCGGCGGCCCGGGCCTTCTCGGCCGGGACGGTGATGGTCCCGAACGGCAGCTCGACCTGGTCGCCGGAGACGGTGGCCGGCAGGAAGTTCATCGGCGGCGAGCCGATGAACCCGGCGACGAACAGGTTGACCGGGCGGGTGTACAGCTCGCGCGGCGTCGCGAGCTGCTGGAGCACGCCGCGGCGCAGCACCGCGACCCGGTCGCCCAGCGTCATCGCCTCGGTCTGGTCGTGGGTGACGTAGACGGTGGTGATCCCGAGCCGGCGCTGCAGCCGGGCGATCTCGGTCCGCATCTGGCCGCGCAGCTTGGCGTCGAGGTTGGACAGCGGCTCGTCGAAGAGGAAGGCGTCGGCGTTGCGGACGATCGCGCGACCCATCGCCACCCGTTGCCGCTGGCCGCCGGAGAGGTTGCCCGGCTTGCGCTGCAGGTGCTCGTCGAGCTCGAGGGTGCTGCTCGCCTCGCGCACCTTGCTGTCGATCTCCGAGCTCGACAGCGTGCCGGCAAGGCGCAGCGGGAAGGCGATGTTCTCGTAGACCGTCAGGTGCGGGTACAGCGCGTAGTTCTGGAAGACCATCGCCAGGTTGCGCTCCCGGGGCGCGAGGTCGTTGACCTTGCGCCCGTCGATGACCATGTCACCGGAGGTGATGTCCTCCAGGCCGACGATCATCCGCAGCAGGGTGGACTTCCCGCAGCCCGACGGGCCGACGAGGATCATGAACTCGCCGTCCTGCACGTCGATGCTGACGTCGTTCACGGCCGCGAATCCGTCGCCGTACTTCTTGACGATGTTGGTCATCTCGATGGTGGCCATGTTTCACCCCTTCACCGCGCCGGACGTCAGGCCGGCGACGATCTTGCGCTGGAACAGCAGGACGATGAGGACGACGGGCACGGTGACGATCACCGACGCCGTCGCCAGCTGCGAGTACGGCGGGTTGAACGGGTCGGCGCCGACGAAGTACGCCATCTGCGCCGGGACGGTCCGCGACGCCGTCGTCGAGGTCAGCGAGATGGCGAGCACGAACTCGTTCCAGGCGAAGAAGAAGGTCAGGATCGCCGCGGTGAACACCCCGGGTGCGGCCAGCGGGACGATCACCTTGCGGAACGCCTGCATCGGGGTGGCGCCGTCGACCTGGGCGGCCTGCTCCATCTCCCACGGGATCTCCCGGAAGAACGCCGAGAGCACCCAGATCGCCAGCGGCAGGGTGAACGACATGTACGGGATGATCAGCCCCGGCCAGGTGTTGAACAGGTGGAACGTCCGCCACATGTCGAAGAGCGGGCCGACCAGCGCGACGACCGGGAACATCGCGATCGCCAGCGCGAGCGAGAGCACCAGCCGCTTGCCGCGGAACTCCAGCCGGGCGATCGCGTACGCCGCCAGGGTGGCCAGCACGACCGAGAACAAGGTCGCGATCAGCGAGATGCCGAAGGAGTTCACCAGCGCCCGGGTGAAGTCCGGGTTGTCGATGATCTCCTTGTAGTTCTCGAAGGTCCACGACTTGGGCAGGAACTGCGGGCTGCCGGCCTTGGTCTCGTCGGCGGACTTCAGCGACAGCGAGAAGATCCACACCACCGGCAGCAGGCACCAGACCATGATCAGCACGAACCCGACCCAGGTCCCGACCTTGGTCCGCACGTCCCGCTTCATCACGACTCACCCCGGGCCTGGGCGAGGTCGACGCCGAACGCCTTGACGATCAGCCAGGCGAGCAGCAGCACGGTGAGGAACAGCAGCACCGAGAGCGCCGACCCGAGGCCGAGCTGCATCTGCTCGATCACCTGCCGGTAGGTCAGGAACGAGGACGACTCGGTGTTCTGGGCGCCCCGGGTCATCACGAAGATGTTGTCGAAGATCCGGAACGCGTCGAGGGCCCGGAAGAGCACCGCGACCATGATCGCGGCCTTCATGTTCGGCAGGATCACCTTGCGCAGCCGCTGCCACCAGGTGGCGCCGTCGACCTGCGCGGCCTCGACCATGTCCTCGGAGATCTGGCTCAGGCCGGCCAGCAGGAGCAGCGACATGAACGGGGTCGTCTTCCAGATCTCGGCGACCATGATCGCGAACATGGCGTGCCAGTGGTCGCCGAACCAGTTCGTGTTCGCGTCGATGCCGGGCAGCCAGTCGAACCAGCTGTTCACCCAGCCGTTGTTGATCGAGAAGGTGAACTGCCAGGCGAACGCCGAGACGACCGTGATGATGCCGTAGGGGATCAGGATCGAGGTCCGGATCACGCCGCGGCCGAAGATGATCCGGTGCATCACCAGGGCGAACGCGAAGCCGATCACGAGCTCGACGGCGACGGTGACGACCATGATGAGCACGGTGTTCCAGGTGACCTGCCAGAACAGCGGGTCCCTGAGCACGGTGCCGTAGTTGTCGAGGAAGACGAAGGCGCGGTCGTCGGGCGTGGTCAGCCGGTAGCGGAACAGCGACAGGTAGAGCGCCCGGAGCATCGGCCAGGCCGTCACCAGCAGCATCACCACCACGGCGGGCAGCACCAGGAGCCGGCCGAGCCGGTCCTCCGCCGCCGCGCGGTCGGTCTCCGGCGGCGCGGTCGCCTCGGGGACCCGGAGTGCGGTCGTGGTCACAGCAGTCTCCTTCCCTTGAGGATGTCCTCGATGAAGGTGGCCGACTCCTTGGGGGTGTCGGTGTTCACCGACACCGGCGAGTGCCAGGTCGACTGGATCGCGCCCGAGATGTCGCTCCAGTACGGCGACGCGGGCCGCGGTGCCGCCCGGTCGACGCTCTCCTGGAACAGGGCCAGCAGGTCGGCCGGGTAGGTCTTCTTCAGTGCCGGGTAGGCGTACCCGGCGGCGCTGGCCGGCATGTTGCCGGTGAGGTCGGCGTTGATGCCCTGGTTCTCCGGCTCGACGATGCACGCGGCGGCGGCCATCGCCTCGTCCGGGTGGGTGCTGTAGTTGCTGACGCCGATCCCGATGCCGCCGTACGGGGGCCGGGACTCGCCGTTCGGCACGGTCGTCGGGTACGGCGCCCAGCCGAGGTTCGCGAAGTCCTTCTTGGTGATGCCGCCCTCGGCGGGGCTCTTCTCGGTGAGGCCCTTCTCGTTGGTGTAGACGAAGGTCCAGTTGACCAGGAAACCGCCGGCCTTCGGGATCACCTTCCCACCGGAGGTCGGGTACAGGTAGGGGAGCACGGAGCCTTCGTTGGAGACCGACAGATCAGGCTCGGCGGCGGAGGAGCCGGAAAGCTTCTCGATCACCGCCGCCGCGCTGCGCCCGGCGTCGGAGTCGATGTCGACGCGGGCGTCGGTGCCCTTGTCCGTCCGGGTGACGATGTCCCCGCCGGCTCCCGAGATCAGGGCGTTGATCCAGACCACGTAGCCCTCGTACTTGTTGGCCTGGACGCCGACGCGGGTGTTGTCCGCGCCCTGCTTCTTGTTGAGCTGGTTCGCGGCGTCGATGAGCTGGTCCCAGGTCACCGGCTTGCTCAGGTCGAGGCCGGCCGCCCGGGCGGCGTCCTTGCGGTACCAGAGCACCTGCGTGTTCGACCAGAACGGGAGCACCGCCAGCTGGCCGTCCCAGGTGGCGGCCTCGACCGCGCCCTTGAACGACTGCTGGCGCAGCGTGGTCTGCAGCGAGTCGGGGATGTCGGCGAGGAACCCGGCGTCGGCGAACTCGGCCGTGAACGGCGGGTCCAGGCTCATCAGGTCGATGCCCGGGTCGTGCGCGGCGAGCCGGCGCGCCAGCTGGATGCGCTGCTGGCCGGTGTCCTGCGGCAGGACCTGCGTCTTGATGGTGACCTTGTCGGTCGAGCACCGCTTGGCCACCTCCGCCTGCCCACCCGGGTCAGGGTTCGTGTACCAGGTCAGCGTGGTCTTGCCGGAGCTCCCGCAGGAGCTGAGCACGGTGGCGACGAGCAGCATCGTCAGAGCAACGGCGAGGGCGTGCCTGCGACCCGAGATCCCGGACCTGGCACGCCCCGCGGGTGAGTGCGGCATGCGTTCCTCCTGGAAACGTCCTACCTCACCCAGTTCCCCCCGGGGCCCGGAGTCAAACGCCGTGCGTCAGCGCACGGCCTTGTCCGCGGTCCGGCGGATCACGTCGGCGAAGGTGTCCCACAGCTCCGGCGGGAGGTCGTGACCCATGCCGGGGATCAGGAGGAGCTGGGCGCCGGGGATCGCCTGCGCGGTCGCACGGCCGCCCGACGGGTGCACCATCTGGTCCTCCATGCCGTGCACGACCGCGGCCGGCATCGTGAGGGCGTGCAGCGCCCGGGCCCGGTCGGGCTGGGTCAGCACGGCGAGCATCTGCCGGGTGACACCGGCGGCGGAGAGGCCGCGGGCGTAGGTCTCCTCGGCGCGGGCGCGCGAGGACTCCGCGGGCTCGGGGAAGCCGGGCGAGCCGATCAGGGCGCCCATCCTGGCCGCGCCCGCGACGTACGACTCGAGGTCGGTGCCGCGCGGGCTCAGCAGCGCCGGGATGATCTTCGGGTTCTGCCAGCCGACGGTGCGGCGGCCCGTGGTCGACATGATCGAGACCAGGCTGCGGACCCGGGACGGGTGCGCGATCGCCATCGTCTGGGCGATCATGCCGCCCATCGAGACGCCGGTGACGTGCGCGGTCTCCAGGCCGAGGTGATCGAGCAGGCCGAAGGCGTCCGCGGCCATGTCGGCGATCCCGTACGGCGCCTTCACGCGGCGGCCGAGGAACGCCTGCACCAGCATCGACCGGGTGACCTGGCCGGTCACCTTCGTGGACCGGCCGCTGTCGCGGTTGTCGTACCGGATCACGTAGAAACCCTGGCGCGCGAGCAGGCGGCACAGGTCCTCGTCCCACCAGGTCATCGGGCCGCCGAGCCCCATGACGAGCAGCAGCGGCTGGTCGTCGGGGTCGCCGAAGGTCTGGTAGCAGAGCTCGACCCCGGCGCTGACCGGGGCGAAGAGCTCGCTGCTGACCAGGATCTCGTCGGCGGCCTTCGTGGCGGTGCGACGGGAGCGGATGCGCGGCATCAGGGCGTGCCTTTCGACGGGAGTGCGGCAATTCTACGGATCGAGCATTCCTGAAGGTCGTCACGAAATCGCGCGACTTCCGTTCCTGGAACTGTGGTTTCCGTTACGTTCGAACTTGTGAACTCACCGATGGGCGACTTCCTCAAGCCCGACGGCTTCGTCGGTCCCCGCGGCCTCCGCGCGCTCTCCCAGGAGGGCAGCATCGGTGCCGAGGTCGCACGTTACGTGCGCCGGAGCCGTGCGGACAAGCGGGCCCGCGCCGCGCTCCCGTACGCCGACCACCGGCGCCCGCAGCCCGTCGAGCCGGTCCTGCTCGTCCCCGGCTTCATGGCCGGCGACGGGACCCTGGCCGGGATGTCCGCGATGCTGCGCGGGACCGGCTACCGCACCTACCGCTCGCACATCCGCGTGAACTTCGGCTGCACCCGCGAGACGGCGGACCACCTGGAGCGCCGGGTCGAGGCGATCGCGACCAGGCGCGGCCGGAAGGTGACGATCGTCGGGCACAGCCTGGGAGGGATGCTCGCCCGCGGCCTCGCCGCGCGCCGGCCGGACCTGATCCACGGCATCGTCTCGATGGGCAGCCCGATCCTCGCGCCGGGCGCCGTCCACCAGGTGCTCGCCTGGGACGCCGACCTGCTCACCCGGCTGACCCGGGCGGGCGTCCGCGGTCTGATGAGCGAGGACTGCATCGCCGGCTCCTGCGCGCGGGCGAGCTTCGACGAGTCGCACCTGCCGCTCGACCCGGGCGTCGGCTTCACCGCGGTCTACTCCCGGCGCGACGGCATCGTCGACTGGCGGGCGTGCGTGGATCCGGCCGCGGTTCCGGTCGAGGTCACCGCCAGCCACGTCGGGATGGCGATCGACCCGCTGGTCTTCGACGTCGTCCGGGACGCGCTCGACGGCCAGCGCCGGGCCCGGGCGGCGCAAGCAGCGACCCAGGCCGCCACCCAGGATCCCGCTCCGGAGATCAGGCTGCGGCTCTCGCCCGCCTGACGCGGGTCAGCGGTCGAAGTCGACGTTCGAGTAGGCGCGCAGCTTGCTCAGCTTGTGGTCGCTGATGATCTGCCGGATCGTCCCGCTCCGGCTGCGCATGACCAGCGAGTGCGTCGAGGCACCGCCGGCGCGGTAGCGGACGCCCTTCATGAGCTCGCCGTCGGTGATGCCGGTGGCGACGAAGAAGCAGTCGTCCCCGGACACGAGGTCGTCGGTGAGCAGCACCCGGTCGAGCTCGAGGCCGGCCTCGAGGGCGCGCTCGCGCTCGGCGTCGCTGGTCGGCCACAGCCGGCCCTGGATGACGCCGTCCATGCACTTCATCGCGCACGCGGTGATGATGCCCTCGGGGGTGCCGCCGACGCCGAGCAGCAGGTCGACGCCGGTGTCGGCGCGGGCCGCCATGATCGCGCCCGCGACGTCGCCGTCGCTGATGAACTTGATCCGGGCACCGGTGTCGCGGATCTCGCGGGCCATCTCCTCGTGCCGCGGCCGGTCGAGGAGCACCACGGTGACGTCCTCGGGCTTGCCGCCCTTGGCCTTGGCGACCTGGTGGATGTTCTCGGCGACCGGGTAGCGGATGTCGACGACGTCCGCGGCCTCCGGGCCGGTGACGAGCTTCTCCATGTAGAACACGGCGCTCGGGTCGTACATCGAGCCGCGCGGAGCGACGGCGAGCACGGAGATCGCGTTCATCATGCCCTTGGCGGTGAGCGTGGTGCCGTCGATCGGGTCCACCGCGACGTCGCACTCGGGGCCGTCGCCGTCGCCGACCTCCTCGCCGTTGTAGAGCATCGGGGCGTTGTCCTTCTCGCCCTCGCCGATCACGACGGTGCCGCGCATCCCGACGGTGGAGATCAGGGTGCGCATGGCGTTGACGGCGACGCCGTCAGCGCCGTTCTTGTCGCCCTTGCCGACCCAGCGGCCGGCGGCCATCGCCGCGGCCTCGGTCACCCGGACCAGCTCGAGGGCCAGGTTGCGGTCGGGTGCGGAGCGGGCGACGGCCAGCTCTTCGGGGAGGTGGGAGTCGGGCATGGTCCGATGCTATCGGTCGGCAGCCCCGTCACCCGGAGGCAGCACCGGACACGGACAGGACCACCCCGCCTCAGGGGCTCTCGAGGACCACGTTGGTCGACTTGATGGAGGCGATCGCGCGCGAACCCGGCTCCAGCCCGAGGTCGTCGACGGCCTCCGCGGAGAGCAGCGAGACGATCCGGTGCGGGCCGCAGATCATCTCGACCTGGGCCATCACGGTGTCCTTCTTGACCGCCACGACGATCCCCGGGAGCCGGTTGCGGGCCGAGACGGAGCCGGTCCGGGAGACCTCGGCGGTCCCGGCGAGCGACACCGCGAACGCGGCCAGCTCGGCACCGGGGACGACCGACCGGCCGCGCTCCTGCGTCGCGCTCAGCCGGCCCTGGTCGATCCAGCGGCGGACGGTGTCGTCGCTGACGCCGAGCAGCTCGGCGGCCTCGGCGATCCGGTAGGTGGTCACGGAGTCAGTCTGCCCGAGTCAGACGAGGCCCGCCCACAGGTGCAGCACGACCACGCCGGCCCCGATCGCCACCGGTGTCACCAGCAGGGCGACCAGGTGGAAGTCGCGGCTGCGTACGGTCCCGCCGGAGCGCCGCACCGTACGCCGCCACAGCAGGTTCGCCAGCGAGCCCGGCCAGGTCAGCGAGGAACCGAGGTTGATCCCGACCAGGGTGGCCAGCACCGGGACCGTGCCGAGCGGGCCGACCAGCGGGACCAGCAGCAGGGTCGCCGGCAGGTTGTTGAGCAGGTTCGCGAGCACCGCGCCGAGCACCGCGAGGGCGAGCAGTGCGGACAGCCCGTCGTCGTCGGGGACGAGCCGGGCGACCAGGTCGCCGACCGGTCCGTGGCCGAGCGCCTCGACCACGAGGCCGAGCCCGAGCACGAAGACCGCGAACGAGGCGTGGGTGCTCCGCACCGCGCGGCCGACGGTGAGCTCGCCGCGGGCGAGACCGTGGCCGACCAGGACCACGGCGGCGATCCCGGCGAACCAGACCGGGTCGATCCCGAAGGGCGACCCGACGGCGAAGGCGACGAGCATCGCGGCGACGACGAGCAGCGGCGTCCGGGGGAGCGGCGGCAGCGGCTCGTCGGTCACCGGGGTCGCCGGCGGGTCTGCGGCGAACGCGTGCCGGAAGAACCAGCGGTGGCCGGCGTACTCGAGGGCCAGCGTGAGCAGCCAGGTCGGCGCCATCAGCAGCGCGAACCGGCCGAAGCCGATGCCGAGGTAGGGCATCGCGAGCAGGTTGGTGAGGTTCGAGACGGGCAGCAGCAGGGAGGCGCTGTTCGCGAGCCGGACGCACACGAGCTGGAGCGGGCGGTCCAGCGCCGCGCCGGCGCCGGCGGCGAGCACGACCGGGGTCAGCAGCACGACCGTCGCGTCCAGGCTGAGCGCCACGGTGACGACGGTGGCGACGAGGAAGGTGAGCCGGAAGAGCCGGTGCGGCTCGGTGTCCCGGGCCAGCCGCGCCCCGATGGCCCCGAACAGGCCCGCGGCGCGGCAGCACTCGGCGACCACCAGGATCGCCATCAGGAACCCGACGACCGGGAGCAGGTGGTCGCGCTCGGTGCTCAGGTCGCCGGAGTCGAGCTGGCCGAAGGCGAGGACGACGGCGGCCGCGCCGACGCCCACCAGCGCCTCGAGCCACTCCGGCGGGTGCACGACGGCGACCGCCAGCAGCGCGAGCAGCGCCACCAGCGGCACGAGGTCCCGGACGGTGTCGGCCACCGGGTGAGGGTAGACCGCTGCACGGACGCTCCCACCCGGCTGGGAGGATGACGCCCATGAGCATGACCGAGGCCGAGGCGCGTCGCTTACGACCGTGGAACAGTGCGATCGTCGCGTTGGTGGTGGCCCTGGTCGTGGCCATCGGCTGGTACTACCTGGGGCGTCCGGACGAGAGCACCCGCCCGGTCAAGGCGATCCCCGCCGCCGAGCTGGTCGGCTGGGTCAAGGCGGGCCGTGCTGACGGCAAGCTGACCACCTCCGTGCCCGACCCGGTCCCGGCCGGCTGGAAGGTGACCTCGGCGAAGTACGAGACCGGGGTCGCGCCGCACTGGCACGTCGGCATGCTCACGCCGGGCAAGTACGTCGGCCTGGAGGAGTCCCGCGACACCACTGAGAACGTCGTGAAGCAGTACGTCGACGAGAACGCCGTCCGGGGCGACGACGTCGAGGTCGGCGGCAACACCTGGCAGACCTGGACCGACGCCGGCGGCGACTACGCCCTGGTGCGGACCGCGACGGCGCCGGACGGCGAGCAGCAGCGCGTCATCGTCTACGGCTCGGCGCCGAACGCGGAGATCCGGGACCTCGCGGCCTCGCTGTCGGCGACCGCGGTCCCTGGCGCGTAGCGCTCAGTCGTCCGCGTCCTCGGGCTGGTCCTCGCGCTGGTCCTCGCGCTGGGCGATCACCGCGTCGAGCCGCGCCCGGGCGCCGTCCAGCGCGTCCTGGCAGACCTTCGCGAGCTCCTCGCCGCGCTCCCACAGCGACAGCGACTCGGCGAGCGTGGTCCCGCCCGCCTCCAGGGTGCGCACCACCTCGATCAGCTGCTCGCGGGCGTCCTCGTAGCTCAGCCGGTCGTCAGTCTTGGCCATCGTCGATCTCCTCGGGTGTCGTCGGCGGGAGCGGGATCTCCTCGACCCCGGCGACCTCGGCGGTGATCCGGCCGTCGGCGACGCGGATCGTCAGGGACTGTCCGGGGCGGACGGCCCCGACGCTGGAGAGCAGAGTGCCGTCGGCGTCCGACAGCACCGCGTAGCCGCGGTTCAGCGTGGCCAGCGGGGACAGCGCGCGCACCCGGGCCAGCCGGTGCTCGAGGTCGTCCTCGGCGCGGTCCAGCACGTGGCCGAGCACCCGGCGGCCGCGACCGCGCAGCGCGTCGACCTCCTCCCGGCGGTGCACCAGCTCGCCGCGCGGGTCCGCCATCACCGGCCGGCCGCGCAGGTCGTCGAGCCGCTGCTGCTCGCGGGTCACCAGGCCGGCGACGTGGCGCCGCATCCGCTCGCGGACCTGCGCCACCCGCTGCGCCTCCTCGGCGACGTCGGGCACCACCCGCTTGGCCGCGTCCGTCGGTGTGGAGGCGCGCAGGTCGGCGACCAGGTCGAGCAGCGGGCTGTCCGGCTCGTGGCCGATCGCGGAGACGACCGGTGTGGTGGCGGCGTGCACCGCGCGGATCAGCGCCTCGTCGGAGAACGGCAGCAGGTCCTCGACCGAGCCGCCGCCACGGGCGATCACGATCACGTCCACGCCCGGGTCGCGGTCCAGTGCGCCGAGCGCCTCGATCACCTGGGTCGCGGCGCTCGGGCCCTGCATCGCGGCGTACCGGGTGGCGAAGGTGACGCCGGGCCAGCGGCGGCGGGCGTTCTCGACGACGTCGCGCTCGGCGGCGGAGTCCTTCGCGGTGACCAGGCCGACCTGGAGGGGGAGGAAGGGGAGCGGGCGCTTGAGCTCGAGCGCGAACAGTCCCTCGGCTGCGAGCAGCTGGCGGCGCCGTTCGAGCCGGGCGAGCAGCTCGCCCTCGCCGACCAGCCGGATCTCCCGGACCTGCAGCGACAGCGATCCGCGGTTCGGGTAGACGCTGGGCTTGCCGTGCACGACGATCTGCGCGCCGTTGACCAGCGGGGTCGGCAGCGAGTCGACCACGGCCCGCGGGCAGGTCAGCTGGACCGAGACGTCGGCGAGCTTGTCGCGCAGGGTGAGGAAGTCGGTGGCCGAGTTCGCGGGGCGGTTGAGCTGGACGACCTGGCCCTCGATCCAGACCGCGCCGAGCCGATCGACCCAGCCGCTGATCATGCCGACCACCTGACGCACCGGGATCGGCGCCTCCGGCGAGGTGGTCACGGGCATGAGGGCACCCTACGGCGACCCCACTACGATGGGCGCCATGGACACCGATCTCGCGATGCCCCGCGTCCTCGACGAGGCCGACCGCGCCGTGCTGCTGGCCGCTCCGCGCGGCTACTGCGCCGGCGTCGACCGCGCGGTGATCACCGTGGAGAAGGCGCTCGACCTGTACGGCGCCCCGGTGTACGTACGCAAGCAGATCGTGCACAACAAGCACGTGGTGGCGAACCTGGAGTCGCGGGGCGCGATCTTCGTCGAGGAGCTCGACGAGGTCCCGCCCGGGCAGACGGTCGTGTTCTCCGCCCACGGCGTCTCCCCGGCGGTCCACGCCGAGGCGGCGGACCGGGGCCTGAAGACGATCGACGCCACCTGTCCGCTGGTGACCAAGGTCCACCACGAGGCGAAGCGGTTCGCCGCCGACGACTACGACATCCTGCTGATCGGGCACGCGGGCCACGAGGAGGTCGAGGGCACGGCCGGCGAGGCCCCCGACCACATCCAGCTGGTCCAGGGCCCGGAGGACGTCGCGAACATCGTGGTCCGTGACCCGAAGCGGGTCGCGTGGCTCTCCCAGACCACCCTGTCGGTCGACGAGACGATGGCGACGGTGCACGCGATCCGGGAGCGCTTCCCCGATCTGCTCGACCCGCCGAGCGACGACATCTGCTACGCCACCCAGAACCGGCAGCTCGCGATCAAGGAGATCAGCGGCGAGGCCGACCTGGTGATCGTGGTGGGCTCGGCGAACTCCTCGAACACCGTGCGCTTGGCCGACGTCGCCCTCGAGGTCGGCGCCAAGGCGGCCCACCGGGTCGACGACGCCTCCGAGATCGACGAGGCCTGGCTGGACGGCGTCCAGCGGGTCAGCGTCACCTCGGGCGCGTCGGTGCCGGAGGAGCTGGTGCAGGGCGTGCTCGCCTTCCTCGCCGAGCGCGGCTACCCGGACGCGGAGGCGGTGCACACCGCCGAGGAGTCGCTGATCTTCGCGCTGCCTCCGGAGCTGCGCCGGGACATGCGCGCTGCTGAGAAGGCTGCCGCCGAGTCCTGATGGCCCGCTACCTCGACATCCACCCCGAGGACCCGCAGCCGCGGCTCATCGGGCAGGCGGTCGCGCTGCTGCGCGAGGACGGCCTGATCGCCTACCCGACCGACTCCGGCTACGCGCTCGGCATCCAGCTCGGCAACCGGGACGGGCTCGACCGGATCCGCCGGATCCGCCAGCTCGACGACAAGCACCACTTCACCCTGGTCTGCCGCGACTTCGCGCAGCTCGGCCAGCTGGTGCACATCGACAACGCGGCGTTCCGGGCGATCAAGGCGGCGACCCCGGGCCCGTACACGTTCATCCTGCCGGCGACCAGCGAGGTCCCGAAGCGGCTGATGCACCCGAAGAAGCGGACGGTCGGCGTCCGGATCCCGGAGCACCGGCTGGTGCAGGCGCTGCTCGCCGAGCTGGGCGAGCCGCTGCTGTCGACCACGCTGATCCTGCCGGGGGAGACCGAGCCGATGACCGAGGGTTGGCTGGTGAAGGACGAGCTGGATCAGCTGTTGGACGCGGTCCTTGACTCCGGCGAGTCCGGCTCGCTTCCGACGACGGTCGTCGACTTCACCTCGGGCGCCCCCGAGATCACCCGGTACGGCGCCGGGGACCCAGCGCGCTTCGAGTGATCCTCCGCCGCTGCCTCGGACGCTGTTTCGGGCGCGGCCTCCCGGGCCCGCCGGGCGAGGACCCGGTGGCGGATCGCGAGCACCCCGAGGCAGAGCGCGTAGCCGACGAGCAGCGCGCCGGAGTGGTGCGCGAGCCCGGAGATGAGCGCCTGGACGATGCCGTCCTCGCGGGTGCCGACCGCCGCCCGGTCGAGCAGGCCGAGCACCGTGCAGACGCCGAGGACGAGCATCGGGGGCAGTACGCCGGCCCGGAAGAACTCACCCGGACGGATCGCGAGCGCGATGCCGACGCACAGCAGCACGAAACCCGTGTCGAACAGGATGCCGAGCCGGCCGGTGACGACGAGGTCGATCGCGACCAGGACGGCGCAGGCGAAGACCGAGAACCGCGTGATCCGCGTGCCGGACCAGCGGCCTTCCTCCCACACGGTGGGTGCGCTCACCCCTTCACGGTAGGTCGGCTGCCCGGTCGTTCCGGGGAGGCACGCCGGGCAGGCGGAGGTCGAGCTCGTCGCGCTCCGGGGCGACGGCGTCGAGCAGCTCGACCGCGGTGAGCGGCCGCGGCCCCTCCTCGACCGGGCGCGGGTGCGGGATCGACTCGTCGAGGTCCGCGACGTCGGAGAAGTGCCGTGCCGTCACGAGCACCCGGTTCTCCAGCGACCCGACGGCGCTGTTGTAGGCCTCGACGCTGCCCTTGAGGGAGCGGCCGAGCTTGTCGAGGTGCCGGCCGACGGTGCCGAGCCGGGCGTACAGGTCGCGGCCGAGCTGGTGGATCTCCCGGGTGCGTTCGGCCAGGGTCTCGGTGGTCCAGCCGTGGGCGACGGTGCGGAGCAGCGCGATCAGGGTGGTCGGGCCCGCCAGCACGACGTCGCGGGCGGCGGCGTGCTCCAGCAGCCCGGGCTCGACCTCGAGTGCCGCTGCCAGGGATGACTCCGTCGGAACGAAGAGCACCACGAACTCCGGCGAGGCGGGCAGCGCCCGCCAGTAGGACTTCGCGGCGAGCTGGTCGACGTGGCCGCGGAGCTGGCGCGCGTGCCGGGCGAGGTGCGCCTGCTGCTCCTCGGGATCGGTGCTCGCCAGCGCGTCCAGGTACGCCGCGAGCGGCGCCTTCGCGTCCACGACCAGGCTCTTGCCGCCGGCCAGGTGCACCACCACGTCAGGACGCTGGGCCCGCTCGGTCGTGCCGTCGTCGCCGACCAGGTGCACCTGCTGGGAGAAGTCGCAGTGCTCCACCAGTCCGGCGAGCTCGACCGTGCGCCGCAGGTGCAGCTCGCCCCACTGGCCGCGCACGTGCGGCTTGCGCAGCGCCGTCGCCAGCGCGGCGGTCTCCCGGCGCAGGGTGTCGGTGCTGTGCCGGACCTCGTCGACCTGCTGGTGCAGGGTGCTCTGCCACGACACCCGCTGGTGCTCCAGGTCGCGCATCCGGTCGTGCAGCCGGTCGAGCCCGTCGCGGATCACCGCGGTCTCGCCGATCGCGCCCAGGTCGGCTCCCGCGACCGGGCCGCGCCGGAGCCAGACCAGGACCGCCACGGCACCGAGCAGGACACCGAGGACCAGGGTCGTGAGGGGAAGCAGGATCTCCATGCGCTGACGGTGACAGCAGGCACCGACAGTCGCCGGGACACGCTCCTGTGTGTTGTCATACGTCCCGTGTGGGGACGTTTCGGCAGGTTTGTTCCGTGGGTGCTGGTCGCCGCCCTCGCTGCCCTGTCCGCGCTCGCGCTCCCGGCTGGTGCGGTCGGCACCGGGAACCCCGTCGTGGAGTCGCCGTCGCCGACCGCGAAGCACTACGCGGGCTATGCCGGACCGTTCACGGTGAGCTTCGAGGACGCCCCGATCGCGCACTACGACTGGTACGTCGAACAGGTCCCGGCCGGTGGCGGGACGCCGGTTCCGATGACGGAGACCCGGACGTACACCTGGACGGGCAGCGGCGGGAAGCCGCAGCTGCCCGTCTCGCCGCTCCCGGCCGGGACCGGCTACCAGTTCCGGGTCACGGACAACGCCGGCCACGAGGCCACGTTCCCGTTCACGGTGCTGCCCGGACCGGCGCCCGCCTGCTCGGTCCTGATCCCGTCCCAGGTGCGGGTGAACGCGCCGGTCGAGCGTGTCACCGGTCGGCTCTCGCCGGTCTGCACGACGCTGCGCACCGCGTGGGCGGCGTGGAAGGTCCAGCACGTCACGCGGGGCTTCGCCGACCTGCTCTACTTCGAGCGCAACCGGACCGACACCTGGTCGTTCTACGACGACGAGACGCTCGGCACCTACGCGATCACCGCGAACGGCGCCCGCGACGCGGACGGTGAGATCGTCCCGCAGAACACCCGTCGCACGGTGGTCCGCCTCGACTCCCGGCTCGCGCTCCGCGGCACCCGCAGCGGTGGCCGGGTCGTGCTGACGGCATCGCTGCGGAGGTACCTGCCGGGGGCGAACGGCTTCCGTGCCTGGAAGGGCGGCCGCGTGGTGCTGGCGTACCGGACCTGCGCGGCGTGCGCGTGGCACCGGGTCACGGCGCGGAGCACGAGCCGGTCCGGCGTCGCCACGTTCCGCGTACGGGCGCGGCAGGTCCGGGAGTACCGGGTGGTGGCCGCCGGTACGCCGACCACCTGGGCGCCGGTGCCCAAGCACCTGCGCCGGTGAGGTCGTCGGCCGACGTTCAGTCGGCCAGCTCGACGACGACCGGCGCGTGGTCGCTGGCTCCCTGCCCGGCGCGCTCCTCGCGGTCCACGAAGGCGCTGGTCACCCGCTCGGCCAGCGACGGCGAGCCGAGGACGAAGTCGATCCGCATGCCGCGGTTCCGCTCGAACCGCTGCCGGTAGTAGTCCCAGTAGGTGTAGGTCCCCGGCTCCGAGGTGTACTGCCGGGCGACGTCGGTGTAGCCGGCGTCGAGGATCGCCTGGAACGCCGCCCGCTCGGGCGGGGTCACGTGGGTGTCCTTCGCGAACGCGGCGATGTCGTAGACGTCCACGTCGGTCGGGGCGATGTTCCAGTCGCCGACGAGGGCGACCGGCTGGTCGGCCCAGGTCGCCGCGACGGTGCGCAGCCGGGCCAGCCAGTCGAGCTTGTAGTGGTAGTGCGGGTCGTCGACCTTGCGGCCGTTCGGCACGTACAGCGACCAGATCCGGATGCCGCCACCCTCGCCGTTGGTGCCCACGAGCGCGCCGATGGCCCGGGCCTCGGCGCTGCCGTCGAACTCGGGCATGTCCGGGAAGCCGACGGTGACGTCCTCGAGGCCGACCCGGGAGACGATCGCGACACCGTTCCACTGGCTGTAGCCGACCGCGGCGACGTCGTACCCACGCGCCTGCAGGCCCATCAGCGGCAGCTGGTCCTCGCGCGCCTTGGTCTCCTGGAGCGCGAGGACGTCGATGTCGTGGCGTTCCAGGAACGCCTCCACGCGGTCGATGCGGGAGCGGATCGAGTTGACGTTCCAGGTGGCGATGCGCACCCGTGGACCTTAGTCGGTGGTCGAGGAGCGCGCGCTGGCCCGCGCCCCGAAACCCAGGATCATCGGTGCGAGCACCCGGCGGGCGTACTGCTCCATCCGCTCGCGGGTGTCCAGGCGCGGGTTGCCCTCCGGGGTGAGCAGCAGCGACTGGGCCAGTCGGGCCAGCGTGCCGGCGAGGTCGTCGATGTCGTCGGTCTCGGGGTTGGCGACGTACGCCCGCAGCGACCGGATCCGGTCGGCGACCAGCAGCGAGGACAGCGTGAGGGTCTCGCCGGCGTTGACGGTGAGGCCGAGCAGGGTGTCCTCGCGGTCGATCTCCAGCAATTGCTGGAGCAGCGGGTTCTCGCGGAGCTGGGTGATGGTGACGGTGAAGAAGTTCGCGACGTAGCCGGCCGGGTCGAAGTCGTCCCCGGGCTGGTCCCCGGGCTGGTCCCCGGGCTGGGGCACCGGTCCGATCGCGGCCTCGATGACGGCGAGGACGCGCTCGGTCTCCGCCAGGTAGGTCCGGCGGACGATCTCCTCCTTGGTCCCGACGCGGCGGTAGAGCGTGGCCCGGTTGACCCCGGCGCGGCGGGCGATGTCGTCGCCGCTGCTGCGTCGTACGCCGGTCTGGACGAACTGGGCCCGGGCGGCGTCGAGGAGGCTCGCGACGGGGATCTCAGCCATGACGGAAGCCTACACAATGCAACAGAGCCTGTTGCACTGTCGCAGCCATGACGACCGTGGAGAACCAGCCGGCCACGTCCGCCGCCCGCCCGTACGTGCCCGACGTCGCCGACGCGAAGTTCGGGCTCGCCGACTACGTCGGCGAGAGCGCCCTGCTGCTGGGCGCCGGTTCCGCGGTGATGAACCAGCTCGCCCTGTACGGCGTCGGCAAGGGCGTCGCCGAGCACTCGAACACCCTCGACCGCCCGCTCGACCGGCTCCGGACGACGCTCACCTACGTCTACGTGATGACGCTCGGCACCGACGAGGAGCGCCGGACCGTCGCCCGGCTGGTCAACAGGGCGCACCGCCCGGTGCGCGGCAAGGACTACACCGCGTTCGACCCGTACCTGCAGCTCTGGGTGGCCGCGACGCTCGCGCAGAACGGCGAGTTCATCTACGAGAAGACCTTCGGCCCGATGGACGAGGCCACCCGCGAGCGCTCGTACCAGGAGTGCCGGATCTTCGGCACGGCGCTCCAGGTCGGCGAGGACATGTGGCCGGCCACGCGCGCCGACTTCACGGCGTACTGGGAGCGGATGCAGGGGGAGCTCAGCCCCGACCCGCAGGTCCAGGCGTACGCCGCCGCGCTGCTGAGCACCCGGGGCGCGCCGCTGCTCCTGCGGCCCTCGATCGCGCTGCAGAACCTGCTCACCCGCGGCAACCTCGAGCCCCGCGTCCGCGAGGTGCTCGCGCTGCGCTGGAGCCGTCGCGACCAGCGGGCCTACGACGCCTTCTGGGCGTTCTTCCGGGCCGTCTACCCGCGGGTGCCGCGGCCGTTGCGCACCCTGCACGCCCGGCTGGTGATGCGCGGGATGCGGAAGCGGCTGCGGCAGAACCGGCGCGTCATCTGAGCGGTGCTCTGCTTGGATCGGCGCATGACGCCGATCCGGAACCAGCGCGGCATCGAGGCCATGCTCGTCGTGGCGATCGTGCTGGACGTGACCTACTGGACGATCTGGTTCACGAACCGGGACTGGATCGCCAGCGAGCACAGCCGCGCGTACTACGAGTTCGAGAACGCTTTCCCGCTCGCCGACCTGTGGCTCGGCGTCGCGTGCGTGGTCGCGCTGGTGACCCTGCGCCGCCGGATGCCGAGCGCGCTGTTCTGGCTGATCTGCGCCGGCAGCGCCGGGCTCTACCTGTTCGGGATGGATTTCCTGTACGACGTCGAGAACGACATCTTCACGAAGGGTGGCGGAGGCGCGTTCGAAGCGGCGATCGTCGCGCTGACGCTGTTCTTCTCCGTGACCCTGCTGAGCTGGTCGTGGCGGCACCGGGCCGCGCTGCTCAGTGCGGGGAGTCCACCGGCCTGAAGCCGGAGCAGAGCACCCGCAGGTAGCTGATCCGGTCGCCGTCGGTCCGGTAGTACGCCTGCTGCTCGACCGTGTGCGGGCCGTCGGAGTTCGTGATCGCCAACCGGTACGAGACGTGCGCCGTGTCCTCGACCACCGGGCCCTCGCCGACCTCGACCCCGTCGATCCGGTCGCCGTCGTCGAACCAGGTCCCGAACGCGATCTCGGCGAACTCCTCCGGGCTGCCGGCCTCCCAGGAGCGCCGCGGGGTGAGGGCCTTGACGTCCACGTCGGGACTGAGCAGGTCGGCGAGGGCCGCCCGGTCCTTGGCCGCGATGGCCTCGGCGAAGCGCCGACCGATCGTCTCCATGCAGCCATGGTCCTCCGACGGTTCGGTCAGCGGAAGGATCCACCGTAGAATCCCGCCACGTGGCTCTCACTATCGGCATCGTCGGACTCCCCAACGCGGGCAAGTCGACCCTCTTCAACGCCCTGACCAAGAACAACGTGCTCGCCGCGAACTACCCGTTCGCGACCATCGAGCCGAACGTCGGCGTCGTCGCCGTCCCGGACGAGCGGCTCGGCCGGCTCGCCGAGGTCTTCGGTTCGGCGAAGGTGCTGCCCGCGACCGTCGAGTTCGTCGACATCGCCGGCATCGTCGCGGGCGCGTCGCAGGGCGAGGGCCTGGGCAACAAGTTCCTGTCCCACATCCGCGAGGCCGCCGCGATCTGCCAGGTGACCCGCGTCTTCCGCGACGAGGACGTCACCCACGTCGACGGCAAGGTCGACCCGGCCTCCGACATCGGCACCATCCAGACCGAGATGATCCTGGCCGACCTTCAGACGGTGGAGAAGGCGATCCCGCGGCTGGAGAAGGAGGTCCGCGGCAAGAAGGAGCTCGGCCCGGTGCTCGACGCCGCCAAGGCCGCCCTCGCCGCCCTCGAGGCCGGGACGCCGATCATCGCGACCAGCATCGACCGCGACCTCGTCCGCGAGCTGAGCCTGCTCACCGCCAAGCCGTACATCTACGTCTTCAACTGCGACGCCGACGAGCTCTCCGACGAGGCGCTCAAGGACGAGATGCGCGCGATCGTCGCGCCCGCCGAGGCGATCTTCCTCGACGCCAAGTTCGAGTCCGAGCTTGTCGAGCTCGGCGACGACGAGGAGGCGCGCGCGATGCTCGCCGAGATGGGCGTCGACGAGCCCGGCCTCGACGTGCTCGCCCGGGTCGGCTTCGACACCCTCGGCCTGCAGACCTACCTGACCGCCGGGCCGAAGGAGACGCGCGCCTGGACGATCAAGAAGGGCGCCACCGCCCCCGAGGCCGCCGGTGTGATCCACACCGACTTCCAGAAGGGCTTCATCAAGGCCGAGATCGTCTCCTTCGACGACCTGATGGCGGCCGGCACGATGAACGACGCCAAGGCCGCCGGCAAGGTCCGGATGGAGGGCAAGGACTACGTGATGGCCGATGGGGACGTGGTGGAGTTCCGCTTCAACGTGTAAACTTGCAGGTCAGAGGCCTAATTGACCCCTCCCCGTCTTGCCCCCGCCAGGAGCGAGGACTTCCTGCGCGAGGGTGGCGGCGGCCTTCCGGGTCTTGTCCTCGGCCGCGGGCCACAAGTGGCTGTACGTCTCTAGAGTCGTGACCGCTTTGGCGTGCCCCAGGGCTCGCTGAACCGTTACGAAATCGCAGCCGACAGCGATTGATCCCGACGCGTATCAGTGCCTCAGGTCGTGGAGCTGGATGCCGTCCCGGCCGGTGGCGCGAAGTGTCTTGCGCCACCAGTAGCCGACTGTGTTCTGGTGCGGTGGGTCGTCCTCCCCGCCCGCGAACGGCCACTCGCCCCGGCGTCCGAGGTCGATGTATTGCGGCAGGATCCCAACAGTTCGTCCGTGAGGGGGACGTCCCGCTCGGAGCCGTACTTCGGCAGAAGGATCTCGACGACGCCCGTGCCGGCCTTGTGAACTCGGCGGTGGACGTAGATCTGGTGGCGCAGAAAGTTGATGCCCTCGACGTCAGTGCCACAGCCTCGCCCGGTCGCAGGGGCGCTCAACTGCAACGTCGCCCGCCAGCCGGGTCGGCCCATCACAAGGCTTCGCGGAGTGCGATCCGGTCGACCTTGCCAAGTCTGGTCTGTGGGATCGTGCCGACGATGTGGATCTCGCGGGGGTACTTATAGGCGCCGATGCTCGCTCGTGCGAACGAGACGAGATCGCGCGGGTCGACGGTTGCGCCGCCGGAGAGCGTCACGAAGGCGACGACCTCCTCGCCGCGTTGCGGATCGGGCCGCCCTACCACCACGGCCTGGTCGATGCTGGGGTGCTCCATCAGTGCGTACTCGACCTCGGCCGGGAACACGTTGAACCCGTTGCGGATGATTAGGTCCTTGGACCGGCCGTCGATGAAGAGGTTGCCGTTCTCGTCGAGGTGCCCGAGGTCTCCGGTGTGGAGCCAGCCGTCCACGACCGCGTCGTCAACCTGCGTGCTGTCTTCGAGGTAGCCCGCCATGACGAACGGCGAGCGGCAGACGATCTCGCCCGTCTCGCCCGCAGGCATCTCCTCGCCGTCGTTGCTCGCGATCCTGACCTCGCAGTCGGGCGCGGGCTTGCCGACCGACCCTGGTACCGCCTCACCGCGCCGGGTTCCGGAGACCAGGCCCGCCGCCTCGCTGAGTCCGTAGCCCATCCGGAGCTCCACGCCGGGTAGCAACTCGGTGAACCGTTCGTAGGTGCTGTGGCGCAAAGGTGCAGACCCGCAGACGACGTGGGTCAAGGACGACAGGTCGAACTCGTGGAGCGGCTGGTTCAGCAGCGTCTCGATCGCGGCCGGTACGAGGCAGGCTTCCTGAGCGCGGAGCTCTTCGACGAGGGACAAGCAGGTGCGCTCGTCGAACCTGCGCATCAGCACCTGGCGCCGGGGCGTCGCCCAGTGCAGGTCGGCAACGGTGACCAGGAGGCCGAAGATGTGTGTCAACGGCAGGGGCATGACGGTCGTACCCGAGGGCGTGTCTGCCCAGATCTCTGCCCGGCTCCGGCCAGCAGTCCACAAGTTCGCGTGGGTCAGGCGCACACCCTTGGAACGACCAGTGGTTCCACCGGTCAGGAGGAGCGCGGCGAGAGCAGAGTCATCGGCGTACGGCAGATCAGCGAGCTCTCCCGACGCCATCTCCTCGAACGTGACGACGTCCTCGGTCGCGTTGTCGGGTTCGACGAGGACGACTCGCGCCCGCCCACCAGCCTCGTCGAGACTATCCCGGACGTTCGCCAGCGCCGACTGCTCGGTCACGACCAGCGTGGGCGCGGTCAGCTTGATTGCCCTGATCAGGTCGCGTCGGACGCTGATGATGCTGAGGGGAGTCGGCACCGCGCCGAGCCTCCAGCAGGCGAGGTAGGTGAGGCGTATCTCTGGCCGGTTCTCCAACACCACGAGGACGCGGTCGCCCGCCTGAACGCCCAGGCGTTGCATGCTCGCGGCCAGGCGGTGCGAGGTCTCCAGCAGCTCGCCAGCACGGTACGTCGCTCCGTCGTAGAACAACGCTTCGTGGTCGCCCAGCCGGGCGAGTGAGTGCTCCGCGAGCGCGGCAAGATTTTTCGATGCAAACATGATGCTCTATTCCAGGTCAGATGAAGGCGTTCACTCCGGTGAGTGCCCGTCCGATGAGGAGCTGCTGGATCTGAGAGGTGCCTTCGTACAGCGTCATCACCCGGGCATCGCGCATGAGCTTCTGCACCGGGAACTCGTCGACGAATCCGTATCCGCCGTAGACCTGGATAGCGTCGTTGGACGCCCGGACCGCCGCCTCGCTCGCGAAGTACTTCGCCATCGAGGCCTGCGTGCCGAAGCTCTCGCCACGCGACATCAGGTCGGTTGCGAGGCGGACCAGGCCGCGCGCCGCCTCGGCGTCCACCGCCATCCCTGCGATTAGCTGCTGGACGAGCTGGAAGGACGCCAATGGACGGCCGAACTGCTGCCGCTGCTGGCTGTACTCGACGGCTTGCTCGACGCAGGCGCGGATGATGCCGACGCAGCTCGCGGCAATCGAGACCCGGCCCCGGTCGAGAGCGGACATCGCGACCGCGAACCCGTGGCCCTCCTCGCCGAGGAGTGCGGTCGCCGGTACCCGGACCGAGTCGAAGGTGAGTTCGGCGGTGGCCTGACCGCGGAGCCCGAGCTTCCCCTTCACCTCGTGACGGGTCACCCCCGGGGTGTTGAGGGGTACCAAAAATGCTGACACCCCGCGAGGCCCGGGCATTCCGGTGCGCGCGAACATCAGGCACACCTCGGCCCACGTGCCGTTGGTGATGAAGGTCTTGGTGCCGCTGATGACGTAGTCGGAGCCGTGCCGCTCCGCCCGAGCGATCAGGCTTCCCGCGTCCGAACCGGTGCCCGGCTCTGTCAGCCCGAAGCATCCGAGGATCGAGCCGTCGGCGAGCTGAGGAATCCACTCCTCCTGCTGGGCGACGGAGCCGTAGGCCAGGATTGATTTTGTCACGAGGCCGAGCGAGACCGACACGATGCCCCGGACAGCAGAGTCAGCCCAGCCGAGCTCTTCCATCGCCATGGCGTAGGTCTGGTAGTCGCACTCGGTGCCGCCCAGGCGCTCAGGCACGGTCATCCCCAGGAAGCCCATTTCGCCCAGCTCTTTCACGATGCCGACGTCCACGCTCTCCCGGCGGTCCCACTCGGCCCGGAACGGGATCACCCGATCCGCGAGGAACTCGCGTGCGGTGCGCTGGAACGACAGTTGGTCTTCGGTGGGCGTCAGGTCAATCACGGGACTTCCTCGATCGGGCCGCCGGCGAGGCGGTCTCAGTGGCATTACCGGAAGAATCGCTAGCGACGCCGGGGAGTGTCAACGCGCTCAGGATTGGGTGTTGACACGGAGAATGGCCGTTCATTTGAGCCCGGGGACAATGGTGGTCGGCGTCGATCTCTTGGACCTTTGGTGCCGTCGCCGAGTCGGGCGTTGGTCATCGGATCACTCGTTCGGGTGCGACGCCGGAGTACTGTCTGCGGCCAGAGCAACTGCCGGTCGTGAGGTGAGGTCATGAGTGTCGCGACGCCGTCCAGGGTGACCGTGGGTGACGTCGTGGCCGTGAAGTCATGGGGATTGTCCGTCGTCGCGGGCGCGGCTGGACTCGACCGGCCGCTGACCTGGGCACATGTCTTCGACGTCCCCGATCCGAGCCAGTGGGTCGACGGCCACGAGCTGGTGATCATCACCGGCGGGCACCTCCCGCCGGAGCCGGACCAGCAGGTCGAGTTCGTGCAACGGCTCGATGACAAGTCGGTGGCAGGGCTCGCTGTCGGAGTTAGGTCTCCACCGATCTCCCCCGAGCTCGTCGCTGCTGCGGACAGGCTCGGGTTCCCGCTGATCCAGGTGCCGCGAGAGACAGGGCACCTGCCGATCGTCAAGTTCGTGGCGGCGGCGAACGGCGCCTATGTTCAGAAGTCCCTGGTGACGGCGCTGCAGATCTTCGAGACTCTGGCGCCCGCGCAGGAGGACGTCACGCCGAGAACCCGGTTTCGGCAGATCGAGAAGATCACCGGGTACCGCTTGTACGTCGTCAGCAGTGACGGCCGCGCGTTGCTCAAGGGAATGCCGGACCTCCCGGAGAACCTGATCGAGCCGATGCTGGGCACTGCCCGCGAAAACAAGCGCTGGACGTCGCTAGCGATCACCAACGGCTACGCCTGCGGGCTCCGGGTCGGGCAGCGGCTCGCCGGCTTCCTCGTCGCCCAGGAGCAGGACGACAAGCCCGCGGCGGGCCTCGGCGCCTTCCGCTCGATCGAGACGGTCGCCCGTCTCGATGTCGGCACTCTGTACAGCAGGCGGGAGGCGGCACGACGCAAGGGAGCCGAGCTGCTCGGCCGGTACCTCCACGGCGTGCACCCCTCCCAGCGGGCCGGGGACATCAAGGACGGCTGGGGGACCAACTTCGCGCAAGGCCTGGTCATCGCCGTGGTGAAGGCGGCCGGCAGCGCGAGCCTGACGCTCCAGGTGGACTCCGAGGTCCACCACCAGCTCATGGACGCGCGGGTCAGCCACCTCGTCCTGACCGAGGACGAACGCAGCGTGATCGCCCTAGCTGCGGCAGACGTTCCGGTGCTGCAGGACATCACGACACGCCTTCCGATCATCGCGGGCGTCAGCGACTCCCGCGGGTCTCTCGTCGATGCCTCCGTGGCGCTCCAGGAAGCCGGTTGGGCGTTGGAGTACGGCCGGCGTGAACCGGGGAGCGAACTCCGAAGCTTCGTCGGAGGCGACCGGACCTGGACGCGGTGGCTGCCCTCCGACCCTGCGGTGCTCCGCCAACTGGTGACCAACACGCTGGGCACCCTTCTCGAGTACGACGCCGCGCGCGGAGGCCAGCTTTTGGAGTCCCTGCGGACCTACTTCGAGGTCGAGGGTCGCCTTCAGGTGGCGGCCGACAGGCTGCACGTCCACAAGCACACGCTCGCTTACCGGCTCAAGCGGGTCGAAGAGCTCACCGGTCTCGACCTGAACTCGGTCGGAGACAGGGCCGAACTCTGGTTCGCAGTGTCGGCACACGGGATTCTCAGTGGTCGCTGATCCGAGCCCGCGCAGAAACTCGCTGCGTTCGTTGGATCTCTCGGTTCGGCCGTGCCGGGGGGTGGCCGCTTCTATTTGGATGTTGACCCAACACACTGCCACTGGTTTGGGTCGGCGGCTGATTGATGGGCGACCCGTCCAACGCTGAGAGTTGCGTCACGTCAGCAAACACAGCGGCATCCGGGGCCAGCGCCCGTTGCAGGCGGTTCGGGCCACCAACCAGAGAGGTGTGAAAGAGGCATGACTCGGAAGAGGATCGTCGCCGTGGTGCTCAGCGTGAGTGCGCTGGGCCTGACGGCGTGTGGAAATGGGGACGACGGAGGTTCGAGCAGCAGCTCTGCCGTCGACGGCGCCAAGCTGGTCTTCGTCAACTACGGCGGCACCAGCCTGGACGGCGCGAAGAAGGCGTGGCTCGACCCGTTCTCGAAGGAGACGGGAGCCAAGTTCACCACGGATGGGCCGAGCGACCCGGTCAAGGTGAAGGCAATGGTCGATGCCGGTCGGACGACCTGGGACCTCATCGATCTCGATGCCGCCACCGGCGGCGCCGGCTGCGGCACGTTGTTCGAGAAGCGCGGCGCCGACGTCGACATCAGCGCAGTGGACCCCAAGTTCGTCACCGACGACTGCGGCGTTCCGATCTTCAACGCACCGATCGCGCTCGTGTACAACAAGAAGCGCTTCGGGGACAACCCGCCGACCAAGCTCGCCGACTTCCTGGATCTCGAGAAGTTCCCGGGCCAGCGCGCGATCTTCAATTACGCAATCGGCGGCTACGAGCCGCTGCTCGCCGCAGACGGCGTGCCGGCCGACAAGATTTACCCGATCGACTACGCACGTGCCGGCAGGATCATCGACCGGCTCGGCAACAAGCTGACCCTCCAAGGCACGCTCGCACAGCAGAATCAGCTGCTCGAATCAGCCGACTTTGCCATGTGCTTGTGCTACCTCGGTCGTGCCGCTCTCGCCGAGAAGGCAGGAGCAGACATTGACATGATCTGGGACACGCCATACTTCGTCTGGGACAACCTGTACGCGGTCAAGGGCTCGAAGTTCCCGAAGGCGCAGAGCGAGTTCCTGAACTTCGTCGCCACTCCCGAGGCGCAAGCCGCCTTCACCGAGGAGGTCCCGTACTCCCCGACGACGCCGGACTCCAAGCCCGAGGTCTCGAAGACGTTCGCCAAGTACCTGCCCGGTGGCCACGAGGCCGAGATGGGCACTCCGGTCTACTACGACGCCAAGTGGTGGGCGGAGAACTCGGACGAGGCGTTCGCCAAGTGGACCGAGATCACGGCAGGCTGAGGGCTACCACCGTGTCCACCGAAGCGCCGGCGATCGCGACCGTCCTGTCGGGCGGGGAGCAGCAGCTCCCCGCCCGGCGGGGCGGGCGGGTCAACCGCTGGGTTTTTCTCGTCATTCCTGCCCTGCTGTTCGCCGGGGTCTTCTTCGGCTACCCGGTTGCGGCCATGTTCGTCAGGAGCGTCACCGACTTCACACTGCCCGGGGAGTCCGGGCTCGACAACTTTCGGTGGCTCTTCGGCAGCAGCGTCCAGCGGCTCATCTTCGAGCGAACCCTGCTGGTGGCGCTCGGTGTCACCGGCGTCTGCCTGCTGATCGGTTTTCCGTACGCCTACCTGATGACCGTCGTATCCGCGAGATGGAGGCTGGTGATGGTCGCGGTCGTGCTGATGCCGTTCTGGACGAGCATGGTCGTTCGGACCTACTCCTGGGTCGTGCTGCTGCAGGACGGTGGACCGCTGATGAGGGGGCTCGACCGGCTCGGGATCGCGCCGGACCGTCTCCTCGGGACCACGACAGCTGTCCTGCTGGGCTCTACGCAGGTCCTGCTGCCGTTCATGATCCTCCCGCTGTACACGGGTCTGGCGCGTATCGACCGATCCCTGCTCCTCGCGGCGCACAGCCTCGGAGCTCCTCCCCGGCGCGCGTTCGTGAAGGTGTACCTGCCCCTCGCCGTTCCCGGCATGCTCGCCGGGTCGACGATCGTGTTCATCCTCAGCCTTGGGTTCTACTTCACCCCGGCACTGCTGGGCTCGCCGCAGAACAGCCTGGTCTCGCAGCAGATCGTGGAGCAGGTGACCCGGCTGTTCGCGCTCGGCCGCGGCGGCGCACTTGCGTTCGTGCTCCTGCTCGTCACCTTGGTCCTGCTGGGGCTCGGCTCCCGACTGGCCGCGCGCTACACGCGGGCCCTGGAGGAAGGGAAAGACCGTGGCTAGTGGCCTGCGTACCCGACGCCCTGTGCTGGTGGCATTCTGCGTCGCCGTGGGTGTCCTGCTGATCGCCCCGACTCTCGTGGTGATCCCACTCAGCTTCAGCTCCCAGCAGTCCTACACCTTCCCACCGGCGGGATTCTCTACCCGCTGGTACGAGAACTTTTTCACCGACCCGGCGTGGTTCGACTCCGCGATGCTGTCGCTCAGAGTCGCTGGAACGGTCACCGTGCTCGCCACCTTGCTGGGCACCGCCGCAGCGCTCGGTCTCGTCCGCGGCACCGGCCGCTGGCGCGGTGCTGTCCAGGCGCTGCTGATGGCGCCGATGATCATTCCCGGGGTCATCGTCGCGATCGGGATCTACTACGTCTTCCTGAAGTGGCACCTCTCCGAGACCTTCTTCGGCTTCGTCGTCGCGCACACCATCATGGCGACGCCGTTCGTGATCGTGACCGTGCTTGCGTCGCTGGCGACGCTGGACCGCCAGCTCGAGCAGGCGGCGGCGATTCTCGGCGCGACACCGTTCCGCACCCTGCGCAGCATCACGCTGCCGCTGATCGCCCCCGGCATGTTGGTCGGAGCGCTGTTCGCGTTCCTGACCTCCTTCGACGAGTCGATCGTCTCGCTCTTCCTGTCCGGGCCGATCAACCGAACGCTGCCCGTCCAGCTCTACCAGAGCGTCACCGCCGAGATCGATCCGACCGGCGCAGCTGCCGCCACCCTCTTGATCGCCATCACCACCTCGCTCCTGGCCGTCGTCGGCGTGCTGGCAGCCCGAAGGAGTCCTACATCATGACGAACCCAAGCCACGGCGCCTCGGTGACGCTCACCGGTCTGACCAAGCGGTACGGCGACTCCGTTGCGTTGAACAACGTCTCGCTCGACATCGCACCCGGGGAGTTCATGACGCTCCTGGGCCCGAGCGGCTCGGGCAAGACGACGACCCTGAACAGCATCGCCGGGTTCGTCACTCCTGACCAAGGTGGGATCACGATCGCCGGACACCCGGTCTCTGCGCTCCCGCCCCACAAGCGCAACATCGGCATGGTGTTCCAGAACTACGCGCTGTTTCCGCACATGACCGTGAACGCCAACGTCGCGTTCCCGCTCAAGCAGCGGAAGTGGAGCCGGGACAAGATCACGCGGGCGGTCGCGGAGGTGCTGGAGCTGGTCGGGCTCGGCCACCTCGGTGGGCGCTACCCGCGGCAGCTGTCCGGAGGCCAGCAGCAGCGCGTGGCGCTGGCTCGCGCGCTGGTATATCAGCCGGAGGTGCTCCTGCTGGACGAGCCGCTCGGGGCGCTCGACAAGCGACTTCGCGAAGGACTTCAGCTCGAGATCATGCGAATCCACAAGGAGGTAGGCGTGACGCTCGTTTTCGTCACCCACGATCAGGACGAGGCGTTGATGATGTCAGACCGGATCGCCGTCTTCCGCGACGGCGGGATCGAGCAGGTCGGGACCGCGGAGGATCTCTACCAGCAGCCATCGAGCCGCTTCGTCGCCGAGTTTCTAGGCGACTCGAACCTCTTCGAGGGTCCGCTCATGAGGAACGGCTCCAACGCGACGCTGTCGAGCGACGGATACGACCTGCAGTTGGGGGAGCAGACCGTGGACGAGCGCGGGCAGGTGGCGCTGATGGTGCGACCTGAGTGCATGCACCTGCGGCGGCCCGAGGACGGGGCGCCCGGGAACGCCGCCAACGTGATCCGCGGGCGGGTGGCGCAGGTCATCTACATGGGGAGCCGGCGACGGGTCCACGTGCAGGTCCCCGGACGCGAGCGTGTCGTCCTGGTGGACAGCCAGGTCACCGACGAGTCGAACGTGGCTGACGGTGACGACCTGCTCGTCTGCTGGCAGCCGGCACACGGTGTTCTGGTCGGCGCAGGAGAGCGCGCATGACCGCGGCACTCGTCTCTGGATCCGGGTCGGACGAGGCTCCGGTTCGCGTCGCGGTCTTCGGCACCGGCAAGCTCGCCGGTCTGCTGGCCCGGTACGCACCTTCTTCGGGACTGAAGGTCGTCACCGCTGTCACCACCGATTCGCAGAAGGCGGGTCGGGACCTCGGCGAACTCGTCGCCGAGCAGCCCAACGGCGTCGCGGTCACCGACGACCTGAACGCTGCACTGGAGGCAGTCGACGTCGTCCTCTACGGCGGACACAGCGGGTCGATGCACGAGGTCCTCGGCGCCTGTAGCGCTGCCGGGGTTGACGTCGTCACCTCGATCAACATGTTCGTCGGGACCGGAGGGGACGCGCTCGTGGCCGATCTGGACGCCCGTGCACGGGCAGGCGGTGCCCGGATCCTCGGCACCGGGCTCGTGCCCGGCTTCCGCCTCGACTACTTCCCTGCAGTCATCGCGACCTCGGCGCCCGACCCGGTGTCGGTCTACACCCGCCATGTCAGCAACATCCCACCGTGGTCGGCCCGCGTGCTCCGCGACGAGCTCGGGATCGGCGAGCTGCGCGAGCCGTTCGGCGGGGCCCTGGCGGTGTATGTGGAAGAAGCGTTCTGGTCGTTGGTGCACGGTGTCGGCGTTCCGGTGGACGAGGTGCGCCGATCCAGTGAGCCGGTCCTCACCGAATCGGCCACGACCGTCGGTCCCGTCGAGGTCAACGCGGGCGGCGTCGTGGGCTTCGTGCACTCGGTGGTCGGCCTCGTCGATGGCGTCGAGCGGGTGCACGTGGAGTGGGCGAGCACGCGTGGACTGGACGGCGAGCTGCCCGAGGGCACTGACGTCCGGGTCACCGGCGCCGACGGCCTGGAGAGTCGTGCAACCCTGCACCTTCCTCCGGACGGATACCCCGGCACGGCGGTGCGCATGGTCAAGGCAGTGCGGCCGCTCCGGCGGCTGGACCCCGGACTGCGGCGGCTCCACGAGCTGGCCGTTCGATGACCGGCGCCCGCCGTTCTTGCGAGGAGGAACCTGAGATGGCAGAAGCAGCCGACTGGAATGCGGTGATGGGGTTCAAGCCCGTCGTACGACGGGGTCCGCTGGTCGCGGTCTCCGGGGTGGGGGGAGCCAGGGACCACGACGGCGAGGCCGTGCCCGGCGGAGCCTACGCCCAGACACGAGCCGCTCTCGAGAAGGTCCGGCGCAGCCTCGCGTCGGTGGGTGCCGGGCCCGAGCACGTCGTACGAACCCGGGTCTTCCTCCGCGCCATAGGCGACTGGCCGGAGGCCGGCCGCGCCCACGGTGAGTTCTTCGAGAGCGGGGAGGTGGCACTCACCATGGTCGAAGCTCGCCTCGTGGACCCGGCCATGCTCGTCGAGCTGGACGCCGAGGCATGGGTGACGGTGGACTGAGCAGCGCGTCAGGACGTGATGCGCCAGCGACCGTCGACCAGCGTCAGCTCGAACGACCCGTTCGAGGTGAAGGGTTCGAGGATCGTCGGATCCAGGCTCGCATGGATCGCGAACCCGTCGGCGAGTGCGACCAGCTCCGTGGCGATCCGGTGCGGGTCAAGGGTCGCGTCGATGTCGCCGAGCTGCTGCGCCTCTGCGACGAGCCGCAGCACCATGCGGCGCCACGCTGCCAGGTAGTCGCTGATCTCCTCCTTGGCTTCCGGGGCGACGCCGGCCTCGGCGTAGAAGACCAGGAACACCCTGCACATCGCGAGACGTCGCTCGGTCAGGGGGAGGGCGCTACGGAACAACGTCTTCAGCCGCGCCATCGGTTCTTGGTCGCCGGAGGCTGCGCGCGCTTCTCGGAACATCCGGCCCTGCACCTCGGCAGCGCGACGAAGCGCCGCGAGCAGGAGGCCGTGGTGCGACCCGAAGTAGTGGCTGACCACGCCGGTGGACCACCCGGCCCGCTCGGCGACCGCGCGCGTGGTGACCGCCTTGATGCCGGACTCGGCGATCAGGTCTAGGACGACATCAGCTAACTCGGCGCGGCGCATGTCGTGGTCGACGATCTTCGGCACTGTTTCTCCTCATGTCACGAGCGTGATGAAGCGAATTTATCTCGAACGATCGAACTGACTCAGTCTCGGCTGCCGAAGAATCTGGAAGAAATCCTTGACTTAGATATATCGAACGTTCAGTATAAAACAAAGGGTCATACATGATTCGGCGCCTTGCGGTCGCCGCCCCGTGCGAGGAGAGTCAGATGAGCAGTGGAGTCAGCCCCGCGTCCACGGCACCCTCGGTGTCCTGGATCCTCGGCCTCGAGTCGCTGCCGGGCCACGTCGATTCCGGCAGCACCGCGCTGCGGTGGGGAAACCAGACGCGCACCTACGCCGAACTCCGGTCCCGGAGCCTCGGTCTGGCCTCAGGCCTGCGTCAGCTCGGGTTGGAGCCCGGGGACCGGGTCGCGACGCAGTTCTTCAACCGGGGCGAGACGTTCGAGCTCTACTTCGCGTGCGCCTACGCCGGACTCACCCTGGTTCCGATCGGGTTCCGTCTGTCCGCCCGCGAGGTCGGGCTGATCCTCGACGACTGTCGGCCCAAGGTTCTCTTCACCGAGGCGGAGCTCGCACCGGTGGCGGCCGAAGCGGTCGCGATGAGCCAACTGGACGTCGCGCTCGTCGAAGTCGGCGCCGAGGTCAGCGGCCCCGCGTACGAGGCGATGTCCGAGACCGACGCCACGTTCGAACCGGCAACTACCGACGTCCAGATGCTGCTGTACACCTCGGGCACGACCGGCAGGCCGAAGGGCGTCCAGATGGCCCACTCCAGCATCTTGTGGTTCGCCTACCAGCAGGCGACGTTCTACCGCAACCTCGACGCTGACAGCACGACGCTGCTGACCGGTCCGATGTACAACACGGCGGCGATGAACGAGCAGAGCATTCCCACCTTCCTGGTCGGGGGGACGGTCAGCATCATGCCCAGCCGAGGCTGGACGCCCGAGCGACTGGCGTCGGTGATCGACGACTGGAAGGTGACCCATGCAGTCATCTACCCGTCGATGATGGAGCCGCTGCTGGAGCACGACCGCGACCAGCGGATCGACCTGGCCTCGATGAGGTTCGTGCTCACCGGCGGGGAGAACTGTCCGCCCTCGACGTTGGCGCGCTTCCGTGGTCGTTGGTCACACATCTTCCTGGCGGCCGCTTACGGCTCCACGGAATCCGGGGTCGTCTCCATCGTGATGGACGAGGAGATCGAACGTCGTCCCGGAACTGTCGGGCGTGCGTTCGGGGGGCAGGTGTTCGAGATCCGCGACGCCAACGGTCAGCGGGTGCCGGCCGGCACGATCGGGGACGTCTGGACCGCCGGACCTGCGGTCACGCCGGGCTACTGGAACGCGCCCGCGCTCAACGCGGAGACGTTCGACGGCCCGTGGCTGAAGATGGGCGACCTCGCGCGGGTCGACGAGGAGGGTTACCTCTTCATCGAGGGTCGCTCCAAGGACATGGTGATCTCGAAGGGGCAGAACGTCTATCCAGCCGAGATCGAGAACGTTCTCCTCGAGCACGCCGGGATCGTGGACGCTGCGGTGATCGGCGTGCCCGACGAGGAAGCAGGAGAAGCGGTCTGCGCGTGCGTGGTGGTCAACGACACGGCGATCACCGCCCAAGACGTCATCGCCTTCGTCAAGGAGCGCCTCGCGTCCTACAAGAAGCCCAAGCACGTCGTCTTTCTCGACGACCTGCCCCGCAACCCGGCTGCCAAGGTGGAGAAGCCGGCGCTGGCGGCCCTGGTCGCCGGGAGCCTGGAGGTGGCGCATGAGCACGCGTGACGGTCAGTGGGACGCCCTTCTCGAGGACCTCGAGACCCGCAGGGCCGCGGCGTACCAGGGCGGAGGCGAGGTCCGGATCAAGCGCGAGCACGCCGCCGGCCGACTCACCGCTAGGGAGCGCATTGAAGCACTCGTCGACGCGGGGACCTTCCTGGAGTTCGGCACGTTCGTCACGACCCCTTCGGCCGACGGCCAGCTTCCGTCGACGATGATCTGCGGCCTCGCCGAGATCGACGGCCGCCCGGTGGCCGTGGGCGCGGAGGACTTCACCGTCGAAGGTGGCGGAGTCGGGGTGCACCTGGCCCGCTACAAGGGCTCGTGGGGCGGCTTCATCGAGGAACTCGCCTACGGCTACGAGATTCCCCTCGTCCTGCTCCTGCACGGCGTCGGCGGCAGTGTGAACATCCAGGAGGCGAAGGGCTACCCCGAGCTGGTGTCCGCGAAGTCGACCTTCCCGGTCTTCGAGCTCCTCGGGCGCGTCCCGGTCGTGACGGCCGTCCTCGGGCCTGCGGCCGGCAGCTCGGCGGCGCGGGCGGTGATCTCGCACTTCTCGGTGATGACCCGGGATCACGGCTGCCTGTTCGCCGGAGGGCCACCGCTGGTCAAGCAGGCGTTGGGGTTGACCATCGACAAGCTTGAGCTCGGTGGCGCAGAGGTGCACGCCAGGACGTCGGGACTGATCGCCAACGTGAGCGTCGACGACAAGGACGCGCTGGACCAGGTCCGGAGGTTCCTGTCCTACCTTCCGTTGAACGTCAAGGAGCTGCCCGAGCGCGCTGACCCGAGCTCGGTGATCGAGCCGAACGCCGATGCGCTGCTCGACACGGTCTCGCCGAACGGACGCCAGGCCTACGACGCCCACGCACTGATCGACGCGGTGGCCGACGAGGGCACCTACTTCGAGGTCGCGCCCGAGTTCGGCACGTCGTTGCGCACGGGGCTCGCTCGCATCGACGGGTACGTTGTCGGCCTGCTGGCGACGGACTGCCGCTACGTCGCTGGTGCGATGACCGCAGAGTCGGCCGAGAAGCAGACGCGGTTCACCGAGATGTGCGACATCTTCCACATCCCGATCGTGTACCTGGTCGATGTACCGGGCTTCAACATCGGACCGGACGCCGAACGGTCTGGGGTGCTGCGCGCGGGTGCGCGCTCGGTACAAGCGATCCAGGACGTCGAGGTGCCCGTCTACACCGTTCAGGTGCGTCGCTCCTACGGTCTTGCCGCGCTCGCGACCGGAAGTGCCAACAAGCGCAGCGTTCGGCTGGCATGGCCCAGCGGAAGCTGGGGCGACCTCCCCCTCGGTGGAGGGATCGAGGCGGCCCATCGTGCGGAGATCGAGGCAGCGCCCGATCCGGCTGCGAAACGAGCCGAGATCATCCGTCGTTACGAGGAGCAGGCATCGCCCTGGAGGACCGTCGAGCGGTTCGGTCTAGACGAGATGATCGATCCTCGCGACACTCGACGGTACCTGGGGCGCCTGCTACGAGTCGCGCATCAGACGAGTCGGCCGACCGAGAAGTTCGGGCGCAAGTGGAGCGTGCGCTGATGAGCACGGGATTCGGTCAGCTGCGCGAGAGCGACGTTTTCGTGTCCGCAGCGCGGACCGTCACCACGGCTGACATCGTGTCCTTCGCCGGCCTCACGGGCGACTTCAACCCGCTGCACGTAGACGAGGTGTGGGTGGCTGAGCACACCGAGTTCGGGCGGTGCATCGCCCACGGCCTGCTCACGACGTCGATCGGAAGTGGCCTGCGCTGCGCGGAGGTCGATGTCTGGGACATCCAGGCGTACCTCAGCGTCCGCCGCGACATGGTTGCGCCCGTGTACCCAGGAGACACGATCCGGCAACGCATGACGGTGGGCGCGTTGCGCACCTCGAGGTCGCTGCCGGGGCACGGCGTCGTCGAGCTGGCCGTCGAGATCGTCAACCAGGCGGAGACCTGCGTGCAGCGAGGTGTGGACGTGCTCCTCGTCGGTCCAGGCGTCACAACCGACGCCCCCTGAATCCCAAGGAGAACAACGATGGCCGTTACCCAGTCCGGACCGGGCGTGATCCGGGTCAGCCTCCGATGGCGCGACCTCGACGCTCTTGGTCACCTTTACCACGCGACCACGGTCGAGCTCCTGGACGAGGCGCGCTGTGCCTGGATCGCGGCGCACGTTGCGCCCGAGGCGGGAGAGAGCCACGTCGTGGCACGCCTCGACATCACCTACCTCGCTGAGGTGACCCGTGTGGACCGCTGGCTCGAGGTCACCACCGAAGTCTCCCGGGTCGGCACCACGAGCCTGGCCCTGACGGAGTCGGTGGCCAACCCTGCGGGCACGGTGATCGCCCGGTGCGAGGCGACGATCGTGTTCTGGGACCCGGTCAAACGAGTGTCCCGACCGCTGACGGAAGCAGAACTGCGCCGCATCGAAGAGTTCGAGGCTCAGTCGTGAGGGACGCGGTTGTCGTCGCCGTCAGCCGCACGCCGATGGGCCGAGCGTTCAAGGGAGCGCTGAAGGACGAACGTCCCGATGACCTCGTGTCCCAGTCGGTCCGGCACGTGCTGGCCAAAGTCCCGGAGCTGTCGCCGGACTCCTTCGACGACCTGGTCCTGGGCTGCGGATCGCCGGCGGGAACCCAGGGCTTCAACATCGCGCGGGTCGTCGCCGTCCGGATCGGCCTCGACACGGTTCCGGGACTCACCATCAACCGCTACTGCGCGTCGAGCGTGCAGTCGGTCCGGATGGCACTGCACGCCATCCGTGCAGGCGAGGGCGACGCCTTCATCGTCGGCGGCGTTGAGTCGACCAGCAGCTATGTGCACAGCGACGCCGATGGGATCCCGGACACGATGCATCCCCTCTTCGACCGTGCGCGCCGGCGGTCGGAGGCGCGCAAGCGGCCGGGCTCGGCTCCCTGGGTCGATCCGCGGGAGGACGGTGAGCTGCCGGACGTCTACATCGAGATGGGGCAGACTGCGGAGAACGTCGCCCAGCTTCACGACGTGAGCCGCCAGGACATGGACGAGTTCGCGGTCCGGTCCCAGCAGTTGACGAGTGCGGCGATCGCATCGGGCTTCTGGGCCCAGGACATCGATCCCTACCTCCTGGCCGACGGCAGCGTCCTGGATCGCGACGAGAGTGCGCGACCGAGCACGGACCTGGCGACGCTGGCCAGGCTCGGTCCGGCCTTCCGCGAGGACGGTCGCGTGACAGCCGGGACCAGCTGCCCGCTGAACGACGGAGCTTCCGCGGCCGTGGTGCTGAGCGCGGACGAGGCTGCCCGCCTGAAGATCCCCCCGCTGGTGCGCATCGTCTCCACCGGACTCTCCGCGCTCTCGCCCGAGGTCATGGGAATGGGTCCGGTGGAGGCCACCCGCCGAGCCCTCGCGCACGCATCGATGAAGGTCGAGGACATTGACCTCGTCGAGATCAACGAGGCGTTCGCGGCGATGGTGCTCCCTTGCCAGCGTGAGCTCGGCATCGACATGGAGCGGCTGAACGTCAATGGCGGGGCGCTTGCGATCGGGCATCCGTTCGGCTCGACCGGGACGCGGCTCCTCAGCACGATGGCGAACTCGCTCCGCTTCCACGACAAGGAGTTTGGCTTGATCACCCTCTGCGCGGCAGGGGGGCAAGGGATGGCGATGATCGTGCAGAGGGCCTCATGAGCAACGTGGTGGTGGCCGACTGCTCCGGGGTCGTGCTGCAGGTCCTGGTGAGTCCGGGCGACGTCGTCACCGTCGGGCAGGCAGTGGTGGTTCTCGAAGCGATGAAGATGGAATTGCCTGTCGAAGCGGACGGCGACGGCGCGGTGGGTGTGGTTCACGTCGTCGTGGGCCGGGCGGTCGCCGAGGGCGACCCGCTGGTGACCCTGACATGAGCGGGCCGCCGTTCAGACGCGTCCTGGTGGCGAACCGGGGCGAAATCGCGATCCGGGTGCTTAGAACGCTGCGCCGCCTCGGTATCGAGTCCGTCGCGGTCTACTCCGAACCCGAGGCCGGAGCCGAGCACGTCGTCCAGGCGGACCAGGCGGTATGTATCGGAAAGGGCCCGGTGGCGGAGAGCTACCTGCTGGGCCAGCGCATCATCGCTGCTGCGGTGACCACGGGCGCCGATGCGATCCATCCTGGGTACGGCCTTCTTTCCGAGAACGCCGGATTCGCGCTCGCGTGCGCCGACGCGGGAGTGGTTTTCGTCGGGCCGCCGCCGGCCGCGATCGAGGCCATGGGCGACAAGGTGTCGGCTCGGCGTCTGATGTCCGCGGCCGGTGTTCCGGTGGTCCCGGGAGCACTCGAACCGGTCGAGGACCTCGACTCAGCGCGTGAGACGGCGGCAGCCCTCGGTTACCCCGTGGCGATCAAGGCTTCCGGCGCAGGAGGCGGCAAGGGATTCCGCGTGGCCGCCAGCGAAGAAGAACTGGCTGCGGCTCTGGACGGTGCTCGCGGTGAAGGTGAGCGCTTCTTCGGCAACGGCACCGTGTACATCGAGAGCTACCTCGAGGACCCGCGGCACATCGAGGTCCAGGTGCTCGCCGACACTGCCGGCAACACCGTGCATCTCTTCGAGAGGGACTGCACGATCCAGCGGCGGCACCAGAAGCTGGTCGAGGAGGCCCCGGCGCCGACGATCGACGACGAGCTCCGGATGCGGATCGGGGAGATCGCTGTTCGGGCCGCACGAGCGGTTGGTTACACCTCGGCCGGCACAGTGGAGGGCCTTCTCTCCGGCGGCGCCTTCCACTTTCTGGAGATGAACACACGCATCCAGGTCGAGCATGGGGTGACCGAGCTAGTGACCGGCATCGACCTCGTCGAGCAGCAGCTGCGAATCGCGGCAGGTGAAGCCCTGACCCTGCAGCAGGACGACGTGGTCCTGCGCGGGCACGCCATCGAGTGTCGGGTGAACGCCGAGGACGCGGCGCGCAGCTTCCGTCCGAGCCCCGGCACCATCAGCAGCTACGTCGAGCCGGTCGGTGAGCACGTCCGGGTCGACTCAGGGGTTGTCCGAGGGTCGGCGGTGCTCCCGTACTACGACCCGATGATCGCCAAGGTCCTCGTCTGGGGGCCGGACCGCGGTACGGCGACCGACCGGATGGCAGCCGCTCTCGACGCGTTCGAGATCGAGGGTGTGCGCACGTTGCTTCCGTTCCACCGCGCACTTCTCCGCAGCGAGCAGTGGCGGGACGCGACGACGTGCCGCGACCTCGTCGCGGACCCCGGGTGGCTGACGAGGACCGCAGACCATGTCCGTTGAGGTCGAGCTGGATCACACCTCGCTCGCGACGCGCGATGCTGGCCGGTGGCTGGAGTGGGTCACGCACGAGCTCGGGGCGACGCCGGTGATGGGCGAGTCGATGCCTGACTTCCGGTACGTCCTGTGTCGGGTCGACCGCGCGGACCCGGGCAACGGGCTCGAGCTGATGGAACCGCGGAGCACCGGGCCGCGAGACTTCCTGTCCCGGTTCGTCGACAGGCACGGACAGGCTCCGCACCACCTGACCTTCACTGTTCCGGACCTGCAGCTCGCTGTCCGTGGGGCTCGGGAGCTCGGGATGTCCCCCGTCGGGGTCGACGTGCAGAACCCCGGCTGGCAAGAGGCGTTCCTGCTGCCTGACGCCGTCCACGGCGTGGTCATCCAGCTCGGCCAGACCGATGTGCCAGCACCCGACCTGAGCGTTCTACGGGGTGGCCTTCCGGGAGGCCGCGAGATGCCCTTCCACCACCTCGGGGCCGACCGGTCGTGGTGGTCGGGTCACGTCCGGGCCTCACTGCGCACCGCGACCTTGGTCAGCACGGCCCTGGGCTCCACCGACCTCGAAGCGTCGGAGCGGCTGTTCGGCGGGCTGTTGGGCGCCAAGACCGTCCGTCATGCCTCCGGCGGGCTCGAGTTCCGGTGGCGACGCGGCCGTCTGGACGTCGAGCTGGCTGCGAAGCCGGGCGTTAGGCACTTGGTCATTGACGGAGGACCGTCCTCCACGTTCGCGATCGCCGACACGCGCTGCGTGGCGGCACGCGCGTGATCAGCGCCCATGCGGGCGCCTGCGAGAAGGGTAGTCAGAGATGAAGATCGCAATCATCGGAGCAGGCACGTTGGGCCTCGGGGTTGCCAGCAGGCTGACCGAGCGCCCTGGGGTCGAGGTCGTCGTGCTCGACGCGCGACACCCGGCCGGTGGATCCTCGGGGTTGTCGGCGGGGGTGTTCACCCGCCTGTACAACCATGAGTTCGACATCGCCCTCCGGGTCCGCGCGATCGAGCTCCTCGAGGACCTCGAGCGGACGCAGGGGCTGGTGCTTCGCCGGATCGGACTTGTGCGTCTCGCGCGTGACGAGAAGACGCTGGCAGGGCTCGAGAGCGCCCTCGCGAACCAGGCAAAGGCCGGCGTCGAGGGCTCTCGGTTGCTGACTCCGGGGGAGCTGGGTGCCCTGGTCCCGCTCGACACCAGCGGCGTCGTCGGCGCGATCCACCACCCGTTCGACGGCTACCTCGACGGTGCCGAGCTGTGCGGGTCGATGGTGGCCAAGATCCGCAGCGCCGGCGGGCTCGTCCGCAGCAACGCCGAGGTCGGTTCGGTGCAGCGCAGTGACGACGGCCGGCTCGTGCTGACACTTGCCGCAGACGGATCGACCGTCGAGGCGGACGTGGTGGTGAACGCGGCCGGCCCGTGGGCGGAGCAGGTGGGCGACATGCTCGGTGCGCCGGTGCCGATGATGAACGAACGGCACGAGGCCTACCTGTTCCAGCTTCCGCGTTCCTACGCGGGTCCACCCCTTCCCATGGTCATGGACTATGTGGTCGGTGCGGAGCACCCGGGTGTGTACTTCCGTCACGAAGGGGCCGACCAGCTCGTTGCCGGGATGCACTCCAACGACATCCTCGGGTCGATCGAGCCAGACCCTTCGGCCGCGCAGACGGGCTTCACCCAGTCCGGGGCCGAGCAGGTGATGGCCGCGCTCGCCGAGCTGATGCCGAGCCTCGACCTCGGCCTGGTGGGTGGGTGGTCGGGTCTGTACCCGCATGCGCGGACGGAGCAATTCGTGATCGGTGCGCACCCGATGGCGCCGGGGGTCTTCGTCGCCGCGGGCGGCGGCGGTATCGGCGTGAACACGGGCCCGGTCCTGGGCGAGATCGTCGCGGACCAGATCGTCGACGGCCGATCCACGCGGTTCGTGGTTCCGGCAGAGTGGGTGCCCGGGAGATGACGGGGGCGTTCCGTGCGGGGTTCGCGTGACGTCGCCGCGGGTCCAGCAGGCCACGATCTGGTTGCTGATCGTGATCGAGGCTGTGCAGTTCAGCATCCTGACGCCGCTGCTCCCGGCGCTCGACGAAGACCTTGCGCTGGGCTCGGCCCGGCTGGGCCAGGCCACCGGTGCGTACCTCTTCGGAATACTGCTGGCGATCATCCCTGCCGGCGCGGTGGTGGCCCGCCTCGGCTTCCGCAACGCGGCGCTTGTCGGCCTCATCCTGCTCGGCGGGGGCGGTGCAGCCGTCGGGTGGGCTGACTCCTTCGCGGTGCTGGTCCTGGCGCGAACCATCCAGGGCGTCGGGTCCGCCGTGACCTGGGCCGCCGCGATGGCGGCGGCGGTGTCGGCAGTCCGACCCGAGCGGCGCGGCTCTGCCGTCGGTGCCGTTCTCGCCGCTGCCTTCGTCGGTACCTTCCTAGGGCCGCTGGTGGGCGGGCTCGCCGTGGGGTGGGGGCGTCCAGCTGTCTTCGCGCTGCTTGCCGGCACCTGCGCGGTCATGGCGTCCGCGGTGTCGTCCTGGCCCCGGGCTCACGGGGAAGTCGTCCCCGGCCGGCCGACGGGACTGCGCCTGTGGCGCCCGCCTCCGCGCACCAGCGCGGCGATGATGATCACGCTCGGCGCGATCTCGATCGCGGGGGGTGCGCGCGTGACCCTGCCTGTCGTGGAGCTGGACCACGAGATCGGGACCGCGAACATCGCCCTCGTCTTCTCCCTGTGCGGGCTCGCGATGGCCGCGGTCGCCGTCGGTGTCGGTCGACTCAGCGACCGGTTCAGGCCGCGGCGTCTCGTCGCGGTCGGCGCTGCCGTCTCGGCGGTGTGCTCTGTGTTTCTCGCCTACGTCGCCGAACCTGTGGCGCTGGTCGGACTGGTGATCGCCCTCGGTTGCTTCGTCCAGGTCGGAATGACAGCCGGGTTCGCGTCGATCACCACGGAAAATGCAAACGCCGGCTTGGACCCCGCGGTGTCGTGGACCTACCTGAACCTCGTGTGGACCGGGGGCTTCCTCCTCGGGAACGTGGGTCCGAGCGGGGTGGCCGGGGTCCTGACGACCAGCAGCGCATGGCTGGTCGTCGCACTCGCGATCTCGGTGGCGGGCCCCGTGACTCTCCTGGTCCGGCGACCGGGGCGCGTGGGCCCCTCCCGACCTCAAACACCGACTCAAGCACCGACCACGACAGGAGAAGGAAGTTGAACAGGTTCGAAGGCAAGGTCGTACTCGTGACGGGCGCTGCCCGCGGGATCGGGTGGGGGACCGCGTCGCGGTTCGCCGCGGAAGGCGCCTCCGTCGCACTGCTCGACCTCGACGGCGACGCCGCCGAGGATGCGGCGGCGAGCCTCGTTGCCGCGCAGGGCGGACGGGCGATCGGCATCGGGGCCGACGTGACCGACAGCGCCTCGGTGCAGGCTGCGGTCGACAGAACCGCCGAGGTCCTCGGCGGTCTGGACGTGCTCGTCAACAACGCCGGGATCACCCGGGACAACCTCGTGCACAGGATGTCCGAGGACGAGTGGGACCAGGTGGTCGACGTCCACCTCAAGGGCGCGTTCCTGATGAGCAAGGCAGCTCAGGTCCACTTCGTCCGTCAGCGCTCAGGACGCATCGTCAACCTGTCCAGCGTCAGCGCGCTGGGAACCCGTGGTCAGGTGAACTACTCGGCAGCCAAGATGGGGATCCAGGGCATGACCCGGACCCTAGCCATCGAGCTGGGGCCGTACGGCGTCTGCGTCAATGCGGTCGCTCCCGGTTTCATCGCCACGGAGATGACCGATGCCACGGCGGCCAGGCTCGGCCTGAGCGTGGAGGAGTTCCGCCAGAGCAATGCCGAGGTGACACCGCTGCGCCGGGTCGGACAGCCCGATGACGTCGCCGGGGTGATCGCCTTTCTCAGCAGCGAGGACGCGGCGTACGTCACCGGTCAGACCCTGTACGTCGACGGCGGCGTCATCCTCGGGGGCTGAGGTACTGCTCCTGGCAGGCGACTGGGGCCGTGCGTTCCTCGCACGGCCCCACTCGACGTCTGCAACTCAGCGAACGGTGCGGATCAGCTTGCGATTGATGAACTCCTCGACCCCCGCGCGGCCCAGCTCTCGCCCGAATCCAGAGCGCTTGACCCCCCCGAACGGCAGCTCCATGCTGTCCAGGCCGACGCCATTGACGAAGACCATGCCGACCTCCAACCGGTCGGCGACGCGCTCGGCCTGTGCCGGGTCGGTCGTGAACAGGTACGAGCCGAGCCCGTACTGGGTGTCATTGGCCACCTCGACCGCCTCGTCCTCGTCACGCACCTTGAACACCATGGCGACGGGGCCGAACAGCTCTTCGCGGCTCGACTCCGCGTTGCGGTCGATGTCGGTGAGAACGCCAGCCGGGAACTGAGCACCCTGTCGCTCGCCTTGCGTGGCGAGCTGGCCGCCGTCAGCGACGATCGCGGCCACCTGCTTCTCGAGCCGATCGGCTGCTGCGAGCGACGAGAGCGGCGTGGTGGTGGTGCCCACCACCGTCGCGGTGAACTTCGCCACGAAATCGTCGTACAGGTCCTCGTGCACGATGATCCGCTTGGCTGCGTTGCAAGCCTGCCCCGCGTTGTCGAGCCGGGCAGAGGCTGCAGCGGCCACCGTCGCTTCCAGGTCGTCGGTCCCGAGGAGGATGAACGGGTCGGAGCCGCCCAGCTCCAGCACCACCTTCTTGAGGTGCCGACCGGCGATCTCCGCGACGGCCGCGCCGGCACGCTCGGAACCGGTCAAGGACACCCCGCGAACCCGGGGGTCGGCGATGACGTCGGCCACCTGCTCGTTCGTGGCATACACGTTCACGTACGCACCCTCCGGAACGCCCGCGTCGCGGAAGATCTCCTCGATCGCGGCTGCGGACTCGGGACACTGCGGAGCATGCTTGAGCACGATCGTGTTGCCTGCGACGAGGTTGGGTCCGGCGAAGCGGGCCACCTGGTAGAACGGGTAGTTCCAGGGCATGATCCCCAGGAGCACGCCGACAGGGCTCTTGCGGATGACGGCGGTTCCCTCGCCCCCGAGAAGCGTGATCGGCTCCTCGGCAAGGAAGACCGCCGCGTTGTCCGCGTAGTAGGAGAAGATCGCCCCGGCGAACCGCGCCTCGCCGGCGCCGGCGGCGGCGGCCTTGCCCATCTCCCGGCTCGCGATCGCGCCCAGCGCGTCCGCCCGCTCGACGTGCAGCTCGCCGATGCGCCGTACGACTGCGGCACGCTCCTCGACGGTGGTCTCGCGACCCCACGAGGTGGTGGCGGCATGTGCAGCCGCCACGGCGGCCCCGACTTCCTCGTCGGTGTGGGTCGCGTACTCGCGCACGAGTTCGCCGGTTGCCGGGTCGGTCACGGCGTAGGTCGTCATCTGGATTCCTCTTCAGTGGTTCGTGTGCGTCGGTCGAGGGACGATCCGCGCGTGGGCTTCGTGCTTCGACTCTAGGATCAGGTCACCCCGGTGCCCATTGGTTGCAGACACGGGGAACCGCTGATCGTTTGATTCGCGGGACAATGGCCTCGCGGCCGAAATTCTCCGACGGTTGCACCATGTCGAGCAGCAGCGAATCCGAGTCCCGGGCCGCGTGGGACGAGCGTGCCCTCGCGGCCTTCCCTGGGGGCACCACCCGAGGCCTCACCGCCATGTTCCCGCTCGCACCGCGCGCGGTGAGCGGTCACGGTTACGAGGTCGTCGGCGAGGACGGGCAGCGCTGGATCGACCTCAACAACAACTTCACCGCGCTCATCCACGGGCACAGCCATCCGGCGGTCGTCGCCGCCACGCAGTGCGCCGTGCGTGACGGTGCCTCGTTCGGCATGTCCACCCGGTTCGAGATCGAGCTCGCTGAGCTGCTCATCGAGCGCATCCCCTCGGCGGCGCAAGTACGGTTCACCAACTCGGGGACCGAGGCGGTCATGACAGCGCTGCGAGTCGCCCGGGCCGTCACGGGTCGCGACAAGATCGTGTTCCTGTCGCCTTCCTACCACGGATCCGCAGACCACGCGCTCGTCGCGCTCGGTCCCGCGTCCACACGAGGGGTCTCCGCCGGTGTGCACGCTGAGGTGCGTACCGTGCCTCCCGGAGACCTGGAGGCGATGCGTGCGGTGGTGACCGGCGATCCGGACGTCGCCGCCGTCGTGCTCGACCTCGTGCCGGCGCGCGCCGGATCGCGACCGCTCGACCGCGAGTACGTGGCAGAGGTCCGTCGGATCACCCGCGAGCACGGAGTGCTGCTCGTGGTCGACGAGGTGGTCACCCTGCGGCACGGTTTCGGGGGCATGGCCGCGGATCACTTCGAGATCGACCCCGACCTGACGGCCGTGGGCAAGATCATCGGGGGCGGCCTGCCGGTGGGCGCCCTCCTCGGCAGCGCGGAAGCGATGGAGGTTCTCGACCCTCGGACACAACCACCGGTCTTCCACGGTGGGACGTTCTCCGGGAACCCGGTGACCATGCGTGCGGGACTGGAGGCCATGCGGCTCTACACGCGTTCCGAGGTCCAGCGGTTGGCGCGCCTGGGCGACCGGTTGCGGTCGGCCCTGGTGGACACCGCGCGCCCGCTCGGCTGGGACGTCACCGGGTTCGGGTCCGGCGTCCGACTGGTACCCGCCGCCGGGATGGTCGAGCCGGACGGCTGGCGCCCGAGGTTCTGGCGGGCGGCGGAGGAGCGAGGCGTGCTGATCGTGCCCGGGCAGCTCAGCATGAGCCTCTCGACACCGATGGACGAGGCGCTGATCGATGACGTGGCGCAGCGGTTGATCGGCTGCCTGGAACAGGTCGGTCCGGCCGAGGTGGATGCTTGAGCACCTCCGACCGTCGTACGTTCGGAGCCAGATGACGATGCGACAAGGAGTGGTCGTTAGATGCAGGTCGTGATTGTGGGTGGAGGGGTGCTCGGGCTCGGGTGCGCCGCTGCTCTGACCCAGCGTGCCGGGGTCGACGTCACCGTCGTCGACCGCGGCAATCCCGGCGAGGGATCCACCGGGCTCGCGGTCGGGATGGCAGTGCGGTTCCAGACCGACCCGGTCTCGTTCGGTCTGATGAACAGGTCGTACGCGATCCTCGAGGACCTGCACCGGGTTCACGGTCTTCCACTGCGACGGATCGGCCACCTGGCGCCGGGCCGCACTCCGACCCAGCTGGCCTCCTTCGAGCGCGTGCGCAAGCAGCAGCTCGAGCTGGGCCTCCCGCCTTCCGAGGTGATCGACCGGGCCGAGCTGGGACGAGTGGTCCCTGACTATGCACCTCCGGCCGACGTCACCGGCGCTGCGTGGGATCCACACGCGTTCTTCGTGGACGGAACGGAGCTGTGCGGGATCCTCGCGGCCACGGTCAGAGACCGCGGGGGCAAGGTCCTGCGAGCCACCGAGCTCCTGAGCGCCCACGAGGCGTCGGGATCGGGCTTCGTCATCCGTACGACGACGGGCGAGCTCCGAGCAGACGTCATCGTCAACGCAGCGGGTGCCTGGAGTGGCGTCGTCGGGGATCGCCTGGGCGCTCCGGTCGGTGTGCTCAACGAACGCCACGAGGCCTACATCTTCTCGGTGAAGGGGGCTCGTGGCCCGCTTCCGATGATGCTCGACTTCCTGCCGGGCGCATCGGAGGACGAGGGCCTGTACTTCCGTGCCGAAGGCGCTGACCGGCTTGTCGCCGGACTGCACTCGAGCCGTCTGCTGGGCGAGCCGGAGAACGATACCGAGGGCTACTCCCAACGGCTGACCGACTCCGCGGTGGAGACGGTGTTCGGTCAGCTCACCGAGGTTCTGCCCGAGCTGGAGCTCGGGTACGTGGGCGGCTGGGCCGGGCTCTACCCCCACCACCCGGCCGACAGGTTCATCCTCGGCGAGCACCCCGACCGACCCGGAGTCTTCGCCGGCGTCGGACTCGGCGGCCGCGGCCTCGGTCCCGGCGTTGCGCTCGGCGAGGCGCTCGCGGAGTGGATCGTCGAGGGCAAGCCGACGACGATCCCGGAAGTTGTGGGATTGGCGCCTGGGTCCGACCTCACGGTGGGGGCGCATGGGTGAGTCCCTCGCGCTCGGCACGTTCTTGGCACCGAGGGTCGACTCGTTCTGGCTGCAGGACGCCGCCCAGCGCGTGTCCGTCGCGCGGCAACCGCCGCTCGTCGACGCCGTCGACTGCGACGTCTGCGTGATCGGTGGCGGGTACGTCGGCATGTGGACCGCCCTTCGCCTCAAGGAGCGCGAACCAACGTTGCGCGTGGTCCTTCTGGATGCGGATCGATGCGGAGCCGGTGCGTCCGGACGCAACGCGGGGATGGCGATGTCGCTCTGGCCCAAGATCGAAACTCTGATCGGACGGTTCGGGCCAGAGGTGGGGCCGGCCGTCGCACGCGAGTCCGAACGGGCTATCCGAGAGCTCGGACGCTGGGCGACGACCAGGGGCCATGATGTCGACTGGGATCCGGTCGGCTGGTTGATGGCGGCATCGTCGCCGCACCAGATCGGCGCGTGGCAGGGCTTCGCGGATCGAGCGCAAGGGCTGGGAGCCGGACCCTACCGATTCCTGGACGCAGCGGAGATATCCGCGCGCCTCGGCTCCGAGCGGTTCCTGGGTGGCATGTTCGACCCCACCGTCGCGACGGTACACCCCGCGCTCCTGGCTGCCGCTCTCCGCAGTGAGGTGCTGGTTGCAGGCGTCCAGGTCTTCGAGGGGACCCGGGTCCGTTCGATCTCCTCGGGCCTCGTCGCGACCGAGCGAGCACCCGTGCGACCCACCACGGCGGTGGTCCTGGCACTGGGAGGTTGGTCGTCCGGCGTGCCACCGCTCGCACGCTCCACGGTTGCGGTGGCGAGCGACGTCGTCGCAACCGAGCAGATCGGCGACGAGCTGGACGCGAGCGGGTGGCGCGGACGGGAAGCGATGACCACTTCCCGGATGACCCTGCGCTATGCACGCCGGACCCGCGACGGCCGGATGGTGTTCGGGGCCGGAGGCACTGCCGTGGCCAGGATGGGGCGGGTGCGGGCGCGTTTCGACGGTGCCTCGACGGACAAGTCGCGGTTCGCTGCCGAGCTCGGCACGTACTTTCCGGCGGCCCGGACGGCCACTGTCTCCCACGCATGGAGCGGTCCGGTCGACCGCAGCGCGGACGGCCTGCCTTTCTTCGGGCGCCTCGGCATCGGCGGCCTTGAGGTCGTGTACGGCACCGGCTTTTCGGGCAACGGCGTCGCGCCGAGCATGACCGCGGGCCAGATCCTGGCTTCGCTGGCGCTGGGATCCGCGGACCAGTGGTCGGCGCATCCGTTCGTCCGGCCGCACGGCGGCACCCTCCCGATCGAGCCGTTTCGCACCGTCGGTGGGTCGCTGGTCCACCGTGCGGTCAACCGGAAAGAGGATCGGGAGGAGTCTGGGAACGAAGCTGGGCCCGTGACCCGCCGACTGGCAGGCCTCGCGCCGAGCGGACTGGTCACCTACCGCCGATAGCGCCCCGCCCGGACGTCAGGTTGTCGACATGAGCACCGGCCGGACACAACGTCTTGTCTGTGTCCGGACGACGGCGGCTCGGCAACCCGCTATTTGGGTGTGCGCACGAGGCGGCCACGGCTTTCCAGTCGCGGATCCAATAGTGGCGGCCGTGAGCCTTTCCTAGCCTGATCACGCTCCCGCTCCGGCGGCCCGTGCCGGGGTGGGAGAACCAGCCAGGAGAGAGAGGAAGCACATGCCCGAGGCAGTGATCGTAGGAGCTGTTCGCTCGCCGATCGGACGAGCCGGGAAGGGGTCGCTGAAGGACCTGCGCGCCGATGACATGGCAGCCCAGATGGTGCGAGCGCTCCTCAGTGACATCCCGGAGCTCGACCCCGCGACGATCGACGACGTCCACCTGGGGGTCGGGCAGCCTGCTGGCGAGAGCGGCTACAACCTGGCGCGCGCCGTTGCGCTTCTCTCGGGCTTGGAGTCCGTCCCCGGCGTCACCGTCAACCGGTACTGCTCCTCGAGCCTGCAGACCACCCGGATGGCCGCGCACGCGATTCGCGCGGGCGAGGGGGACGTGTTCCTGTCGGTGGGCGTGGAAGCCGTCAGCCGGTACGAACGCGGACGGGCGGACGGTATGCCTGACACCAAGAACCCCTTGCTGACCGGTGGGGGGGTGCTTCCAGACCTGTACCTGCCCATGGGGCAGACCGCGGAGAACGTCGCGGAGCTGCGGGGGGTGTCGCGCGCGTCCCAGGACGAGTTCGCCGCCCTGAGCCAGCAGCGCGCGCAGGAGGCGATCGCCTCCGGGTTCTGGGCCGACGACATCACGCCGCTGTGCCTGCCCGACGGCCGCGTGGTCAGCGCCGACGACGGACCGCGCGCCGGCGTGACAACGGAGACCCTGGCTGGTCTCGAGCCGGTCTTCCGTGAGAACGGCACGGTCACCGCCGGCAACTGCTGTCCTCTCAACGACGGTGCTGCTGCCCTCCTGCTGATGAGTGACACCCGAGCGGCTGAGCTCGGTGTCACCCCGCTGGCGCGCATCGTCGCCACCGGTGTCGGCGCTCTCACTCCTGAGCTGATGGGGCTGGGCCCGGTCGAGGCGTCGCGCAAGGCGTTGGCTCGCGCGGGGATGGCGATCAACGACATCGACTTGGTCGAGATCAACGAGGCGTTCGCGGCTCAGGTGCTTCCCTCGGCCTCCGACCTGGGCATCGACCTGGACAAGCTCAACGTGAACGGCGGTGCCATCGCGGTCGGTCATCCGTTCGGGATGACCGGTGCTCGCATCGCGACGACGCTCCTGCACTCGCTCCAGGCTCACGACAAGCAGATCGGACTGGAGACCATGTGCGTGGCCGGCGGCCAGGGCATGGCGATGATCGTGGAGCGCCTGTCGTGACGGCCCCCGATCGGTTCGCCGGCAAGGTCGCGGTCATCACAGGGGCCAGCCGAGGTATCGGTTTCGGCATCGCGAGTGCGCTCGTCAGCGACGGGGCCAGGGTGTGCATCACCGGCCGCGACCCCGTCACGTTGGCGGCGGCCGCGACCGAGCTGGGCGGGCCCGAGGTGGCGATCGGCGTCGCCGGAAAGGCGGACAACGCTGATCACCGGGTCGACGTCTTCGACAAGGTGGCTGCCGCGTTCGGCTCGGTGGACTACCTGGTCAACAACGCCGGCATCAACCCGGCGGACGGCGGGCTCGATGCGATCGATCTCGGGCTCGCGCGCAAGATCCTGGAGGTCAACCTGGTCGCCCCGCTGGCCTGGACGCAGCTGGCCCTGGAGGCCGGTCTCCGGGCCAACCGCGGTGCCGTCGTCAACATCGGCTCGACGGCCGGCGCACGCCCGGTGCCCGCGCTGGGCATGTACGGCGTGAGCAAGGCCGCCCTGACCTACCTGACCCGCGTGCTCGCCGTCGAGGTCGGACCTGAGGTCCGCGTCAACGGGGTAGCGCCCGGAGTCGTCAAGACCAAGTTCGCCGCGCCCCTCTACGAGAACCGTGAGGACGAAGTCGCCTCCCGCTACCCGCTGCGCAGGCTGGGCGAGCCGGAGGACATTGCCGGCGCGGTGACCTTCCTTCTCTCCGAGTCGGCGTCGTGGATCACCGGCCGGATGGTCGACGTCGACGGTGGCATCACTCTCCTCTGAGCACATAACCCGCATCACCGAACGAGACCCACCCAACGACCAAGGAGCAGGGATCATGCAAGGACAGACCCGGAGGGTCGCCATCGTGACCGGAGCAGCGCGCGGGATCGGAGCTGCCACGGCTCGGCACCTCGCCTCCCAGGGACACGCGGTCGCGGTGCTGGACCTCGACCTCGAGGCCTGCGACGTGGTGTGCGAGGAGATCGTCGCGGCAGGCGGTGAGGCGGTGGCGATCTCCGCCGACGTTGCCGACGAAGCGGCCGTCGATGCGGCGATCGTCACGGTCGTCGAGACGTTCGGAGCTCCCACGATCCTGGTGAACAACGCGGGCATCACCCGCGACAACTTGCTGTTCAAGATGACCGCCGACGACTGGGACTCGGTCATGCGCGTTCACCTCCGCGGCGCCTTCCTCATGACCCAGGCCGTCCAGAAACACATGGTGAGCGAGCGCTATGGCCGGATCGTCAACCTGTCCAGCACGTCGGCCCGCGGCAACCGCGGGCAGGCGAACTACGCCGCGGCCAAGGCTGGCATCCAGGGATTCACCAAGACCATCGCGATCGAGCTCGGCCCGTTCGGGGTCACCGCCAACGCCGTGGCGCCCGGCTTCGTCCAGACCGAGATGACCGAGGCCACCGCGGCACGGCTCGGGATGAGCTTCACGGATTTCACCGCGGCGGCGGTCGCCAAGATCCCCGTGGGTCGAGGCGGAACGCCCGAGGACATCGCCGCGCTGGTCGGCTATCTCGTCAGCGAGTCCGCCGGCTACGTCTCCGGCCAGATCATCTACGCGGACGGCGCTCGCCGTGGCTGACCCCGCTCCTACGGTGCTGACCCCGGCGGAGTACGCGGCGTCGGTGGGGCGCGAGCTCGGCACGTCGGGATGGCAGGTGCTCGACCAGCAGCGCATCGATGCGTTCGCTGCGGTGACAGGGGACGACCAGTGGATCCACACCGACGTGGAGCGCGCGGCGAGGAGCCCGTTCGCCACGACCATCGCTCACGGCTACCTCACGCTCTCCCTGCTGCCCGCGATGGTGCGCGAGGTCTACCAGGTCGTCGGCCTCCGCCAGGCCGTCAACTACGGACTCGAGCGTGTCCGCTTCCCCGCCCCGGTGCAGTCGGGCAGCCGGGTCAGGGCGCACGTCCGGTTGGTCGCCGTCGAGGTCTCCGGCGACCAGATGCGTGCCGAGCTCGAGGCGACCGTGGAGCGCGAGGGCGGGGACCGGCCGGTTTGCATCGCCCGCACGGTCTCCCTGCTGTACCTGGCCGAGGAGGGGGCATGACGGACCTCGCCACCGCGGTCGACGGCCTGCTCGCGGCGTACCCGCCAGCGACGACGGAGCGGATGACCTTCCTGCACGCTCAGTACGACGCAGGCTTGGCCTGGGTGCATTTTCCGCCGGGCCACGGAGGTCTCGGCCTTACCCGGGCGGAGCAAGCGCTGGTCAACGACCGGCTGCGTTCGGCAGGGGCGCCGACCAACGCCCCTGACCGCAACCGCATCGGCCTCGGGATGGCTGCCCCGACCATCCTCAGGTACGGCACCGAGGAGCAACGTGCCCGGCTCCTGCGCCCGCTCTGGACCGGCGAGGAGATCTGGTGCCAGCTGTTCAGCGAGCCCGGCGCGGGGTCGGACCTCGCGGCCGTCGCAACTAGAGCACGCCAGGATCTGGACACCTGGATCGTGGACGGTCAGAAGGTCTGGACCTCGAGCGCCCACCTCGCGCAGCGCGCGATCCTCGTGGCCCGGACCGATGTCGAGGTGCCCAAGCACGCCGGGCTCTCCTACTTCGTGGTCGACATGACCGACCCGGGGGTGGACGTCCGCCCGCTGCGGCAGCTGACGGGGGAGGCGGAGTTCAACGAGGTCTTCCTCAACGGGGTCCGGGTGCCGGACACCGACCGCCTCGGTGACGTGGGCGCCGGTTGGGAGGTGGCGACCTACACGCTGAGCAACGAGCGTGTCGCGATCGGCGGCCGGCCGACGCCGCGTGAGGGAGGAATGATCGGCAAGGTCGCCCACACCTGGCGTGAGCGCCCGGACCTCCGCAGGCCTGACCTCCACGACCGTCTGCTCGACCTCTGGGTGGGGGCAGAGGTCGCCCGGCTCAACTCCCACCGCACGGTGCAGATCGCGGCTCCCGGTCCGGCGGGATCGGCACTCAAGCTCGCCTTCGCCGACAACGCGCAGCGACTCTCCGCGCTCGAGGTCGAGCTCCTCGGTGCCGAGGGCCTGGAGTACGGCTCCTGGCCGATGATCCGACCGGACTCCGTCGACATGCTGGCCAGGGACGCCGGCTACCGGTACCTGCGGGCCAAGGGGAACTCGATCGAGGGCGGCACCTCGGAGATCCTGCGCAACATCATTGCCGAACGGGTGTTGGGGTTCCCGGGTGAGGCCCGCCCCGACAAGGGGATCGCTTGGAAGGACGCGCCGCGATGAGCGAGCTCAGGTACGCCTACGACCCGGATGAAGCGGCCCTCCGCGGTGCGGCACGCGGTCTGCTCGAGTCGATGTGCACGCAGTTTGCTCTGTCCGCGACGTACGACGACGACCTCGTCGGCCCCGCCGAGATCTGGCGTTCCGTCCGGGACGACCTCGGTCTGGGCGGCTTGCTCGTGGACGGGGCGCACACGGACGTCGTCAGTCGCGCGCTCGGGTTCGCCGGCGTGGTTGCGGAGGAGCTGGGTCGCAGCGTTGCGCCTGTTCCCTTCCTGACGAGCAGCGTGCTGGCAGCGACCGTCGCCAACGAGCTCGATGCCCCGGCCGTGCGGTCCGCGATCGAAAGCGGCCGCACGGCCGCGGTGGCGCTGCCGTGGTCGACCTCGTACGCCGATATGGTCCCGGCATTCTCGATCGCCGACGACCATACGCTCACCGGACGTGTCTCCCACGTCGCCGGCGCGATGGAGGCTGATGTTCTGCTGGTGCCTGCGTCGGCGGCCAACGGGGTTCTCGAGATCCACGCGGTCGACCTCCCGGCTTCCGGCGTCGAACGGCGGCTGATCTCGGCGCTCGACATGACGAGGCCGCTCGCCGAGGTGACCCTGACGTCGGTTGCGTCGACCCGGCATGCCGTCGGAGAGGAGGCTGCCCGAGCGCTCCGCCGTGCTCTGGCGGTAGCGACCATCACGCTGGGCTCGGAGCAGCTCGGACTGTGTGACGCGGTGTTCACCTCAACGGCTGACTACTTGCGGACACGGCGTCAGTTCGGTCGTGAGCTGGGGTCGTTCCAGGCGCTCAAGCACCGGGTCGCCGACCTGTGGGTCGACCTGGAGGGACTGCGCGCCGTGGCGCGCTACGGCGCGCTCGCCGAGGAGGAATCGGTGGAGTACCGGGCCTCGCTCGTCGCCGCCTACGCCTCTGATGTTGCCGTCCAGCTGGTGGAGGAGTGCCTCCAGCTCCACGGGGGCATCGCGATGACCTGGGAGCACTCGCTCCACTACGTGCTGAAGAGGGCCAAGGCCGACCAGATCGCGCTCGGCACGGCAGGGCGGCACCGCGAGCTCCTGGCAGAGATCGTCGACCTTCCGGCGGCGGTCTCGTGACCGCGCTGCTGAGGGCCACGGCGTCGTTGACGCTCGACGAGTCGACCGGGACCGCGCGCCTCGAGGTCCTGCGGACGTTCGACCTGCTCCGTCGCGAGCTCTCCGAAAGGCTGTGCGAGGCGGACGGTGTCTTCGCCGGGTACGACGTGATCGAGTTCGCCGGGCCGAAGGCGCCGGGCTGTGACGACATCTTCCGGGTCAGGGCCACCCTGCTCCATGACAGCGGCAAGCTCCACCGCGTGGAGTACGTCGCCGAGGTCGAGGCGACGGGAGAAGCTGGTCGAGCCGAGGTGTTCGTTCGAGGGGTGGGCGTGACGCTCACTCCCGGTCGAGCGGCGAGGGGATCCTGATGGACACGGCCGGCGCCCGAGCAGGAGAGCCCGCGCCCAGCCCCCAGCTCGACCGGGTCGACCCGCTGGGGATCGACGAGCTCCTCAGCGAGGCCGTGGTCGAGGCAGCCCATCAAGCCGTTGAGCTCTATGGCGGCATCGGCATTGACCTGGGAGCGTACAGTGCAACGGCACTGCGAACGGGCAAAGGTCGACCAGATCGCGCTCGGCACCCTGGGGCAGCGCCGGGCACGTGCCTCGGGGACCTCGTGGAGCTCGCATGCTGATCGGCATCCCCCGCGAGTCCCGGCCTGGCGAGACACTCGTCGCTGCGACGAGCGTCACCGCCGTCCAGCTGCAGAAGCTCGGCTACGACGTGGTCGTCGAGTCGGGGGCCGGCGTGTTCGCGGCTCAGCCCGACGAGGCCTACGTCGCTGCCGGTGTCACGGTCGGTTCGGCCGAGGACGTCTGGGCCAGCGA